>PQAH01000212.1 GCA_003105195.1 Bradyrhizobiaceae bacterium
GCGCTCGCGCCGATGGTGGGCGGCGACCTCTCGCGTGTCGTCTTCGTCTCCTACGGGCATCCGGCGCTCAGCAGCGACGGCGCCCAGTGCCCGGGCGGCGCCGACGGCTTCGACGTGCATCCGGCCTTCGGCCTCGACAGCGCGCGCCTCGCCAAGGTCGCGGGCTTCGTCAGCACGAAATTCCTGCCGCGCCTGAAGGCGCTCGCCACCTGCGCGAACGGCTGCGCCGACCCCGGGCGCGAGGCCATGACCTTCGTCGACACGCACCAGGGCGCTTTCGTCGGCCGCGGCATCTGCGCCCGCTCGCTCGGCGACCCGGACTTCGACCGCGCCTGCTTCCTCCCGGACGGCCGGAGCTTCGCGGAGAATTCGGTCGCCGGCGCGACCGAGCCGCTCGCCTGCGGCCGTCCGGCGAGCGAGTTCCGCGCCTATGCGCCGCGCACCCGCTGGATCCGCACCGCCAATGACAGCTATTTCGCGGCCATGACCTTCCCCGAGGGCACGCCGTCCACACTGCAGCCGACCGACATCCACGACGCCACCTGGGGCGTGCTCTCCGCCGTCTATGGCGGCGCCGTGCACCCGACCGCCGAGGGGCACGCCGCCATGGCGGATGCCGCGCTGCGCGAGATGCGCCGCGTGCTCTCGCTGCCGGCCGCCGAGATCCCGGTCACCTCCGAGCCGCTGCCGGCGCCCGACCGCTCCGACGGTTCGAGCGGGCCGCACCCGCTGCTGGAGCAGTACCTGGATCGCACGACACGCTGAGGGCTCAGCGGCCGCTCGCCTCCAGGAAGGCGACGATCTTCGCCCGCTCCTCGGCCGAGGCGAGCCCGCCATAGGGCTTCATGTTGTGGCGCCCGGGATCACCGCGTCGGGATTCGCGATGAAGCGGTCGAGGGTGTCCTTGTCCCAGGTGACGCCGGCGCCCCGCGCCGGCGACGCGCCGGGGATGGCCATGTTCCCTGCAGCCGTTTCGGCTCGCGTCGAGCGGGCTTCGACGCGGCGTTCGCATGGTCCCGTCGGCGAACCGCTATCCGCTTCGCCGGAACACGCGCTAGCCGACCCCGAGCTTCTTCTGCAGGCTGGTGGACGAGGTCGTGTACTGGAACACGAGCCGCTTGTCCGGGTAGACGTAGCGGTGCGCCTTCTGGGCCATCAGCGCGACCTCGTGGAAGCCCGACAGGATCAGCTTCAGCTTGCCCGGATAGGTGTTGATGTCGCCGACCGCGAACATGCCCGGGATATTGGTCTCGAACTTCTCGGTGTCGACCGGGATCAGGTCGCCCTGCAGCGCGACGCCCCAGCTGGCGACCGGGCCGAGCTTCATGGTCAGCCCGAAGAACGGCAGCATGGCGTCGCATTCGACGCGGGTGCTGGTGCCGTCATTGCTCTTGATGACGGCGGCCGCGAGCATCCCGTTCACGCCCTCGAGCGCCGTCACCTGGCCGAGGCGCAGGTCCATGGCACCGCTCTCCACCAGGGCGCGCATCTTGTTGACGCTGTCGGGCGCGGCGCGGAACTCGTCGCGCCGGTGCACCAGCGTCACGCGCCGGGCGAGCGGCTGCAGGTTGAGGGTCCAGTCGAGCGCCGAGTCGCCGCCGCCGACGATCAGCAGGCGCTGGTCGCGGAACTGCTCCATGCGTCGCACCGCGTAGAACACCGACTTGCCCTCGTAGGGCTCGATGCCGTTGATCGGCGGCCGCTTCGGCTGGAACGAGCCGCCCCCCGCGGCGATCACCACGACCTTGGCCTCGAACACCTTGCCGCGGTCGGTGGTCACCCGGAACAGCGGCTCGCCGATCTTCTCGACGCTCTCGACCATCTCGCCGAGGTGGAAGGTCGGGCCGAACGGCTTGATCTGCTCCATCAGCGCCTCGGTGAGGCCCTGCCCCGTGATGAGCGGAATGCCCGGAATGTCGTAGATCGGCTTCTCGGGATAGAGCTCGGCACACTGGCCGCCGACCTTGTCGAGGATGTCGACGAGGTGCGCCTTCATGTCGAGGAGGCCGAGCTCGAACACCGCGAACAGGCCCACCGGGCCGGCGCCGATGATGAGCGCGTCCGTCTTGATCGTTTCGGTCATGGGGCATCCATCTGGCAGTCGGAACGGGGCCTCTTAGCCGAGAACGGAGGGCGGGTCGACCCGAGGCGGGCGAGCCTCTTCATCGCCTTCCGGCGCGGCCGGGTGGTTGATTTCCATCAAGCCCGCGCTTGACGAGCGGCCGCGCGGCGTGGAAATCCCGGCGCGCCCTTCCGCGCGATCCCCACGAGCCCCATGACCTCGACTGTCGCCGCCCCGCCGCGCCGCCCGCCTCCGGGGACCCGGCCATGAGCCGACCGCCGCCGCCGCGTCTCGAGGATTTCCCGGGACGGGTCACCGAGATCGTCCGCTACGGCGACCTCGACCCGCAGAACCACGTCAACAATGCCGTGTTCGCGACCTTCTTCGAGAGCGGCCGCGTGACCCTGTTCCGCGATCCCGCCAACGGGCTGCTTGTGCCGGGCGCGAACTTCGTGCTCGCGCGCAGCGAGATCGATTTCCTGCGCGAGCTGCGCTGGCCGGGCACGATCGAGATCGGCACCGGCATCGCGGCGATCGGCCGCTCCTCCTACACGGTCGTGCAGGCGATCTTCCGCGACGGGCTGTGCGCCGCCACCGGCCGCGCGACCATCGTCCTGATCGACGATGCGAGCCGCCGGCCGCGGCCGCTGCCCGACGACGCCGTCGCGCGGCTGCGGCAGCTGACGGCGCACGGTGCGTGAGCTAGGCCTGCCGCTCCGGGACCCGCACGACGAGCCCGTCGAGGTCGTCCGAGACCTTGATCTGGCAGGAGAGGCGCGAGCTCGGCCGCACGTCGTAGCCGAAATCGAGCATGTCCTCTTCCATCGGCGAGGGCTCGCCGGTCTTCTCGCGCCAGGCCTCGTCCACATAGACGTGGCAGGTCGCGCAGGCGCAGGCGCCGCCGCACTCGGCCTCGATGCCGGGCACGCCGTTCTTGATGGCGGTTTCCATGACGGTCGCGCCGACCTCGGCCTCGACCGTGCGCACGGTGCCATCGGAAGTGATGTAGGTGATCTTGGGCATCGGCTGAAGCGTGTGGGACATCCGCCGTCCGGACGGACGGCGGCCTCCTATAACGGCTCGGGCCGGCGGGGGCAAATGCCCGCGGCGGCCGCCGTCAATTCGCCTTGAGCAGGTCCGCGATCACGGCCCGCGCTTCCGTCGTCGCCTCGGCGAGACGCTGCAGCGCCGCCGAGATGTCGGCTTCGCCGGTGCCGGTCGCGACCTCGAGCGCCGCGGCGGCGCGCGCGACGCGCCAGGCGCCGATGCCGGTCGCCGAGCCCTTCAGCGTGTGCGCGAGCGGTGCGATGCCGCCCGTGGGCGCGGCACGCATGCGCGAGATCAGCGCGCCCGCCTGCCGGTCGAACAGATGCAGCACCTCGCGCTCGAGCGCGCGGTCTCCGAGAGTCGTGCGCGCGAGATGCACGAGATCGATGGGCCGCTCCTTCGCGCCCGCGGGGCCGGACGGGTTCGCATCGAGAGTGGGAGAGAGGTCGCTCAGCATCGAGCCATCCGCAGTGTTCGCTCGCCCGTGCCCCTGGGTAGTCGGCCGCGCTGGCGGCGCCAAGATCGGACAACTACCGGTGGCCGTACGTCACATTGCGTCCACTTCACCACGGCTGCGTTAACGGGCCGTTAGGAGAATCGGGACCCGG
>PQAH01000213.1 GCA_003105195.1 Bradyrhizobiaceae bacterium
GCGATAGGCCGTCAGATAGGCCGGCCCCGACGGCTCGAGCGGCGCGCGCAGGAGGCCGCCGTCGCCGCGCGCGGCCGCGAAGGCCTCGCCGAGCGCCGCGGGCGCCGGCTGGCCCATGGGATCGCCGCCGGAGGGCTCCCGGAACAGCACCAGCCCGGCCGGGTGCAGCACCCACAGGCGGCCGTTCGTGCCGACGTCCACCGACTTGAAGAAGCCGCGCAGCAATTCCGGCTCGAAGGCGACGACGATGCCGCCCGCGAAGCTGCCGTCCGGTGCGGCGAGCCGGCGGCCGAGGGGAATCAACAGGCGGCCGCCGCGGCCGCGAAACGGCTTGTCGACAATGAGGTCGTCGGTCGCGCCCTGCGTCATCCGCTGGAACAGATAGAGGTCGCGCCGCGACTGGCCGACGATCTCGGCGATGGTGGAGTGCGTGATGGTGCCGGACTCGTCCACGACGCTGATGGAACCGGCACCCGGCAGGCTCTCCCGCATGGCCGAGAGGATCGCCCAGGCCGACGCCGGCGCGCGCGGACCGCCGAGGCGCTCGCCGTGCTGGGCGAGCTGACGCAGGGTGGTCTCGAACGCCGTCAGGGTGAGCGAGAGGTGCTCGCCGAGAATCAGGGCCAGGTTCGCGGCGCGCGCCTCGCCGAGGCGGAGGCTCTCCTGATGGCGCCACCAGAGATTTGCGGCGAGCAGCAGGGATAGCGTGACGAACACCCCCCCGATCAGGGCGTTGACCGACGTGCGCAGCCGGTCCGGTTTCTTCTTCGCGGCGTTTCGAAACACGCGTCTCGGCATCCTCTGCTCGCGGGGGGCGGGCGGTCGGTGTCGGCGACTCGGAACGCAAATCGAACGTTGATCGAGTATTAACTTACAGTCGCGGGCTTGTCACAACCGGCGACGGCCCGGATCGCTCGATGCGGGACGGGCGCGATGTTCCGCCCGCGCCGCCGGGCGGGCGTCAGGTGCTCTCGCGCGGCGGCACGGAGACGATCGCCTCGCCGTCGAGCACCACCCGCCCGTCCACCAGGGCCTCGCAGGCGAGCCTGACCTTGCGTCCGGCGGGCACCAGCTCGACCACCTCGACCGTGACCGTGACGACGTCGCCGATCTTCACGGGCGCGTGGAAGTTCAGCGTCTGGGAGCGGTAGACGGCGCCCGGGCCGGGCAGGCGTGTCCCGAGCACCGCGGAGATCAGGCTCGCGGTGTAGAGGCCGTGGGCGATCCGCTGGCCGAAACGGGTCCCGGAGGCATAGACGTCGCACAGGTGGATCGGATTCTCGTCCCCCGAGATGCGGGCGAAGCCGACCACGTCCGTCTCCATGACGGTCTTCATCAGGACCTCGCGCATGCCGACGTGGAGGTCCTCGAAACAGAGGACGCGCAGCATGCGGGGATCGACGGGGGGCGCTGGGTATCGGTCGGCCATGGCCACGGCGCGGCATCGTTGAGGAAGGGTTAATCCTCCCTAGACAGGATGGGCCGCGGCCGCAACTGGCCTTTCGTCGGCGCCGTCCGGCACGCCGGCGCCCCCGAGGCGCGCCCGATTAACCGGATATTCAACCGGACTTGCTAGCTTCGCGGCGCTGGGAAGGGGCCGGGCCGAACGTCCGAGCGGGATACTTCTCATCGACAAAGTGTCCGAGGCGACGGGCGCGAGCGCGCCAGAACGACGCGTAACGGAGAAGGAAAGATGGCTGTCGATATGACGATGCCGATCCTCGTGGTCGACGACTACAACACGATGATCCGCATCATCCGCAATCTCCTGAAGCAGCTGGGTTTCGAGGATATCGACGACGCCTCCGACGGCTCGGCCGCGCTCGCCAAGATGCGCGAGAAGAGATACGGGCTCGTGATCTCCGACTGGAACATGGAGCCGATGACGGGCTACGAGCTGCTCAAGGAGGTGCGGGCGGATCCGGGCCTCAACAAGACGCCGTTCATCATGGTGACGGCCGAGTCCAAGACCGAGAACGTGATCGCGGCGAAGAAGGCCGGCGTGAACAACTACATCGTCAAGCCGTTCAACGCCCAGACGCTGAAGACCAAGATCGAGGCCGTGTTCGCCGAGTAGCCGGACACGTCACAGCGGACCGCTTCGCCGGTCCGCGCCCGCCCGCAACGACAACAAGCACGGGCGGGTCGGGGGCAACCCGCCGGACAGCGGGGATCGGACAGGAGACGGGCCATGGCATTGGCCGATGCGAGCCATTTCGACCGCCTGATCGAGTTCCTCAGGCAGAAGCGCGACAACGTCACGTTCCACGACATCATCACGCTCGCAGAGGTCGCGGCGCAGTCGCTGCAGGGCTTCTTCCAGGCGATGGACGCCAAGGTCTATGGCGAGCTGCGCGAGATCGCCGGCTACATCGAATCGATGCGTCGCGAGATCGGCGTGCTGCAGGTCAACGAGCTCAAGAACACCCGCATTCCCTCGGCGGGCGAGGAGCTCGGCGCCATCGTCAAGGCGACCGAGAACGCCACCAACACGATCATGGAATGCGCCGAGGCCGTGATGGCGGCGGACGCGAGCGACCCGGCCGCCTACAAGGCGATGGTCGACGACAAGATGATGGTCGTGTTCGAGGCCTGCTCGTTCCAGGACATCACGGGCCAGCGCATCGCCAAGGTGGTCGAGACGCTGCAGCACATCGAGTCGCGCGTGGCGCGCTTCGCCGACGTGATGCAGGCCAAGGACCTGGACGGTTTCCTGACCGAGGCCGAGCGCGCGCGCGCCGAGCGCAAGGAGAAGTTCCTGCTCAATGGCCCTCAGCTCGAAGGCCAGGGCCACGACCAGAAGATGGTCGACAAGCTGTTCGGCTGAGGCGTCGCGCGGCTACCAGGCGAGACGCCTGGTGACCGCCTTGGGAAGCTGGCCCACGGCCGCGAACATGGCGGCGAGCGCGGTCGGATCCGGATCCTCGCGGTGGCCGAGCTCCTCGGCGTGGATGCCGGCGGTGACGAACAGGCAATCGACCCCGAGATCGACGGCGCCGCGCAGGTCGGTGCGCACCGAATCCCCGATCGCGAGCATGCGCTGCAGCGCCACCTCGCGGCCGCGCGCGGCGGCGACCTTGGCGCGGGCGAGATCGTAGATCGGCCGGTACGGCTTGCCGGCATAGAGCACCTCGCCGCCGAGCTCGCCGTAGAGATCCGCGACCGCACCCGCGCAGTAGACCAGGCGATCGCCGCGCTCGACCACCTTGTCGGGATTGGCGCAGACCATGAACAGGCCGCGCGCGCGCAGGGCGCCGAGCAGCGCGCGATAGTCCTCGGGCGTCTCGGTGTCGTCGTCGAAGAGGCCGGTGCAGATCGCGTAGTCGGCCGCCTCGAGCGGCGCGAACGGCGCATCGAGGCCGGTGAAGACCGAATGGTCGCGCTCGGGGCCGATATGGAACACGCGGCCGCCCGGCCGGCCCGCCACGTAATCCCGCGTCACGTCCCCCGAGGTCACGATGTCGTCATAGGCCTCGCGCGGGACGCCGAGGCGTTCGAGCATGCGCGCCACATAGCCGCCGGGCCGCGGCGCATTGGAGATCAGCACCACGGTGCCGCCCTGGGCGCGGAAGCGCACCAGCGCGTCGCCCGCCTCCGGGAAGGCGGCCACCCCGTTGTGCAGCACGCCCCACACGTCGGAGAGCACCGCCTCGTAGCGGGGCGCGAGCGCGGAGAACTTGTCGGTAAGCTTCATGGCGGCTGCCGGGATCGACGGGCGGGAGCGCCCAGATAGACGATCCGGCCGGCGCCGTCACGGGGCCCCGGGTTCCCGGGTTCCGCGTGCGGAGGGAGAATTCCGGAGCAGACCGCCTGCACTCAGGCGCGGCGGACGACGCCACGGGCAAGCTGGGCGATGGCGCCGGCGCGGCGCTCGAGGGGCGGGCGGGCCGGCTCGGGCGTCGGGGTCGGCGCGGTCCGGGCGACGGGCTCGGCCACGCGCCTCGCCGGCTCGGCCACGCCCTGCAGCACCTCGCTGCGCACCGGGCGCGGCGGCGAGAACAGGAAACCCTGGCCGAAGCGCACGTCGTAGTCGAGCAGGTCGACCACCATGCCCTCGCTCTCGATGCGCTCGGCGATCAGGTCGATGCCGAAGCGCCCGAGCAGGTCCGAGAAGTCGGCCGGATGGATGTCCGAGCCGGGCGCGCCGGTGCGGCTGAGCAGCAGCGCGGCCGGCACCTTGACGAAGCGGAAGCCGCGGTCGGCGAGCTCGCGCGGCTCGATGCGCAGGTCGGTGACGTGGTCGAGGGAGAAGCGGAAGCCGAGCCCGGCGAGCGCCGCCAGGCTCTCGTGCTCGATCGGCCCCATGCCGCGCACCGCGCCCTGGGCGAACTCGAACACCAGCGAAGGCGCCAGCACCCGGTTCGCCTCGAGGAAGTCCAAGACCTGCCGGAAGATGTCGGTGTCGAGCAGGGTCGAGACCGAGACATTGCAGAACAGGCCGACCTCGCGGTTCTTGGCGGTGAGCCGGCGCACCACCTGGACGCAGCGGAACAGGAGCAGGTTGTCGATCGCCGGCATCAGGCCGGCTGCCTCGGCATGGGAGAGGAAGTCCGCCGGCAGAACCAGCTCGCCGTCCTCGTCGCGCAGCCGCGACATGGCCTCGTAGTACCTCACCTTGCGCTGCGGCAGGGTGACGATCGGCTGCAGATAGAGGTCGACCCGGTTCGCCTCCACGGCACGGGTCACCAGCGCGGCGATCTCGGCCGGATCCTTGCCGCGGAAGCGCCCGGTAGGCGGCTGGACGGCCTGCGTGGGCTCGCCGAGCTCGGCGCGGTCGGCCGTCTCGGCGCTTTCGGGCACCGCCACGGGCGCGGCCGGCGCCGGCGCCGCGGCGCTGGCGAGGCCGACCAGGGCATTCTCGTGGCTCGCGACCGCCTCGGCCAGCTCCTTGACCAGGGTTCCGAGCTCGTCGAGCTCCGCGCTCATCGGCTGRCTGGCGGCGCGCAGCGTCGCGATCTCGCTCTCGAGATCCTCCTCGAGCGCCGCCACGCGGCGGGCGAGCTCGGAGACCTGGCGGCCGAGATCCGCGGTGCCGCGCGAGAGGTCCGCGATATTGTCGCCGACCTCGCCGCGGTCGCGCGCCCGGCCCGTGATGGAATTGACGATCGCCAGGGCCGTGAGGGCGGCGACCGCCACCACGGCCGAGTCGGTGCTGCTGATGCCGAAGTAGAGCCAGAGCACGGCGCCGAGCGAGGCCGCAACGAGCACCATGCACAGGGCGACGAAAACGGCGCTCAGGCGCACGCTGACCTCCCGCTCGCCGGCATGGCGATTCGCCACGCCCCGTCTACACTGTCTATGAGCCGCGATGCCCGCGCAAGACGTGAGACAACCGAGGAGAAGCCCCGATGCCCGACGATCTCATCCGCCGCTTCAACCCGCCGACCGTGGCGCCCCCGGTGGCGCGCTACAGCCACGGCACCGTGCATGCCCTCGGGCCGGGCGTGAAGCGCCTCGTCTGCGCGGGCCAGGTCGGCATCGCGCCGGACGGCAGGATCGCCGAGGGTCTCGCGGCGCAGGTCGAGCAGGCCTGGGACAACCTCCTGGCGGTGCTGGCGGCCGAGAACCTGGGGCCGGAGCACATCGTCAAGCTGACGGCCTTCGTGGCCGATCCCTCGCCCGATGCCGTGAACGTCGTGCGCGAGGTGCGCACGCGCAAGCTCGGCCAGCACGCGCCCTCCTCGACCTATCTGGTGGTCGCGGGGCTCGCCTCGCCGGCGCTCAAGTTCGAGGTGGAGGCGGAGGCGGTCGGGCCGGCCTAGCTCCTGCCGACGGCGGGAACCGGGTTGCGCTCGTCGGCGACGATCGCCCCGTCGACGAGCTGCACGCGGCGGTCCATGCGCGCCGCGAGCTCGAGGTCGTGGGTCACGGCGACCACGGTCTTGCCGCGGGCGTCGACCAGGTCGCGCAGGATCTCGAACACCTGCTCGCTCGACTTGGAGTCGAGCGAGCCGGTCGGCTCGTCGGCGAGGATCACGGGCGGCTCGTTGGCGAGCGCGCGGGCGACCGCGACGCGCTGGCGCTGGCCGCCGGAGAGCTGGTCCGGGCGCTTGTCGACGTGATCCTCGAGCCCGAAGGAAGCCAGCAGATCGCGCGATCGTTGCCGCATCGCGGGCTCGGCGAGGCGGCCGAGCGCGCGCATCGGCAGCATCACGTTCTCGAGCGCGGTGAACTCCGGCAGCAGGAAGTGGAACTGGAACACGAAGCCGAGCCCGGAGAGGCGCGTGAAGGCGCGCTCCTCCTCGTCCATCCGGGCCGTGGCGGTGCCGCGGACCAGCACCTCGCCCTCGGTCGGCAGGTCGAGCAGGCCGAGCAGGTAGAGCAGCGAGGACTTGCCGGAGCCGGACGGCCCCGTGATGGCGAGGAATTCGTTGTCGCCGATCGCGAGGTCGATGTCGTGCACCAGGGTGGTCGGCACCACGCCGGGCAGGATGCGGGTGACGCGGCGGGCCTCGATCAGCGCGCTCACGTCGCGCCCCGGATGATCTCGACCGGATGCACGCGGGCGGCCTTGCGCGCCGGGAAGTAGCCGGCCGCGACCGAGGAGGCGACCGCGACGGCGGCCGCGATCGCGTAGTGCAGCGGCGACCAGGCGATCGGCAGGCGGGTCGCGTCCATGAAGGGGCTCTTGATCTCGACGCTGCCGAGGCCGAGGCAGAGCAGATAGCCGAGCATCCAGCCGAGCAGGCCGCCGAGCAGGCCGATCAGCACGGCCTCGAGCACGAAGATGCGCCGCACCGTCGCCTCGGGCAGGCCGAGCGACTTCATGATCGCGATGTCGCGCGCCTTCTCGTGGGTGATGGTGGAGATGATGTTGTAGGTGCCGAAGCTCGCCACCAGCAGGATCGCGCCCACCACCGTGAACATGATGACGTTGCGGATCGTGAAGGCGCTGAGCAGGTCCTCGTGCGCCTCCTGCCAGGACACCGCCTTGTAGCCGGTCTCGCGCTCGATCCGCCCCGCGATCTCGCGCGCCGCCATGGCGTCCGCGACGCGCAGGCGCAGCTCGTTGACGAGGCCGGTCTGGCGCGCCAGCACCTGCCCGGTCTTCACCAGCACATAGGCGGTGGCCTCGTCGACCTGGCGCACGCCGGAATGGAACAGCCCGACCACCTGGGCGCTGATCTGCACGCCCTCGCCGGTCTGCACCGTGATGCTGGCGCCGACCCGGGCGCCGATCTTCTCGGCGAGACGGCTGCCCAGGATGATGGCGTTGGAGGCGCGGAACAGGGAGGCGAGCGTGCCCTGGCGCATCTGCTTCGGCAGCGCCGAGACCTTGGGCTCGCGATGCGGGTCGATGCCGAGCACGCTCGCGCCGACGTCGCGCCCGGCATAGCGCAGGATCGCCTGGGTCTTCACCGAGGGCGCGATCGCCCCCGGCACCCAGCTCTCGATCGCGGCCATGATGGCGAGCGGATTCTTGATGCCGCGCCGGCGCTCCTCGGGCGTGAGGCCGTAGATCTTCGTGGCCGCATAGACCTCCTCGGCGGGCTGGTGCGGCGCCTGGCGCCGCTCGTCCGAGATCGCGATGTGCGGCAGGGCGTCGATCAGCTGCCGCATGAAGTCGTCCTGGGAGCCCTCCATCAGGGCCGCCATCATGATCGAGAAGCCGACGCCGGTGGCGACGCCGGCGACCGCGACCAGGGTCTGGCGCGCGCGGCTGCGCACATGGGTCCAGGCGATGTCGAGGACGAGGCTCACGGCGCGCTCCGCGGCGTGGCGCGCACGCGCGCGCCGTCGGCGAGGCCGCCCGGCGCCGGCGAGACGACGCGCGCGTCCTCGGCGAGGCCCGAGAGAACCTCGACCATGCGGGTGCCGCGGATGCCGACCGCGACCTCGCGGCGGCGCGCGCGGTCGCCCTCGACGACGAACAGGGTCGCGCCCTGCACGGCGTCGGCCGGAACGAGCAGCGCCCCCGGCTTCTCGCGCGTGACCACGTTGCATTCCACGCTCATGCCGATGTGGAGCGGCGTGTCGTCGGGCAGCGCGATGCGGATGCGGTAGGTCTTGGCCGCCGGGTCGCCCATGGGCGTGATCTCGCGCACCTTGCCCTCGAGGCGCCGGTCCGGGAAGGCGTCGGTGCGGAACAGCACGGCCTGGCCGAGGGCGACGCGCGGGATGTCCTCCTCGTTCACCTCGGCCACGACCTGCAGCGGCTTCGGCATGCCGACGCGGAACAGCACCTGGCCGGTCTCGGCGATCTCGCCGACCTCCCCGTCGCGGCGCAGCACGATGCCGTCGATCGGCGCGCGGATCAGGTAGTCGGCGAGCTTCTCCTCCTGCACGGCGATCAGCGCCTGAACGCTGCGCAGGTCCATGGAGGCGCGCTCGTAGGACTGGGTGGTGGCGGCGTTGCGGTTGATCAGCTCGGTGACGCGGGCGAGCTCGCGCTTGGCGAACTCCTCGCGCGCCTTGAGCTCCTGGAGCTGCGCGCGCTGCTCGCGGTCCTCGAGGCGGGCGAGCACGTCGCCCTGCTTCACGGGCTTGCCCTCGCAGTCGCAGAGCTCGACGATGCGGTCGCGGATCAGGCTCGCGACCTTGGCCCATTGCACGGGTTCGACCGCGCCGGTCGCATAGACGATCTCGACCGCGGTGCCGCGGGTCGGCGCCACCGTCGTGACCTCGACGCCGCGCCCCAGCCGCCACCAGGCGGCCGCGGCCACGAGCGCGAGCAGCAGGATCCAGACGGCCCAGCGGCGACGCTTCACGATTCACCTCACCTCTGGTCGCGCCGACGGGCGGCTGGCACGGCGCGGCGATGCGGCCGCGGGGACATGATATTTCGTATAATAGCGGCATCGGGCCGCCCCACGGCATTGAGCCACCGCAAATCGCCGGCCCGCGCGGTCCCGCGCCACGTCACGGCCGCGGCGGCACGAAGGCGTAGTGGACGCGGACCGGGCGGGTCGGGCGCAGGGTCTGGCGCGGCAGGGTCAGGGGCTCCTGCGGCTCGAGGCCCGGGAAGACCTCGCGCCAGCGCGCAAGGCGCGCGGCGTCGGCCTGGCCGTCCTCCCAGACCAGCACGGCGCCGCTGCGGGCGAGCTCGGCGCGATCGACCCAGGGGCTGAGCGCCGGGTCGCCGTGCACGATGACGTGCGGGCGGTCGGGCGAATAGACCGCGACATTGTTGGTCGCGAACTCGCCACCGCCGACGAAGACGAGCGGCGCCGCGAAGCGCGCGCGCCAGGCGCGAGTGACGGTCTCGGCGAGCAGTCGGCCCGGGAACTGGGTCGCCTTGGGACGGTCGCGCAGCAGCGGCTCGCCGGCCTCGACCGCCAGATAGGCGAGGGGAAAGGCCGCGAGGACCGCGAGCGCGCCGGCCGCGAAGCGGCGCTGCGCCGCGGGATCCGTCACGGGACCGAGCCAGAGCATGACGGCGAGCGGCGCGAAGGACCACAACGGATAGCCCCACATGGCGACCGGCAGGCGACCGGCGAGCAGCGCGACCAGGGTCGTCACCGCGAAGGGACCGAGCGCCAGCATGGTCACGTAGCGGCGCGCGAAGGCGGCCTCGCCCTCGGCCGCGACCGCCACGAGGCGGCCGCGCCGCCCATAGGCGAGCGCGAGCAGCCCAAGCACCGGCAGCAGGAAGAACAGCTGGCTCGCGCTCCAGCGCAGCGGAAAGAAGAAGAGGTGATACCAGTGGGTCGCGACCTTGGCGCGCGCGTCGACATAGCGGAACGGCAGGAAGCCGGTGTCGACGAGCCACCACAGATTGGGGGCGAGCACGAGCAGGAAGGCCGCCGCCATCAGCCAGGGACCCGGCGTCACGAGGGTGCGCCGCGCCGTCGGGTCGAGGAGCAGGAACAGCGCGAGGCTCGCGGCGAGCGCGAAGGCCGCATATTTCGACCAGAAGCACAGCGCCAGCATGGTTCCGACGAGGAGCCAGTCGCGCGCGCGGCCGCGCGTGAGCGCGCGGTGGAGGAACAGGCCGGTGAGCGCCCAGAACGGCAGCTGCATCTGGTCGTGGGCGAACTTCACGGCCGAGAAGTTGAAATAGTGCAGCCCTTCCAGCGCGAGCACCGGGATCAGCGCCTGGCCCGGGCCGACGAGGTCGCGCGCGAGGCGCCAGACCGCATAGAGGCAGACGACCGCCGCGAGCGGGCCGAGCAGATAGACCGAGCGCACGTCGCCGGTGAGGCGATAAAGGAGATCGGCCGCCCACCAGGGCAGCGGCGGGTGCTTCCAGTAGCCGAGCTGCCACTCCTTGCCGAGGGCGAGGTCCTCGGCGAGGTCGAGCTGCAGGTTCGGGCAGACCAGGATCGGCAGCAGCGTCCAGACCAGGAGGTGCAGGCCGAGCACCAGGGCGAGCGTCCGCCCGGGCGCGCGCGCGGCGGCCGCGACCGCGGCCGCGAGCCACCCCTCCCCCGCCGGACGCGCTGCGGTCTCCGCCATGCCGTCTCCGTCGCCGCCGCCCCGCCGCGGCGGGCCGGGCGCACGATTCACCATGTCGCATTTTTCGCGCCGAACCGGTATCCAGTCGGCGACAATGCGGACAATCGTCAGCGCGGACATGGACCGGGCGACCGGTTTCCGTCAACCGCAATCAGGGAACGTGATGACGGACCTGTCGGTCGTGCTGCCGGCCCACAACGAGGCCGCCAATATCGCGCCCATGTGCGCGGCGCTGGAACGGATCCTGGCGCCGCTCGGCAGCTACGAGGTCGTCTTCGTCGACGACGGCTCGAGCGACGGGACGCTCGCCGCGATCCGCGCGGCGGCGGCGAGCGCGCAGGTGCGCTACGTCGCCTTCACGCGCAATTTCGGCCACCAGGCGGCGCTGCGCGCCGGGCTGCGCCATGCGCGCGGCCGCGCCGTGATCGTCATGGATGCGGACTTCGAGCACCCGCCGGAGCTGATCCCGGACCTCGTGACGGCGTGGCGCGCCGGCGCCAAGGTCGTGACCACGCGGCGCGACGACGACGAGGCGAACGTCTCGGGGATGAAGCGGCTCAGCTCGCGCCTCTACTATCGCCTGCTCGACCAGATCGGCGACGTGCGCATCGAGCCCGGCAGCGCCGACTTCATGCTGCTCGATCGCGCCGCGGTGGACGTGGTCAACGGCTTCGAGGACCAGGACATCTTCCTGCGCGGCCTGGTGCGCTGGCTCGGCTTCCCGCGCGCGACGTTGCCCTATTCGCGCGGGCAACGCCAGCACGGCGACAGCAAGTACTCGCTGCGGCGCATGATCGAGCTCGCGGTCACGGGCATCGCGGCGCACAGCGTGCGGCCGCTGCGCTTCGCGATCTGGCTCGCGCTCGGCTTCGCGGCGCTCGGCCTCGCCTTCGTGGTCTACTCGGTGGTGAGCTTCCTGTTCGTGCAGCACACGGTGGCGGGCTGGACCTCGATCATGGCCGCGATCGCGATCCTCGGCGCCGCGCAGCTCCTGGTGCTCGGCATCATCGGCGAGTATGTCGGCCGCATCCTGCGCGAGACGCGCCGGCGGCCGAGCTACATCGTCGCCGAGACCGAGGAGGACGCGCGCGGCGCGCGGCAGGCGCCGTAGCGGCCCTGCGCGCGCATTGCGCAGGATACGGCCTCGCGCGGCTCCTTACGCGGACTTCCTCAGGGTCATCACTGGGATCTTCCCGGCGCGCACGCGGGCGTAGCAGGGCATGCGGGAGCGAGGACGAGACCGGCGCCAACGGCGATCGAGCCCGGGAATCCCGACGCCAGCCAGGACGCCCGGACATGAGCGCGCTCCTTCCCTTCGCGGTTTCGGTTGCGGCCCTTCTCGCGGTGCCGGGGCCGACCAATGCGCTCATCAGCGCTATCTCGCGTTCCTCGCCTGGCAGCTCCGGAACGGCGGCACCGCTGCGGGCACGCCGGCGGCCGGCCGGCGCCAGGTGCTGGTGATCACGCTGCTCAACCCGAAGGCCCTGGTCCTGGCCTTCGCGGCGTTTCCCGAGACCCGCGACCTCGCCGCCGCCGCGATCCTCATGCTGGTCTTCGTCCTGACCACGACGGCGACCGGCGCCTCCTGGACCCTGGTCGGCACCTGGCTGCGGCACGGCCGGCTCCGCGATCGCGGCGATTGTGTAGCGCAGCTCCGGACAATCGGCGATTCCGTGACCGGCGTCACAGGACCGGCGCGCCCGGCCTGGGAGAGTGCGGTCGTGGCGATGACGGCCGCTCCCCCGCGGCTCGCCCCTCCTCCCCGCGTATCCTCGACCCCGGCGTCTCGCCGGGGTCTTTTTTTTGCGGAGAGCCGGACTACGCCACGGCCGCCAGCACGGCCTTGGTCTTTTCGAACATTTCGCCGATCTCGTCCTCGCTGACGATCAGCGGCGGCGAGAAGGCGAGCGTGTCGCCGGCGATGCGGAACATCAGGCCGTGCTCGTGGAAGGCCCGCTCCATGGCCTCGTAGGCGCGCTTGCCGACGGCGTCCGGCCGCGAAGCGAGGTCGACGGCCGCGACCAGGCCGACGGTGCGGATGTCGAGCACGTTGGGCGACCCCTTCAGCGCCATGGCGGCGTCGGCGATCACCGGCTCGAGCTTGCGGGCGCGCTCGAACAGGCCCTCGTCGCGGTAGATGTCGAGGGTCGCGAGCCCCGCCGCGCAGGCGAGCGGATGGGCCGAGTAGGTGTAGCCGTGGAACAGCTCGATCGCATGCTCGGGCCCGCGCATGAAGGCTTCGTAGATCCCCTTGCGCACCACCACGCCCGCCATCGGAACCGTGCCCGAGGTCACGCCCTTGGCGAAGGTGATCATGTCGGGCTCGACGCCGTAGCGTTCCGCCGCGAAGGCGTAGCCGAGCCGGCCGAAGCCGGTGATCACCTCGTCGAAGATCAGCAGGATGCCGTGCTTGTCGCAGATCTGCCGCAGGCGCTGGAGATAGCCCTTGGGCGCCGGCAGCACGCCGGTCGAGCCCGCCATCGGCTCGACGATCACGGCCGCGATCGTGGAGGCGTCGTGCAGCGCCACCAGGCGGTCGAGCTCGTCGGCGAGATGCGCACCCCAGTCGGGCTCGCCCCGGGTGAAGGCCTGCTCATCGCGATTGTAGGTGTGCGGCAGGTGGTCGACCCCCGCCAGCAGCGCGCCGAAATGCTTGCGGTTGTTGACGATGCCGCCGACCGAGATGCCGCCGAAGCCGACCCCGTGATAGCCGCGCTCGCGGCCGATCAGGCGCGTGCGCGAGGCCTCGCCGCGAACGTTGTGGTAGGCGAGCGCCACCTTGAGCGCGGTGTCGACCGCCTCCGATCCGGAATTGCAGAAGAACACCTGCTCGAGGTCGCCCGGCGCGAGCGCAGCGATCCGGCTGGCGAGCTCGAAGGCCTTGGAATGGGAGAACTGGAAGGCCGGCGGATAGTCGAGCTCGGCCGCCTGCGCCTGGATCGCGGCCACGATCGGGTCGCGGTTGTGGCCGGCGTTGACGCACCACAGGCCGGCGGAGCCGTCGAGCACGGCACGTCCCTCGGGCGTGTAGTAGTGCATGTTCTTCGCGCGCGCGATCATCCGCGGCGCCTGCTTGAAGGCCCGGTTCGGCGTGAACGGCAACCAGAACGAGCCGAGATCGTTGGGAACGGCCGGTGCGAGGGGGCGGCTGGAGGCGAGCGGCATGACGGTCTCCGGTCTTAATCGGACGGGCGCGCTATCCTATAGCAGCCCGGGGCGCGGGTCCGGAAGCGAGGCGGCCGGATCCTCTCGGCCGCCCTGTGGCCGGCGTCCGGGCCTGCGACCTGCCGGATGAAAATGCGCCGGAATGTCCCCATATGGGTTCGGCAGCCCAACCCTCGCCCGGCCCTCATGAACTGCCGCGAGTCCGATTACCCTAGGTCGTATGTCGGCGGGATGATACCGTCCGGTCGTGCCGCCGCGCCCTCGCGGAGGCGCGCGCGCCGCGAGCAGGTGCGGCGCCAGACGCCACAAGGGCCATCATGACGGCGACCGAGGCGCGCGCCGGCGAACAGGCCCCCGACGCCGCGGAGGTGCGCGCGGCGCTGGCGCGGGTCCTCGCCAGCGAGCCGTTCCGCGGCTCGGCGCAGCTCGGCGCGTTCCTGCGCTTCATCGTCGAGGAGACGCTCGCCGGCAACGCCGAGCGCATCAAGGGCTACGCGATCGCGGTCGAGGCGCTCGGCCGCGATACCAGCTTCGATCCGGCGATCGACCCGATCGTGCGGGTGGAGGCGAACCGGCTGCGCCGCGCCGTCGACGCGTATTATGCGGGGCCCGGACGAGACGACCCGGTGGAGATCGGCCTCACCCGCGGGAGCTACGTCCCGACCTTCCGTCGCCGCGCGCCCGGCGCCCAGCCCGCAGCCGAAGCGCCGCGTGCGCGCACCGGCGGTCGCCTCGCCGGCCTCCTCGCGCGTCCGTGGCGGCTCGCCTTGTTCGTCGCGGTCGTCGCCGCCGCGGTCAGTCTCGGCATCGATCTCGCGGGGCGGATGATCGGCCGCCTCGCCCAGGCGCCGCAGCCGGGCGTGGGCACCGTCACGACACCCGCAATCGAGGCGCGCGGGCGGCTTGGCCTGCCGGTCGTCCATGTCGAGAGTTTCGACGCCGAAGGCGCGCCGGACGGGACAAGCCTCTCCCTCGAGCGCCTGCGCGGCACCCTGCAGGATGCCCTGTCGGCCTTCGACGAGATCGACATCGTCACCACGGCGCCGCAGCCGGCGCAGCGGGGGTGGCGCGGCACGTATCGGCTCGCCGGCACGGTCTCCTATGCGGGGGCGGAGGTCCGCCTCACGGTCCGGCTGATCGAGGCCGGGAGCGGCACGGTGGTTTGGACGCAGCAGTTCGAACACCCGCGCGCGGACGCCGCGCCCGAGACCGTCAAGGACACGGTGGTGCAGCGCCTCGTGATGGCGCTCGCCCAGCCGAACGGCGTGATCCAGGCGCGGGAGCGCCAGCGCCGCGCCGCCGGCGAGCCGATGGACCCCCGCTACGGCTGCGTGCTCGACGCCTTGGCCTACCTCCGCAGCTACGACTCGGGCGAGCAGCCGCAGGTGCGCGAGTGCCTGCAGCAGGCTCTGGTCAACGATCCGCAGTTCGCCCTCGGCTATGCGGCGCTCGGCATCGTCTACACCATGGAATTCTACGTCGACGTCGACCGGGAGCCCGAGAACCCGGTGCTCGACCGGGCGCTGCGCGCGGTGCAGCGCGCGCTCGAGCTCGCGCCCGGCAGCGCCCGCGCCTACCACGCCCTGATGACGGTGCTGTTCGCGCGCGGGGAGCACGCGGCCGCGATCGAAGCGGGCGAGAAGGCGATCGACCGCAATCCCTGGGGGATGGTGATCCGCGCCGACTACGGCTTCCTGCTGCTCCGGCTGGGGGAGGTCGAGAAGGGCGCGGCGCTGCTGCGCGCCGCGCTCGACGCCGGCGTCGTGCAGATGTACCGGCTGCACTACGGGCTGTTCGTCGAGGCCTATCTGGCGGGCGACATGGCCACGGCGCGGCAGCACGCGAATGCGATCGCGACCGACACCTATCCGCTCGGCCTGACCGCCAAGGCGCTGGCGGCCGCCGCGAGCGGCGAGACCCTGCGGGCGCGCAACACGATCGAGCGGCTGGTCGCGCTGCAGCCGAGCTGGTCGCGCGATCCCCTGGGCGAGCTGCGCAAGGCGTTTCCCGCGCGACGGATCGCCGAGCGCATGGCGGCCGACCTCGCGGCGCTCGGGCTCGGCGCGACGAACTAGCTCGTAGGGTGGGCGAAATCGCCTGCACCGAACATGGCCCTTGCGCATGGGCCCGAGCGATTTCGCCCACGCGGTCCGCGTGGGCATCGCGCGTGCCGCGGCGGAGTGGGCCGCGAGGCCGGCGCCGGCGCGATGCCCACCCTACGGCTCGATCCTCACGCCGCCGCGACGCGCTCCAGGAACTGGTCGACCGCGCCCTGCAGCGTGCCGGCCTCGGTCGCCAGGGTGTCGGAGGCCTCGAGCACGGAGGCGGCCGACCGGTTGGTCTCCTCGATCGCCTCGCTCACCGTGGTCATGCTGCCGGCGAGCTCGCGGGCGCCTGCCGCCGCCTCGTGGACGTTGCGCGAGATCTCCTGGGTCGAGGCGCTCTGCTGCTCGACGGCGGCCGCGATCGTCGAGGTGAAGCTCGAGATCTCGCCCATCACGTCGGTGATCGAGCGGATCGCCTCGACCGCCTGGGTGGTCGAGCCCTGGATGGCGGTGATCTGGGCGGCGATCTCCTCGGTCGCCTTGGCGGTCTGGCTGGCGAGCGTCTTGACCTCGGAGGCGACCACGGCGAAGCCTTTGCCGGCCTCGCCGGCGCGCGCCGCCTCGATGGTCGCGTTGAGCGCGAGCAGGTTGGTCTGCTCCGCGATCGCGCGGATCAGCTTGACGACGTCGCCGATGCGGTTCGCGCCGGTGGAGAGCTGGCCCACCAGCTCGTCCGCGGAGCGGGCGATCGAGGTCGCCTTCACGACGACGCCGTTCGCCTGCCCGGCCTTCTCGCTGATCTCGCGGATCGAGGCGCCGAGCTCCTCGGTCGCGCCCGCCACGCTGCGCACGTTGGCCGAGGTCTGCTCGGACGAGGAGGAGGCCGCGCGCGCCTGCTGGTCGGCCTCGCCCGCGATGCCGGAGAGCAGGCGCGCGGTCGTCTCCATGCGCTCGACGTTCTCGGTCACGGTGCCGATCACGGCCGTGACGGTGGCGCGGAACTCGGCGATCATCCGGTCGACGGCGGCGGCGCGGGCGCGCTGCGCCTCCTGTTCCTCGCGCTGGCGCCCGGCGAAGCTCTTGCGCTCGATCTCGCCGGCACGGAACACCTCGAGCGAGCGGGCCATCTCGCCGATCTCGTCGCGGTCGGCGGTCGCCGGCACCGCGAGATCGGTCTCGCCCGAGGAGAGCCGGCGCATCGCCTCGCCGAGCGCGGTCAGGCGGCGGACCAGGCGCCGCTGCACGTAGAACACGCCGATCGCAATGGCGCAGATCAGGCTCGCCACCGCCACCATGGTGATGAGCGCGCGGTTGCGGCCGAGGTCGTCGACGAGCTCGCTCGCGCCGCGCTTCATGGCGGCCTCCGCGTCGGCGACCAGCGTCGAGACCGCCTTGTCGAGCTCGCGCTGGACCGCGGCGTTCTGCTCGATGGCCTGGTCGGCGCGGGCGGCGGCGGCGTGCTCCTGGGCGCGCAGGCGGAACACGCTTTCTTCGCCCTGCCCGAAGGCGAGGAGACTATCGATCGCGGCCCTGATGTCCTTGTCGGCGAGCGTGCGCGAGACCTTGGCGATCAGGTCGGTCGCGGCCTTGAAGCGGTCCTGCAGCGGGACCAGCGCGGCCGGGTCCCTGGCGACCGCGCCCTCGCTCAGCAGGCTGGTGAGGAGGTGCGACTGGGCCGCGATCTCGAGCGCGTTGCGCAGCCCGGTGATCTGGTTGGCGACCAGGTCCTTGACGGTCTGGCTCGAGCGCTTCACGGCTTCCTCGCTCTGCATCACGAGGTCGAAATTGTGGTCGTCGACCAGCGTGATCAGCAGGCCGGTGAGGCGCTCGTGGGCGCGGAACACGTTCTGCAGCCGCTGGTCCCCGGTGTCGCCGCCCGCGCGCTTGAAGTCGGCGAGGCGGACCAGGCCCGAGACCTGCTGGCGCAGGCCGTCGAACTTCGGATCCTTGGGCAGCTTCGCGGTCAGCTTGTCGGCGCGGCGCGCCGAGGCCGTGAAGCGGTCCTCCAGCATCGCCAGGATACCGGGCGAATTGGTGAGCGCGCCGGCGGTGAGCAGGCCGGTGACGAGATTGGTCTCGGAGCCGATCTCGACGATCGCCTGCATCAGCTGCAGGCTGTCGTTGACCAGCGCCTTGATGATGCGGTCGCCGGTCTTGCCGACGTCCTCGGCGGTGGTGACCACCTCGAAATAGGAATCGTCGACGATCGGGTTGACCTTGTCGCTGATCTTGGCGTGCGCCTTGTGCACGGCGTCGACCTGCGCCTCGAGCCTGGCGCGCAGCGCCGTGCGCTCGGCGATCGCCGCCTTGAGCCGGTCGAGATTGGCGGCGAGCCGGCGCGACATGTCCTCCACGGTCGCGAAGGCCCGGCTCTGGCCGCCGCTCGCGCGCACGCGCTCCATGATGGCGGTCAGCGCCGCGCTGCGCTCGCCGATCAGCGTCGCGATGGCACGCTGCTCGTCGGCCGTCTTGGCACTCACGAAGCGCGCCGCCGCGGCCGCGATCTCGCCGGAGGTCACCGAGAGGCGCAGCGCGTCGGTCATCACCGGCACGTCGTGCCCGGCGACGCGCTGGAAGCCGCGCTCGGTCTGCGAGAACGACATGATCGCCATGGCGGCGGCGATCACCGTCATGACGGCGACGACGCCGAAGGCGATCTGCAGCTTCAGCTTGATGCCGAAACGCGTGGACGTGTCGGTGGCGGCTTGCGGTGGGGTCGAGATCTTCATCGGTGGGGGTTCCCGTGCGGCCGCGATGCCGGCCGAAATGCGCGGTGCCGGCGCCGGGCGGGCGCACGCGCCCGCCCGGCGGATTCGCGAGCGCTACTTGCTCGAGACCCGGGCGAGCTTCTCGACCGCCTTGAACGTGCCGTCGGCCTGGATGACCGTCATGAAGACCTGGTCGAGGCCCTGGTTGTCCTCGGGGCCGAAAGTCATGGAGAGGCCGCCGATGTCGAACTTGCCGGTCTCGCGGATGGCCTTGAGCAGGCCCTCGCGGGTGGGCTCCGCGCCGGCCTTCTCGAGCGCCGCGATGGCGAGCCGGCCGACCAGGTAGCCCTCGAGCGAGACGAATTCCGGCTCCGACTTGGCGTCGCTCGCCTTGAGCGCCGCGTGGTAGTCGGCGACGGCCTTGAGCGAGGCGTCCCAGGGGAACGGCACGACCTGGCTCACCACCACGCCGTTGCCGTCCGGCCCGAGCTCCTTGGCGAGCGCACTCGCCCCCACGAAGGAGATGTTCACGAACACCGGGTTGAAGTCGATCTTGCGGGCGAGCTTGATGAACTCGGCACAGGGCTTGTAGGCGCCGACCATCACGACCGCCTCGGGCTCGGCGCGCTTGAGGGTGAGCAGCGCCGACTTCACGGCGACGGTGTTGCGCTCGTAGGTGCCCTCGGCGGTGATCTCGATGCCGCGCTTGCCCATGGCCTGCTTGAAGCCGTCGAGGCCGGCGCGGCCGAAGGCGTCGTCCTGGTAGAAGATGGCGATCTTCTTGATCTTGAGGTCCTCGGTCAGGTGCCTGACCCAGGCCTCGGTCTCGGCGCCGTAGCTGGCGCGGATGTTGACCACGTTGTCGCGCTTGGGATCGCGCAGGAAGCCCGCGCCCGTGAACGGGCCGATGAACGGCACCTTGGCGCTCTGGGCGACCGGCTGGGCGGCGGCCGAGGTGGGCGTGCCGACCGGGCCGATCAGCGCGAACACCTTCTCCTCCTCGATCAGCTTCTTGGTCATCGCGATGGCGCGGTCCGGCTCGTAGCCGTCGTCCAAGCTGACGAGCTTGAGCTTGCGGCCGTGCACGCCGCCCTTCCGGTTGATCTCGTCGAACGCGGCCTGGATGCCGGTCCGCATGCCGGTGCCGAGCGCGGCCGCCGGGCCGCCGAGCACGGCGGCCTGCCCGAAGACGATGGTGTCTGCCGTGACGCCGTCCTCGGCCGTGGCCGGATGCGGCGCAGCCGCAAGCGCGCAGGCTGCGATGGCGGCCGCGATTCCGGCCGAAAGCGTGCTCTTCATGCAATTCTCCCAGGTACGGCGAGGGTCCGCCTAGGATGTCAACATGATGAGCGGCAGTGAAAATAAAATTAACGTGCAATATTGCTTCGACCGGTCAGCTTATATATCGCATTCGCGAAATGTTAATATTTAGTTCTTCTGCTGAAATCAAAGGTAAGTTCAGAAGTACTATTTCCAATAATACCCATGAATAGCTCAATTAATTCAAGTTTAGCGGTGCGACGCCTCGGATTTTTGACGACCGACAAGAGGTTTTCTATGAATTCTTCCCGGCCGCACGCCTGCGGAATCTGCAGTTTCTCTGTGTAGAAATGGCTGGGTGCAACCCGCACCGGTCATTCGGCGCGCCTTGCTGGGCCGAGTTCATTGCGTTACCACCCGCCACCCGAAGGGAGCCGCGCGCCCGTGTCCAGCGACAGCAAACCGAATCTCCTGAAGGCACGGCTCCCACGCGGGCTCGCCGACCGCGGTCCCGGCGAGATCGCGGCCAGCCGGCAGATGCTGGAGACGATCCGCGAGGTCTACGAGCGCTACGGCTTCGAGGCCGTGGAGACCCCGGCGATCGAGTACACCGACGCGCTGGGCAAGTTCCTGCCCGACCAGGACCGTCCGAACGAGGGCGTGTTCTCGTTCCAGGACGACGACGAGCAGTGGCTGAGCCTGCGCTACGACCTCACCGCCCCGCTCGCCCGCTACGTCGCCGAGAATTTCGACGCGCTGCCGAAGCCCTATCGCAGCTACCGGGCCGGCTGGGTGTTCCGCAACGAGAAGCCGGGGCCCGGCCGCTACCGCGAGTTCATGCAGTTCGACGCCGACACGATCGGTTCCGGATCGCCGGCGGCCGACGCCGAGATCTGCATGATGGCGGCCGACACCATGGAGGCGCTCGGCATCCCGCGCGGCGCCTATGTCGTGAAGGTGAACAACCGCAAGGTCCTCGACGGCGTCATGGAGGCGATCGACCTCGGCGGCGACGCCCATGCGGGACGGCGGCTCACCGTGCTGCGCGCGATCGACAAGCTCGACCGGCTCGGCCCGGACGGCGTGCGGGCGCTGCTCGGCGAAGGGCGCAGGGACGAGAGCGGCGACTTCACCAAGGGTGCGGGCTTGTCGCCCGCACAGGCGGCGACCGTGATGGCACTGTTCGAGACCGCCTCGGTCGGCGACGATGCGCAGACGCTCGCCGGCATCCGCGGCGGCGACGGCGCGCCGGCGACGCGCCTCGCCGGCGCCGACGAGCTCGCCGCGATCTCGGAGATCATCAAAGCCGCGGGCTACGGCGAGGACCGCATCCGCATCGACCCGTCGGTGGTGCGCGGCCTCGAATATTACACAGGGCCGGTCTACGAGGTGGAGCTCACCTTCGAGATCACGGACGAGGAGGGCCGGCCGGTGCGCTTCGGCTCGGTCGCGGGCGGCGGGCGCTACGACGGCCTGATCGGCCGCTTCCGCGGCGACGACGTGCCGGCGACCGGCTTCTCGATCGGCGTGTCGCGGCTGATGGCGGCGCTCGCCCATCTCGGCAAGATCGACGCGCGGCCGCAGCCGGGCCCGGTGGTCGTCACCGTGTTCGATCGCGAGCGCATCGCCGACTACCAGCGCATGGCGAGCGCGCTGCGCGCGGCCGGCCTGCGCGCCGAGCTCTATCTCGGCAGCGGCAAGTTCGGCGCGCAGATGAAATACGCCGACCGGCGCGCGAGCCCCTGCGTGGTGATCCAGGGCTCCGACGAGAAGGCGCGCGGCGAGGTCACGATCAAGGACCTCGTGCTCGGCGCCGAGATCGCCGGCCTCTCGAAGGACCGCGACGACTACAAGGCCAAGCAGGCCGAGGCGCAGTTCGCGGTGCCGGAGGAACGGCTGGTCGAGGCCGTGCGCGAGGTGCTGGCGCGGCGCGGCACGGCCAAGGGATGATTCAGAACCTCATCCGCGCGAACACCCGCACTGAGCGGCCCGGCATCAGCACCTCGTCCTTCCTGAAGGAGACGTGGCTGCGCACGTCGTCGTCGAGCAGGTTGGTGCCGGTGAGGCCGAGGGCGATCTCGCGCGGGCCGTAATCGCCCGGATCGAGCGTCGCCGTGTAGGCGATCTCGGCCTTCAGCAGGTTGTAGTCGCGGGTCGGCGTCTCGTGCGCGGCGAGGCGGTTCTGGGCGAAGCCGTGCAGCAGGCCGACGCGCAGGAACCAGTGGGGATCGCGCCAGTAGAGGCCGCCGCCGAGGCGCTGCGGGGGGATGCGCGGCACATGGGTGCCGTCCGTGAAGGTCGCGCGCACGATGTCGTATTGCGCGTCGACGCCCCACCTGCCGCTGCCGAGCGGCGCGAGGTCGAGCTGACCCTGGACCTCGGCGCCGCGGAAGGTGGCGTCGCGCTGGGAATAGACGATCTGGGCGAACTCGTCCTCGACGCCGCAGGAGGCGAAATCCTCGCCGCATGGCACGCCGGTGAGGCGCTTGAAGATGAAGTTCTTGAAGCGCGTGTAATAGGCGGTCGCCTCGAAGCGCAGCGGGCCCTGGGCGCGGCGCAGGCCGATCTCGACCGACTTGGCGGATTCGATGCCGAGATCGGGATTGCCGATCTCGAAGGTGCCGGTCGCCTCGTGCGGGCCGCGCGAAAGCAGCTCGGGCGCGCGCGGCGCGCGCTCGACATGCTGGCCCGTGAGGCTGGCGACGAGCCCGAAAGGCAGGTCCTGCAGGAAGCCGGCCGCGGCGCTCTTCGGCGTGAAGCTGCGCTGCCGCGCGATCACGAGGTCCGGATCGACGAAGAGATCCGCTACCGAGCCGTCCATGCGCACGGTCTCGATCCGGCCCGCGAGCTGGAAACGCCGGGTCTCGGAGAGCCTGAACTCGTTGAACATGAAGCCAGCGATGTTCTTGGTGTCGTTCGGATCGAACAGCCCGCCTTCGGCGCCGGACGCGGCGAGCTGCTGGCGGCTCGCCTGCACGCCGACGGCGGTGGTGAGCGACGCGAAGCGCAAGTCGAAGGGCGCGAACTGGACCTCGACGCGGCCCTCCTGCGCCTTGTTGGTGAAGGTCTGGTGGATGCCGTCGAAGCCGCCCTCGTCGGCGAGCTCGTCGTGCTGGTAGTTCGTAGCGCCGAGCCAGAAGCGGATCGCCTCGACGGGTGAGCCATCGGGCCGCAGCTCCCCCTTCGCGGTGACCTTGGTCTGCCGCATGTCGATGCGCGTGTCGGTCTCTGCCGCCTCCTGGCCGGGGATGCGATAGAAGCTGTTGAACTCCGAGACCGCAAGGCCGATGAAGCCCTGGTCGAAGACGTAGGAGCCACCGACCGAATAGCCGTTCGAGCGGAAGGCGCTGTTCGGCTGGCGGCCGTTGCCCCCCGGCGGATCGACCGGATCGGGGAAGAGATACGGATAGGTCGGAATGCGATAGTCCAACGCGCTGCGGCCGTGGGCGTCCGCATGCATCGCGAAGTTGCCGGCGCCAGCGTCGAGCGACACGGCGCCTTCGAGACCCCTGTCCACGGTGGTAGCCGCCGTGAGAGTCTCGAAGGCGAAGCCGCGCAGCGGGATCGATGTGGGGATGCGGTTGTTGTCGACACTGACGACACCGCCGATCGCCTGCGAGCCGAAGCGCAAGGTCGCGGGCCCGCGGATCACCTCCACCTGGCGCGCGGCGAGCGGGTCGATCGGCACGCCGTGGTCCTCGCTCAGGTCCGAGACGTCGTTGGTGGCGAGCCCGTTCTCCTGGATGCGCACCCGGTAGTTGTCGAGGCCGCGCACGATCGGCCGGCTCGCCGCGCCGGGCGCGAAGCTCGAGCCCGTGATGCCGGGCTTGGCGAACAGGAGGTCGCCGAGGGTGGCGCCGGGCGTGCGCTGCAGTTCGGCGCGCGGGACCACGGTCACGGTCGCGAACTGGTCGGCGACGACCGGCAGCGTCCCCTGAAGGTCGGGCCCGGGCGGCGCCTCCGCGGGCGGCGACACCGGCGCCTGGCGGACAATCGGGCTCGGCGCGGTCACCGTGATCTGCGGCAGGACGGTCTGCGCCCCGAGCGGCGTGGCAGGCAGCAGGACCAGCAGTGCGGCGGACGCGCCGGACAGACGGTCGAAACGAAACGACATCGAAGCCCCCATGCCGAATATGTAATATTATAACATTACAGACAGGCCTGGATCGCTGGCAAGGGGGGGTCACGCTCCCCGGCGTGGCGGGTGAACCTTCGCGGCTGTCCGGGCGAAGAACTCCGGCATCGCGGGGCGTTAAGCGCGCCGGGCGATCGTCGTCGAAACCTTTACCGGCCCGTGGTAATGGCGGTTCCGACCGCAGGACTTCTCAGCCGGACAGCGTCGATATGGACGAGCCGACCACGGCCATGACCGGAGCCGATGCCCAGGCCGAAGGCCTGATGGCACTCTACGAGCGCGTCGGCTATGTGCGCGTCTCGCCGGCCCTGCTGCAGCCGGCCGAGCCGTTCCTCGACCTCTCGGGCGAGGACATCCGGCGGCGCATGTATCTGACCTCCGATCCGGAGGGGCAGGAATTGTGCCTGCGGCCGGACCT
>PQAH01000214.1 GCA_003105195.1 Bradyrhizobiaceae bacterium
CGGCCGCCTCGTCCGCGCCGCTCCCACAACCGCGCCCTGAGATCCCGACCGAGACGACGACCGAGACGACGGGCGCCGCGCCCGCCGAGCCGGCGCCCGCCCGGGCCGCGGCGTCATCGCGGGACGAGGCCGAGGAACCGGTCAGGAAGAAGCGCACGTCGCGCAAGGCCCGCCAGCGGGAGCGCACGCCCCGGGATGACGCGCCGCGCCGGGACGCCCTGGCCGCCGTTGAGGCCGAGATCGAGGCGATGGAACGCCGCGGCGAGCTGCCCGGCGTGCGCGAGCGCGACCGCCGCGTGATCATCCTGCGGCCGCGCGGCGGCGGTGACGGGATATGGCCGTTCATGCGCTGAGGCCGCGGCGCGCGGCCCTTGCGGATTAACGGGGATTCACGCCGGAACGCGCTGCCGGCTGCTGCGTTCTCGCCTACGGTGAATCCCGCCGCGCGCGGACGCCGCCGTGTTGAACCTTTTCGAGCCCTGGGGGTACTCACAGGAACGTCATCACGCGTGTCTGGACTTCCGACGCAGCCGGAAACACATCTCGGTTCTCCCTGATGTGTGGCGCAAGGCAGCCTCGCGGGCCGGGAACTCGGCCGCAGAAATGCCTTTCCGGCGTGGTGTCGTTCATGCAGGTGGCGCAGCGTCAAGGGCTGACAACAAATGCCGTTCCGGCAGGGGCGGATGAGCTGAGCGGGTAAGGAGAAGGGTCATGGCTTCGTCCACCGGATTCTGGACCGGCGCCGCGTTTGCGGTGGCTGCGGTGGTGGGTGGGGCGGCCGCCCTGCCGGCGCTGCTGTTGCAGGCGAGCCCGCCCGCGGAGGCCCCGTCGGTCGCCGCCGGCAAGGCCGCCGAGCCGAGCCCTTGGCGCACGAGCGAGCGCACGACGCTCGAGCGCACCACGGTCGAGCGCAAGTCGGCGCCTGCGGCTGCGACGCCCGCCCGCGTGAACCTGCCGCTCGGCGCCCATCAAGTGACGACCGGCGCCAGCCCCGCAACGACCGGGACCGCGAACGAGCCGGCGCAAGCCGCCGTGCCGATCCCCTTGGCGCGGCCCGAGATCCCGACACAGCAGGCCACCGTCGCCGAATCGCCGCGGGTCGAGCCTGCGGCCCCCGCGGCCAAGCCCGCCACGGCCGCGCCGCAGCAGGCCGCCGTGGCGCCGAAGCCCGACATCCGGCCCGAGCCGCAGGCCGAACCCGCGGAGCGCAAGTCCGAGGCGGCGCGCGAGACCGAGCCCGAGGCGACGCCGCCGCGCAATGCCAGGCGCAGCAAGGCGGCGCAGCGCCGTGCGGCCCGCCGCAACCGCGACCGCCAGGATCTCTCGCACCTGCCGGTGGTCCGCGCCGACCGGCTGCCGCCCGGCTACCGCATCGTCCGGCCCGCGCCCTATCCGATGCGCGAGTTCTGGTCGCGCTCCTACTACTGAGTCGACGGGCCACGCGCGTCTCGCGGCCCCGCACCGCGGGCCGTGCACATGTCCGAACCTTTCGGGTGCCGCCGCGACTGATGCGTGATGCATCTGTCCCGTCCCCCCATGTCTCCGAGGTCTGTCCTGCGCCCGGTCCTGGTCGCCTTCGGC
Organism: Bradyrhizobiaceae bacterium; assembly: GCA_003105195.1. GTDB lineage: Bacteria > Pseudomonadota > Alphaproteobacteria > Rhizobiales > Xanthobacteraceae > FEB-22. The sequence continues at coordinate 1,582 of PQAH01000214.1, forward strand.
CTCGTGATCGGCGCCGGCGCGGCCGCGGCCCAGCCGCCGGCCCAGCGCTCCACCGCCGAGATGACGGCCACGATCGAGCGCGACCATCCAGCCGCCTACTACGTGCTGGCGCGGCGGCTGTTCGCCGAAGGCAGGAGGGACGAGGCGGTGTTCTGGTTCTACACGGGCCAGATCCGCTTCCGCGCGCGGCTGGCGACCCATCCGAACCTGCCGCGGGACGGCGAGCCGGCGCTGTTCGGCTCGCTCAGCGAGGTGGACGGCCGGCCGATCAACGAATACGCCTTCGGTGACATCCCGCGCCTCGCCGGGATCATCGACCGGGCGCTCGCCTGGGACGCGGCGCATCCCGATCGCTACGCGCCCCAGGGCAAGGCGCGCGACGACGTGCGGGCCGGGCTCGCCCGGATGAAGGCCCAGATCCTCGCCACCGCCGACGAGATCCGCGCGACGCGCGCCAGGAACGGCCTGGAGAACCGCAGCCGCTGACGCGCCGCGCGCGCCGGCATGCGCAGCATCCCGCGCGTCCCGAACGGGTCACGCCGCCCGCGGCGACGCCGGGAAGCACACCAGGGTCTCGAACCGGTATCCGCAGGCCTCGCACGCCCACAGATGCCGGACGCGGCGCTCGTCCAGATGCTCGGACCACTCCGGCACGAACAGCGTGTCGCCGCACTGGGCACAGAAATTGACGGGACGCGAACGGGCATGCCGACGAGGATCGCTGCTGCGCAGCTCCATGGGGCCCTCCCTGCGGCCGGATCTTCTCTTTCCCCTTCCGCCCTGATTGCCGCGACCCTAGCGCAATCGGTCCTCGCGGTGAATCAGCCCCGCTGACCTAACTGCCGCGGCGCGGTCACCGAAACGCCATGCTGGTGTTGCGCGGATGCGCCGGCGACAGCCCCTGCCGCCGCGGGACGCGGGCCGGTAGAGTGAAGGGAGAGCAGGGACCGGCCACGAGCAGGCATGGGCAGGAGCTTCACGATATCGGTCGTCGCGCACGCGGTGGCGCTCCTGGGCGTGCTGGCCCTGTTCGGGAGCCCGCGGCCCTATGCGCCGACGCCGGTCGACTCGATCGCGGTCGATCTCGTCTCGCCGCAGGAGGCCGCCCCGCAGCCGGAGCCGCCGGCCGAGCCCTCGCTCTTGACCATGCAGCCCCGGTCCGAGCCCGGCGCGGACACGGTGCCGCAGGAGAGCCCGCCGCGCCCGGAGGCGCCGCAGCCGCCGGCTGTGGAGCAATCGCCGCCGGCCGAGACGCAGCAGCAGGCGCGGGCCCCCGAGCAACCGCCTCCGCAGCAACCGCCCCCGCAGCAACCGCCTCCCCAGCAATCGCCTCCGCAGAACGAATCCATCTTCGCGCCGTCGCGCATCCAGCAGCTGCTCGACCTGACCCCGCCCCCGGGCGAGTCGACGGTCGCGACCGGGCCCGGCGTCGATGCGCCGGCCGAGAAGCAGGCGGACCTCTCGCGCGACGAGGTCGCGAACCTCAAGACGCATCTGCGCCGCTGCTGGAAGCAGCCGCCGGGGCTGGAAACGAGCCAGCGCACCCGGGTCGTGCTGCGCGTGTTCCTCAAGCGCGACGGCGCGCTCGCGAGCGAGCCGCAGCTCGTCGAGGCGAGCGCGAGCCGCGCCGGCCCGCCGCTGGTCGCGGCCGCGACCCGGGCACTGCGCGAATGCCAGCCCTTCGCCTTCCTGCCGGCGGACCGCTATGACGAGTGGAAGATCCTCGACATCGGCTTCACGCCGCGCGAGATGGCGGGGGGATGAAGGATCTCCCGGTCGCGCGGAGGGTTGTCGTCCCGCGCAGGAGGTCGGGAATCCCGACATCGAGCATGGAGGAGCGCGTGACCAGCGAACTCGAAACCGAAGCCTTGTCGGCGGCCATTGCCGGCTTCCTCGCCTCCCAGGTGCTGATGATGCGCTTCCTCGCCAAGGAAGGCGTGATCGACAAGGATCGGATGGTCGCCTATCTCGAGAACGCGCTCGAGGCCATGCGTCCCGGCATCAAGGACCCGCGCGCCCTGATGCCGCTGACGCAGCTCCTCGCCTCGCTGCGGGCGCCGGGCGACGACGTGATCCTGCAGTAGGATGCGGCGCTCGCGCCGGGCCGGCCCGGCGCGGCGCGATCCCTCAGGGCAGCGGGCTGGCCGAGCGCGGCCCCGTCAGGCTCCAGGTCATCAGCGAGGGCGCGG
>PQAH01000215.1 GCA_003105195.1 Bradyrhizobiaceae bacterium
CGCAGCTCACGGTCCGGCACGTGGACGGGCCGAGCCCGGCGCGGGTGGTGCTGGATCCCAAGGGACGGCTCGCGACCGACGCCCGGGTGCTGGCCGAGGACGGCGTGCGCCGGCTGGTGATCACGACCGCCGGTGCGCACGCCTCGCCGCCCGCCGGCGTCGAGGTCGTGCGGCTGCCGGCGCCCGACGGGCACATCGCGCCGGCGACGATCCTGGCGGCGCTGGCGCAGGAAGGCTTCCGCCGCGTGCTGATCGAAGGCGGCGCCAACACGGTCTCGCGCTTCCTCGCCGCCGGCTGCTTCGACCGGCTGCATGTGGTGGTGGCGCCCGTGATCATCGGCGCGGGCCAGGCCGGCGTGATGCTGGCGCCGATCGAGCGGGTGGACCGGGCGCTGCGCCCGGCGGTGCGGCCGCACGTGCTCGGCGACGAGGTGCTGCTCGACTGCGACTTCTCGGCTCAGCGCGTTCCGCTCGGACGGGCGAAGATGTCGACGTGACCGACCCGCATGGCCGCGCGCCCGGCCGCCACATGGTCGCGGCGGCGCGTCAGCCAGCCGACGATCTCGGGCAGCGGGATCTCGTCCATCTCGCGCGCGGCGCTCGCCCAGCCCGACAGCACCTCCACCTGGATCTCGCGGTCCTGCGGCGCGAACACCCAGTCGGACTCGCCCTGCACGACCGCGTAGCCGACGCGGGCGAAGCGCGTGACCGCCTCGGCGACGGCCGCGGGGCCGAGCGCCGGCCCGAAGCCCTTGTCGCGCTGCTGGTGGCGGTTCACGGCATCGACCAGACGCCTGTCGAAGGGATCCGGCGGATCGAGCGCGACGCGGCCGTCATAGCTCAGCGCCGCATAGACGGGCAGGCGCCGGGTCGCGGCCTCGACCACCAGGCGGTCGAGCCAGTCGGCCGAGACGAGGTCGATGAGCGCCGAGGTGGTGACGAGATCGACCTCCGCGACCGCGAGCTCGAGATCGCGCGAGAGGTCGATCGGGACCGCGGCGACCTCGCGCGCAGGCGGCCGGGCGAGGCCGGCCGCGCGCGCGAGCAGGCCGAGATCGTTGTCGACGAGGCGCCAGCGCTGGCGCGGCGGCAGGCGGTCGACGATCGCCCGCAGGGTCGAGCCGGTGCCGCAGGCGAGGTCCACCACGGCGATCGACTCGCGTTTCGCGAAGGCGGCCGCAACGGCGTCGAGCACCGCGGCATTGCGCGCGGCGACGTCATAGGGCTCGCGCAGAGCGAGCCAGTCGGCCGAGAAGCTCATGCCACGGCCCCGAGCGCGCGCGCGAAGGCCTCGGCCGAGTCGCGCCAGGTCGGCAGGCGCGCGGCGGCCGCGCGAGCGCCGGCGGCCAGACGGACGCGCTCGGCCGGATCGACCAGGAGGCGGTGCAGCACCCGGGTGAGCGCAGCCGCATCGTCGGGCGGCACCAGCACGCCCGCCTCGGCCGGCACGGTCTCGGGGATCGCGCCCGCGGTGGTGCCGACCACCGGCAGGCCGTGGGCGATCGCCTCCGCATAGGCCATGCCGTAGCCCTCGAAGCGCGAGGGCAGGACGAACAGGTCGGCGGTCGTGTAGAGCACCGCGAGATCCTCGGCCGAGACGGCGCCCGCAAGGGTGACGCGGTCGGCGAGGGAGAGGCGCACGATCTCGTCCTCCAGCGCCGCGACGGTCGCGGGGCTGCGCCGGCGGTCGCCCGCGATCACCAGCCGCCAGGGCAGGTCGGTGAGGCCGGAGAGCGCCTCCACGAGCACGTCGTAGCCCTTGCGCGGCACCACCGCGCCGACGCCGAGCAGCAGCGGCCGGCCCGACGGGTCACGCGCCGCGATGCGGGCACGGTCGGTGCCGGGCACCGCCACCGTGATGCGGTCGGGCGGGACCGCGTAGTCGGCGACGAGCAGGCGCGCGGTCGCCGCGCTGGTGACGATCACGCCGCGCGTGCAGGCGAGCGCGGCGCGCTCGCGCGCGCGAAACCGCGCGGCCTCGTCGGGCGGAATGCTCGATTCCATGGCGAGGGGGTGATGCACCAGGGCGAGGAGCCGGTGGCTCGCCCGCAGGCGCGCCGCCGCCTCGGGCAGCACGCCGAAGGCGAGGCCGTCGACCACCACCGGCCGGTCTCCCGGCACCGCCGCGAGCCGCGCCTCGGCGGCGGCGGACGTCCCGGGCGCCGGGCGCGGGAAGCCCTCGCCCAGGCCGATCACGTCCACGTCCCAGCCCAGCGCGCGCAGCTCCGCGATCATGCGCCGGTCGTAGGCATAACCCCCGGTCGGCGTCGCGAGGTCGCCCGGGACCGCGAAGGCGAGACGGCTCACCACAAGGGAGCCTCGTACCAGGCGCGGGCGGTGGGCGATTCCGACACCGTGACGCGCAGCGCCGCGATCTCGGTGCCCTCGCGGCCGAGCTCGCCCGCGCGCACCGCATCCGCGAAGCGGTCGAAGACGTATTTCGTGAGGAACTCGGTGGTGGTGTTGAGGCCCTGGAATTCCGGCATGTCGTCGAGGTTGCGGTAGTTGACGGCGCCGAGCGTCGCCTTCAGCACGTCCTGGGCGCGGCCGATGTCGACCACGATGCCGTTGCGGTCGAGCCGCTCGGCCATGAAGGCGACCGCGACCACGAAGGTCGCGCCGTGCAGCTGCTGGGCCGGGCCGAACACCGCGCCGCGGAACGAATGGGCGATCATGATGTGGTCGGAGACCTCGACGGCGTACATGCGGTCCTCTCGGGGGTCAGGAATAGTCGATCAGGGGACAGAGGGCATCGCCCTCCGGCGAGAGGATCTGCGCCAACCGCCCGGGCAGCGCGCGGAACGGTGTCGGCGGCGCGATCAGCCGGTCGAGCGCCGGATCGGCCAGCAGCTCGAGGGCGGCGGCGAGGCGCCGGCGGTGGCTCCAGCGCGCGCGGTGCGAGGGCGCCACCTTGCCGACCTGGCTCGAGACCAGCCGGAGCCGGCGACTGTGGAAGGCGCCGCCGAGGGGCGCCGCGACCTCGCGCGCGCCGTACCAGCTCATCTCCAGGACGGCCGCCTCGTCACCGGCGAGCGCGAGCGCGGTGGCGAGCCCCGCGCCGCTGCCGCTCGCATGCACGACGAGGTCGCAGTCCCGGGGCGCCGCCTCGGGCGACGCGAAGCCGAGGCCGAAGGCGCGGGCGAGGTCGGCGCGTCCGGGCGCGACGTCGACCAGGGTCACGTGGGTGCCGGGCATGCGTGCGCAGAGCCGCGCCACCAGCACGCCCACGACCCCGCCGCCGACCACGGCGACCTGGTCCGCGGGGCCCGGGCGCGCGTCCCACATCGCGTTGAGCGCCGTCTCCATGTTGGCGGCGAGCACGGCACGCTCGGCCGGCACCGCGATCGGCACCGGGAGCACGGCATGCACCGGGACCGTGAACACGGTCTGGTGGGGATGCAGCGCGAACACGAGCCGGCCGAGCAGCTCCTGCGGCCCCTCCTCGACCCGGCCGACGGCCGCATAGCCGTATTTCACGGGAAACGGGAACTCGCCGCCCATGTGGGGCGCCCGCATGCGCCCGTGCTCGCTCTCCGGGACGGCGCCCGCGAACACCAGGCGCTCGGTGCCGCGGCTGATCGCGCTGTAGAGCGTGCGGACCCGCACGGCACCGGTGCCCGGCGCCTCGGGACGGATCTCGGCCCGCCCCGGGGCCGTGTACCAAAGCGCCTCCGCGCCGCTCGCCATCCGCGAGAATGCCTCAATTTGCTGCCGCAATAGACTTCGCGGCGGGCCCTCCGTATATCCTGTCGCGTCGAGAAAAGACACGCCGAGCCTCCCCGACATGGTCGAGCTTTCGCTCCGCGACGACGCAGCAGTCGCGCCCCCCGCGCCGACGGCCCGCCGGCTCTCCTTCGCGGCCGTGGTGCTCCTTTCCATGGCGGGCCTGCTCTGGCTCGCCGCGACCGCGCTGTCGGCGGGCGGCTTCGGCGCCGTCGATCTCGCCTTGGTGCTGATGTTCGCGGTGACGCTGCCGTGGTCGGTGATCGGCTTCTGGAACGCCGCGGTCGGCCTCGCGATCATGCGTTTTTCGCGCGACCCGGTCGCGACCGTGAACCCGATCGCGGCGCGGGTGCGCGGCGACGAGCCGATCACGGCCTCGACCGCGATCCTGGTGTGCATCCGCAACGAGCCGCCCGAGCGCGTGATCCGCAACCTCGAGCCGATGATGGAAGGGCTCGCGGATGCGGGCGACCGCTTCCACGTTTACGTGCTGAGCGACACCGGCGCCGGCGCGCTCGCGGACGCCGAGAAGAATCGCTTCGCGGCGCTCGCGGCGGCATGGCAGGGGCGCCTCGCCGTCACGTATCGGCGGCGGAGCCGGAACACGGGCTACAAGGCCGGCAACATCCTGGACTTCTGCACGCGCTGGGGCGCGGCGCACGACCACGCCCTGGTGCTCGACGCCGACAGCGTGATCACGGCCGACTGCGTGAAGCGCCTGGTGCGCTTCATGCAGGCGGAGCCGCGGCTCGGCATCCTGCAGAGCCTGGTGATCGGCCTGCCCTCGACCAGCGCCTTCGCGCGCATCTTCCAGTTCGGCATGCGGCTCGGCATGCGGTCCTACACGATCGGCAGCGCCTGGTGGCAGGGCGAATGCGGCCCCTATTGGGGCCACAACGCGATCATCCGGCTGAAGCCCTTCATCGCGGAATGCCAGATCCCGCCGCTTGCCGACGGCACGCACATCCTCAGCCACGACCAGATCGAGGCCGTGCTGATGCGGCGCGCCGGCTACGAGGTGCGCGTGCTGCCCGAGGAGGGCGACAGCTTCGAGGACAATCCGCCGACCCTGATCGAGTTCATCCGCCGCGACCTGCGCTGGTGCCAGGGCAACATGCAGTACTGGCCGTTCCTGGCGATGCCGGGCCTGAAGCCGGTCAGCCGCTACCAGCTCGCCTTCGCGATGCTGATGTTCCTCGGCTCCCCGGCCTGGATGGGGCTGCTGGTGCTCGGCACGCTCGCGGCGGCGGCGGCCGGAAGCCCCGGCGACTTCATCCGCGCCGATGCGGGCTTCGCGCTGTTCACGGTCATCCTCGTGATGTGGTTCGCGCCCAAGATCGCGACCATCATCGACGTGGTGACGCGGCCTGCGCTGCGGCGCGCGTTCGGCGGCGCCACGCGCTTCATTGTGAGCGTCGCCACCGAGACGGCCTTCTTCCTCCTGCTCTCGCCGATCATGTGGTTCGGGCACACGGTGTTCCTGGCGCGCCTGCTGCTGGGCCGGCGCATCGGCTGGACCGCACAGGCGCGCGACGAGCACACGGTGCCGTGGCGGCGCGCCGTGCAGCGGCTCTGGCCGCAGACCGCGCTGGGCCTCGCCTGCCTCGCGATCCTCGCCGCGACGGCGCCGGCGGCGATCCCCTACGCGCTGTTCATCGCGGGCGGGCTCGCCTTGTCGATTCCGCTCGCCGTGATCACGGCCGCGCCCGCGACCGGACGGGCGCTCTGGCGCCTCGGCATCGGACGGCTGCCCGAGGAGACGGCGCCGCCGCCGGAGCTGCACGCGCTGCAGCTCCCGGCGCTCGCCGCGCGCGGCTGACGTGCGCGAGTCCTTCCGCACCCTGCGCGGCGTCCTGCGCTCGCTGCGCATCTACTACGGCGACCGCTCGCGGCGCGCCGCCATGGACGCGCTCTATGCGCGCTTCGTGACGCCGGACGATCTCGTGTTCGACATCGGCGCCCATGTGGGCGACCGCGTCGCCGCGTTCCGCCGGCTCGGCGCGCGGGTGGTGGCGGTGGAGCCGCAGCCCGCGCTGGTGAGGACGCTGCGGCTCCTCTACGGGCGCGACGCCGACGTCACCATCACGGCGACGGCGCTGGGGCGGAGCGAGGGAACCGTGGAGCTGCGGCTCAACGTCGACAATCCCACGGTGTCGACCGCATCGGCGGCCTTCGTGCAGGCCGCGGACGGCGCGCCCGGCTGGGAAGGCCAGGCCTGGACACGCGCGATCGCGGTGCCGGTGACCACCCTCGACGCCCTGATCGCGCGCCACGGGACGCCCGCCTTCGTCAAGATCGACGTCGAGGGCTTCGAGGCCGAGGTGCTGGACGGCCTGACGCAGCCGGTTCCGGCGCTCTCCTTCGAGTTCACCACGATTCAAAGGGACGTGGCGCAGGCCTGCCTCGCGCGTTGCCGGGCGCTGGGCTATCTCCGCTACAATGCGGCGCTGGGCGAGAGCCAGGAGCTCGGCGACTGGCGCGACGCGGCGGGAATCGCGCACTGGCTCGACGCACTGCCGCAGGAAGCGAACTCGGGTGACATCTATGCGACGCTCTAGCGCATGTTCCGGCGAAGTGGATACCGGTTCGCCGGCAAGAACGTGCGCCAAGCAAGGATCTACAGCCATTCCTGGTCGAAGTGCTGGTCCGGGCCGATTCGATTTGAGCGGAATTGGCTGCAGCCTCGGCCTCTTGCTCGCACTGACGATCGCCGTGCCGGCGCAGGCGGCCGACGAGCTCGCGGTGTCGGTGGTGAACGGCAGCGAGCCGACGCTCTGCGCCGAGGTCGACAACGTCCATCTCAAGCTCGTCTCGGGCGAGGTCAGGCGCTTCACGGTGGAGGCCGAGCACCCGGCCCATGTGGGCACCATCGTGGTCGACCGGTGGGCGCCGGACTTCCGCAACTGCGACATGTCGGACGATCCGGTGCACAAGGCCGAATCGGAATCGCGGCGCGTGACGCTCTACGAGACCGAGGAGTGGCAGCTCGTCGGCCTCACCTATCCGAGCTTCTGGCGTCCCGCCAAGGTTCCGGTGCGGGTCGGCCGGCGCGTGGAGAGCGGCCTGCACCTGATCCAGCTGTGGAAGCGCCATGCCGAGCGCGCCGAGGAGGTGCTGGTGCTCTACCCGCCCGACGGCTACTGGCGCGCACGCCCGCTGCCGCCCGCGCACCTGCGCTGGAGCGCCTACGGCTCCTCCTTCCTGGTCGGCCCGGTCGAGACCGAGGGCCGGCCGCTGGTCGACATCCACGAGGTCGCGTTCGATCCGGAGACGCGCAGCTTCACGCTCACCTTCGTGCGCGGCGGCACCGCGACGCTGCGGCTCGCCGAGCTCGACCAGGACCGCATCGCCCTCGACGCGACCTTCGACGCGCCGGTGGGCGCGGTGCGCCCGTTCGCGGCGCTGCGCTCGATGTTCGTCACCGAGACCAATGCCGACGTCGCCCATGTGGGCTGGCGCGAGAAGGACGCGCGCGCCTGGAGCCAGGAGCCCGTGATGCGGTTCCGGGAGGCGAGCGCGGTCGAGGTGTGGGCCGGGCGCACGGTGCCCTCGCGCCACAACACCAGCGCCCCCGACATGCGCTTCCGGAATTTCCGCGCGGAGTGAGGACTTGCGACCTCCTCCACGTCGTGGCCGGGCTTGTCCCGGCCCTCCACGCCTTCATCTGCCCACTCGCCGTGAAGGCGTGGATCCCCGGCCTTCGCCGGGCATGACGCGGGAAGGGTCGCGGGGATGATCTCTCAGCGCCACCCCAGCTTCGCGGCGAGCCCGGCGAGCGCGCCCGCGAACGGGTGGAAGGTGAAGCGCACCGTGTGGCGGCCAGGCGGCACCGCGACGGCGCGGAACATGACGTTGGCCTTCAGGATCTCGACCGGCGCCCCGTCGAGGCGCGCGCGCCACCAGGGATGCCAGACGTCGTTGAGCAGCAGCACGCCGCCCGCCGGCGCATCGACCGCGACCGCGACCTCGGTGTTGGCGTAGCGCGTGAGCGTGGCCGCGCCGCCGCCGCCCGTCGGCGGGAGGCGTCCGGGCGGACGCTCGAGCAGCACGGTGCGGCGCGGGTCGACGTCGGGCCAGCCGGTCTCGACCAGGCTCGCGAAATCCGCGACCCGCCAGTCGGTCAGCAGCATCGCGCGCGGCAGGGCGCGCGGGTTCTCGTAGACATGGGCGTCCGGCGTGCGCGCGAGGCGCGTCAGGTCGCCGGCCGCGAGCACCACATCGATCTTCTCGACCGGCACGCCGGTCGCGACCAGGCGCACGCCGAGAAGGTCGGCGAAGGCCGAGCGATAGGACGGATAGAGGGACGAGAAGCCGCGCTGCTCGGGCGTGGCGACCGTGTCGCCGGCGCCCGTCGCGTCGACGAAGTCCCGGAGCCGCAGCGGGTTCTGCCCGAACACGTGGTCGAGGTCGTGCACCAAGGACAGGTTCGGCCAGTGATAGGCGATGCCGATCAGCTCGACGCGCGGGCGACCGGAGGATTCCGCAAGACGCGACTTGATCAGCCGCACGGTCTCGTTGCGGGTGTCGGGTCGCAGCACCTCGTAGAGCGCGGGCGGCAGGCCGGTCGAGATGTTGGGCGCATTGTTCCAGGCGAGGTCGCCGGCCGTGAAGGCGGCGAGAAGCGCCGCGGCGGCGAGAGCCGAGACCCTCCGCGCGAGCCGGAGCGCGAGGATCGCGCCCGCCGCGAACACGGCCGCGGTGGCCACCGGCCCGAGGGCGAGGTCCGGCGTGACCACCACGGCGGCGAGGCCGACGGCGAACGCGACGAGCGCGCCGCCCGTGGCGATCTCGGCGGTGCGCTGGCGCCGCGTCGGCGCGGGCGCGGTGCCCGAGACGAAGCGGTGCACGCAATAGCCCGCGATCACGGCGAGGAGCGTCACCAGCACGAAGGTCGCGTCGGCGGGGCGGCGAAACAGCGCGACGCCGGGCATGAACTCGTACATGGCGCGGAAGGCGGGCGTGTACCAGCCGAGCGCGTAGAGCAGCACCAGCGCGGCCAGGACCGCGAACACGCGGATCTCCGCCGCGAAGGCGAGACGGCGGACGAGGCCCGCCACCAGCATGAGCGCGACCAGCGCGCCGGCATAGACCTGGCCCATGTTCTGGGCGAGGTAGAGGCCGGCCATGCCGAAGGCCTGGTTCCAGGCATAGCCGGGCGGCGCCCAATATTCGATCTCGGGGTCGGCGGCACCGAACAGGTCGGCGAACCAGAAGGTGAGCAGGTGCACGGGATGCAGCGAGCCGTGGCCCGCGCCCGTGTAGTCGATCTCGGGCCGGTTCGACTCGCCCGCCAGCAGCAGCGTCAGCACCACCGGCATGCTCGCGATGAGCGCGCCCGCGACCGCGCCCGCCGCGAGCGGCGCGAGGCTCGCGCGCAGGCGCGCCGGGCGGCCCGCGCCCGAGAGCCAGTGCGCCAGCACGAAGCCCACCAGCACGTAGAGCGAGAGGAGCGCGACCTGATCGCGGCCGATCGCGAGCAGGCCCGCGACCGCCCCCGCAGCCGCGCCGTCTTTCCAGGAGCGGCGGTCGAGCGCCCGCGTCAGGAAGAAGACCGCGAGCGGCAGCCAGCTCACGCTCTCGACCTGGCCGGTGTGCTGCAGCCGCGACGCGCAGGCCCCGCCGAACGCGAAGGCGAGCGCCGCGACCAGGGCGCCGGCCGCGTGCCAGCCCCGGTCGCGGAATATCAATATGACCCCGAGGCCGCCGATGAAGAGATGCGCGAAGGTGACCGCGTCGGCGGCGCGGAAGCCCGGGTTCGGATCGAGCCAGGCGAGCAGCACATGCAGCGGCGAGAAGACCAGCGACTGCGGGTCGGCGATCTGCGGCCAGCCCGCGAAGACGTTGGGCGTCCAGAACGGCGATTGCCCCTTGGCGAAGGCATTGGCCATGAACTGGAGCTGCGGCCAGAACTGGGACTTGGCGTCCCAGGGAATCGTCACGGCGCCCGAGAGCCAGGGCCAGGCCGGCAGCAGGAAGGCGAGGGCGAAGATCGCCAGCGTCGCGGCGAGCGGCGGGTCGCGGCGCGGCTCTCGGTTCTCGAGCGGCATGTCTTCGCGATGGGCGAGGTGCGGGGACGCCGAGCATACACGGGTTCTGGCCCGTGTGGATCGGTTCGCGCGGCCGCCCTATCATGGCGCACCTGTGGAGGACACCCATGATCCCGCGCGACCGCTGCGACTACTCGGCCATCGTCGATCGGGAGCCGTTGCGGCTGCCCGGAAATGCGCGGCTGGTGTTCTGGACCATCGTCAATCTCGAGGTGTGGGACATCGGCCGGGCGATGCCGCGGCAGGTGCTGCCCCCTCCGACCGGCGCCGCGCTGCTGCCGGACGTGCCGCACTGGAGCTGGCACGAATACGGCATGCGGGTCGGGGTGTGGCGCTTCTTCGACCTGTTCGCGCGGCTCGCCCTCAGGCCGACGCTCTCGATCAATGCGCGCGTCACCGAGGACTACGCCCGCGTCGCCGAGGAGGCGCGGAGCGCCGGCTGGGAGTTCATGGGGCACGCCTACGACCAGGGCCCGATCCACCGCATCGAGGACCAGGCCGGCATGATCATGCGCTCCATGGACATCCTGGAACGCTTCACGGGCCGGCGCCCGGTCGGCTGGCTCGGCCCCGGCCTGACCCAGACCCATGAGACGCCGGACCTGCTGACGGCGGCGGGCGTGAAATACATCGGCGACTGGGTCCACGACGACGAGCCGAGCGTCATCCGCACCGCCAACGGCCCGCTGGTGACCCTGCCCTACACGGTGGAGCTCAACGACATCACGATGATGATCGTGCAGCACCACGAGAGCGCGCAGCTGCTCGCGCGCGCGATCGACCAGTTCGACCGGCTCTACGCGGAAGGCGCGCAGCGGCCCAAGATCATGGCGCTCGCGATCCATCCCTACATCTCGGGCCAGCCGCACCGGATCAAGTATCTGGAGGCGATCTACGACTACGCGGCGCGCCACGAAGGCGTGCTGCACTGGAACGGCGCCGAGATCCTCGACTGGTACCTCGGGCAGCGCGGGGGGACGCTGAAGGCCGCGGAGTAGCAAAGCTGCGCAGGGCTCACCGGTCGTACTCGCGATCCAGCCGCGCGATCAGCTCCTCTCCGGTCTCCCGGTCGACCCTGCGCAGGAGAGCATCGACCTTCGCCTCGACGCGTTCCGCGCTCTCGCGCGACTGGGGCGAGCCGACATAGAGCAGCAGCGCGAGGCCGCCGACCTGCCAGAGCAGCTGCAGGAACTCCGACTGCCAGTTCTCCAGCGTGTCGCGCAGCATCTGGATCGCGTAGTCGCCGACCGCGATCGGCGCGCCAAGGGCGGCCTGCTCGTTGACATAGGCGAACCAGCCGAACAGCCAGTGGCCGACAAGGCTGATCAGGAAGAAGCCCAGGGTGACCCAGCCATAGGCATAGCGCTTCCACGCCGGGTCCTTCCGACCACGCGCCATCTCGTCATCCCGTCGTTCGGTTCATTCGAGCCTCTCTCAACGCGTTCGACCGCGCGCGGGTTGCCGCCGCGACCGATCTTGTGATCGCGATCACGCATCGTCGCTCTCGCAACGCGTGGCCGCGATTGCGCGGCCGAAAGGGACGCTGCGGGGACGCCCTCCCCGACCTGCCGGGGCGACGGTGACGGCACGTCGGCGCAAAGCGGCCGCCGTGCCGCCGCCGGTCCTCGACCCGGCCGGCGCGCCTCCGGCTCGCCCGCCATCGACAAAGGAGACCGACCATGACTGCCCCCGTTCCGGCCTGCTCGCGCTCGCCGGCATCCTGACGGCCCTCGCGATCGCCGGCGGCGTCGCCGAGGCTGCGCCGAACCGCGGCGCCGCCACGACGTGCGCCCCGCCCCCGCGGTGCGGCGCGACTACCGCCAGGCCGATCCGGCGGCGGGGCGCGTGCGCGCGACGCCGGGCACGCCGGGGCCGGAGCAGAAGGTCGTGCGCGACCGTCGCCCGAGGATCGCGGCGCGTTCGCGCGGGAGCGTGAGGCAGCGCGACCGGTGAGCCGCCGAGCGAGGCTTTCGCAGGGTGAAGCCCGGCGGACTATCCCGCCCGGCCGCGATGCCGTACATAACGCGCCGGTCCGGAGGCTCTCCGGATCGGCGTTCTCGTCTCTTGCGACATGGAGCACCCCGTGGCGACCGGCCTGCGAAAAGGTCTCACCTCCTACGGCGATCCCGGCTTCTCGCTGTTCCTGCGCAAGGCCTTCATCAAGGCCAAGGGCTATTCGGACGACGCCCTCGACCGGCCGATCATCGGCGTCACGGACACCTATTCGGACTTCAACCCGTGCCACGGCAACGTGCCGGCGCTGATCGAGGCCGTGAAGCGCGGCGTGATGCTGGCGGGCGGCCTGCCGATGGAGTTCCCGACGATCTCGATCCACGAGAGCTTCTCGGCGCCGACCTCGATGTACCTGCGCAACCTGATGTCGCTCGACACCGAGGAGATGATCCGCGCGCAGCCGATGGATTCGGTGGTGCTGATCGGCGGGTGCGACAAGACCCTGCCGGCACAGGTCATGGCGGCGGCGAGCGCCGACCTGCCCGCGATCGTGCTGCCGACCGGGCCCATGGTGGTCGGGCATCATCGCGGCGAGGTGCTGGGGGCGTGCACCGACTGCCGCCGGCTCTGGGCCCAGCACCGCGCCGGGGCGCTGAGCGAGAGCGAGATCGAGACCGTCAGCGGACGGCTCGCGCCCTCGGTCGGCACCTGCATGGTGATGGGCACGGCGAGCACCATGGCCTGCGTGGTCGAGGCGCTGGGGCTCTCGCTGCCGGGCGCCTCGACGATTCCGGCGACCCATGCGGAGCGCATCCGCTGCGCGGAGGCGACCGGCCGGCGGGCGGTGGCGCTCGCCAAGAGCGGGCCGCGGCCGAGCGAGCTGGTCACGCCGGCCGCACTGCGCAATGCGCTCACCGTGCTGCAGGCGATCGGCGGCTCGACCAACGGCATCGTGCATCTCGCGGCGATCGCCGGGCGGCTCGGCATCCGGCTCGACCTCGACGCCTTCGACGCGCTCTCGCGCGAGGTGCCGGTGCTGATCGACCTCAAGCCCTCGGGCGACCACTACATGGAGCACTTCCACCACGCGGGCGGGCTGCCGCGGCTGATGAGGGAGATCGCCGACCTGCTCGACCTCGACGCGCGCAGCGTGATCGGCACGCTCCACGACCACGTGGCGAGGGCCGAGGAGGTGCCGGGGCAGACCGTGATCCGCTCGCGCGACTACCCGGTCAATCCGCAGGGCGCGATGTGCGTGCTGCGCGGCAACCTCGCGCCGCAGGGCGCGATCATCAAGCAGTCGGCCGCCTCGCCCAAGCTGATGACCCACGAGGGTCGCGCGGTGGTGTTCGACTCGATCGAGGACATGACGGCGCGCATGGACGATCCGGCCCTCGACGTGCACGCCGACGACGTGCTGGTGCTGCGCAATGCCGGGCCGAAGGGCGCGCCCGGGATGCCGGAGGCCGGCTACCTGCCGATTCCGAAGAAGCTCGCCCAGGCCGGCATCAAGGACATGGTGCGGATCTCGGACGCGCGCATGAGCGGCACCGCCTTCGGCACCATCGTGCTGCATGTGACGCCGGAAGCCGCCGTCGGCGGCCCGCTCGCCCTGGTCGCGACCGGCGACCGCATCCGCCTCGACGTCGGCGCGCGCAGCCTGGAGCTCATGGTGGAGGACGCCGAGCTCGCGCGCCGCCGCCGGGCCTGGACGCCGCCGGCGCCCCATGCCGGCTCCGAGCGCGGCTATGCACGGCTGTTCCGCGAGACCGTGCTGCAGGCCGACGAGGGCTGCGATTTCGATTTCATGCGCAAGACGACGAGGTAGGACGCATGCCCCGCAACTGGCAGGGTACGCAAAGGGTGGAGCGAGCGATCCGATGATCGATGCGGCCATTGTGGGCCTCGGGCGGTGGGGGCAGTCGATCGTCAATGCGGTGCAGGGCAAGAGCCGCCTGCGATTCGTCCGCGGCGTGACCAAGGAGCCGGAGCTCGCGCGCGCGCTCGCGACGCGGCACGGCTTCGCGCTTTCGAGCGAATTCGCCGAAGCGGTCGCGGACCCGGCCGTGCGGGCCGTGGTGCTGGCGACGCCGCATTCGCTGCACGTGGACCAGGTGATCGCGGTGGCGCGGGCCGGCAAGCCGGTGTGGTGCGAGAAGCCGCTCGCGCTCACGCATGCGCAGGCCGCGCGGGCGGTCGCGGCCTGCGAGGCCGCCGGCGTCCCGCTCGCGGTCGGACAGAACAAGCGGTTCTTTCCCGCCATGCTGGAGCTCGCGCGCCTGGTCGCGGCGGGCGAGATCGGCGAGGTCATGCATGTGGAGGGACACTTCAGCAACGAGCACTCGACGCGCGTCGCCGGCGGCTGGCGCGACGACCCGGCCGAGACGCCGGGCGCCGGCATGACCGGCGCGGGGCTGCACGTGCTCGACTCGATGATCGACCTCGCGGGGCCGGCGCGCGCGGTGCACGCGAAGCTGTTCGGCGCCAAGCCGCCGCCGGATCCGCGCGACGCGGTCGCCGTGCTGGTCGAGTTCGCGAGCGGGGCGACCGGCACCATGGCGACGGTTCGCGCCGCGCCGATGGTCTGGCACATGCACGTCTTCGGCACCCGGGGCCGCGCGGAGGTCACCGGCGAGACGACGCTCACGCTCGCGCGCATCGGCGAGGCGCCGCACACGCGGACCTTCGCGCCCGCGGATTCGCTCTTCCTCCTCGCCGAGGCCTTCGCCGACGCGATCGAGGGCCGCCGGCCGTTCCCGGTCACGCCGCCTGCGATGCTCGCGACCGTCGCGGCGTTCGAGGCCGTGATCGCGTCGCTCGCGACGGGCGGCCCGGTCGCGGTCTCTGCGCACGACGCACCGGCAGGGCCGCTGCGCCAGGCGAGCGCTGCGGTGCCATGATGCGGCGCAAGGCGACGAGGCTTCCCCGCTACCGGGCGATCGCGGCCAAGCTGCAGGCCGACATCGGCGAGGGGCGCTATCCGGTCGGCAGCCTGCTGCCGCCGGAGCTGAAGCTGTGCAAGACCTTCCGCGCCAGCCGCCACACCATGCGCGAGGCGCTGCGCGTGATCACCGAGCAGGGCCTGATCAGCCGGCGCGCGGGCGCGGGCTCGGTGGTCACGGCCGCGACCCAGCCGACGGTGTTCACCCACACGGTCGGCTCGCTCGCCCAGTGGATGCGCTATCCGGCCGGCACCTATCGCGAGACCGTCTCGGCCGGCGAGATCGTGGCGGACAAGCGGCTCGCCGCGCTGATCAAGTGCGAGCCGGGAACGCGCTGGTTCCGCATCCTCTCGGTGCGCCGCTCGGACCGGCACCCGGAGCCGCTCGCCTGGACCGAGATCTACGTGCTGCCGAAATACGCCGCGGTGATCCGCCAGAAGAACCATCCGCACACCTCGGTGCACCAGCAGGTCGAGAAGATGTTCGGCGAGACCGTGGAGCGCGCGCAGCTCGAGGTGTTCGCGACGCGCATCTCGGCGAAGCTCGCCCGCGTCCTCAAGGTGCGGCCCGGCACCGCCGCGCTCACCATGGTGCGCCGCTACTGGGGCGGCAGGAGCGGCCACTTCGAGACCACCGTCGTGACCCATCCGGAAGGCCGCTACACCTACTCGCTGGAGCTGACCCGGCAGCTGAAGTCGCTGAAGTGAGAATGGTAGGCCGGGTTGGCGCGCAGCGCGTAACCCGTCGATTCGCCCTGGGGCGAACCCGGCGGCGGGTCACGGCGTCGCGCGCCTGACCCGCCCTTCGGTTCATCGGGGCTCACGCGCCCGAGAGGGCGGCGGGGCGCATGTCGGCGCGGTTGGCGGTGAGCGACTCGACGAAGCGACGGGCCCAGTCGCGCACCGTGTTGCGGCGCAGCGTCTCCATCATGGCGCGCCAGCGGTCGGTGCGCTCCGGCAGCGGCATCTCGAGGGCGCGGATGATCGCCTGGGCGACGCCGCCGACGTCGAAGGGATTGACCAGCAGCGCGGACTCGAGCTCGTTGGCGGCGCCGGCGAACTGGGAGAGCACCAGCACGCCCGGATCCTCGGGGCGCTGCGCCGCCACGTATTCCTTGGCGACCAGGTTCATGCCGTCGCGCAGCGGCGTCACCAGGCCGACGCGGGCGTGGCGGAAGAAGCCCGCCAGCGTGTTGCGGTTGAAGCTGCGATTGACGTAGCGGATCGGCGTCCAGTCGTAGTCGGCGTAGCGGCCGTTGATATGGCCGGCGGCCGCGTCGAGCTCGGCGCGCAGCTCGCGATACTGCTTCACGTCGGTGCGGCTCAGCGTCGCGACCTGGAGGAAGGTGCAGCGGTTGCGCCATTCGGGATGCTGGCCGAGCAGGTTCTCGATGGCGCGGAAGCGGAACGGCAGGCCCTTGCTGTAGTCGAGCCGGTCGACACCGATGACCAGGGGGCGCTCGCCGAGGCTGCGGATGAGACGGCGGGTCGCCGACTGGCCCACCGCCACCGCGGCGGTGCGCGCGAAGTCGTCCGGATCGATCCCGATCGGGAACACGCCGGCCTTGAACAGGCGCGAGTCGAGCGCGAGCCTCGCGCCCTGCCTGGAGGCGCCGAGCTCGCGTACCATGTAGTCCGAGAAGTGGTCCGCGTCGTCGGCGGTCTGGAAGCCGACCACGTCGTAGGCCGACAGCGTGCCGAAGATCTGGCGATGGTCCGGCAAGGTGCGCATCACGGCGCGCGGCGGCAGCGGCGTGTGCAGGAAGAAGCCGATGCGCTGGGTGACGCCGCGGCGGCGCAGCGCGGCGCCGAGCGGGATCAGGTGATAGTCGTGCACCCAGACGATGTCGCCGGGCTCGATCAGGCGCGCGAGATGCGCCGCGAACTGCTCGTTGACGCGCAGATAGCCCGCGAGCGAATCGCGGCTGAACTCGATCAGGCCGGTGCGGTAGTGCAGCAGCGGCCACAGCGTCGCGTTGGAGAAGCCCGCATAGTACTCGGCATAATCCTTGCGCCCGAGGCCGACGGTGGCGAAGGCGATGTTGCCCTGGGTCTGCAGGCTCGGCGCCTGCGGGGTCTGGTCCACGGTCTCGCCCGACCAGCCGAACCAGACGCCGCCGGTGGCGCGCAGGATCTCGTAGACCCCGACCGCGAGCCCGCCGGGCGCGGCTTTTCCCTCCTCGATCGGACCGATGCGATTGGATACGACGATGATACGAGACACCGAGCCTCCCTGGCGCCGGGCGGGGCTCGACCGCGATTGCCGCGCGCCGCGCTCCGACAGCTGCCCGGGGACCCGTGCGGCACAACCCTCCGCACCCCAGGGCGCTACGATTGAAACCCGCGAAACTCCAGCGGGTTCCATGGCTTGGATTCGCTGCAGCCTAGGGAATAGCGGCCGGGATCACAACCCCGATTACGCCCCCGGCGGGACTCACATGGCCTCGGGCTTGAGCCGCTGCACCAGCGCATAGGCCTCGTTGCGCGAGAGGCCGGCGGCCTCGCGCAGCGCCGCCACGAGCGGCGCCGTCGGCGTGCCGGCACGCACGAGCGCCGCGACGATGCGCTCGAGATCGGCGGCTCCGCCTTGCGCGTCGCGCGGCGGCGCGGGCGCCACCACCAGCACGAACTCGCCGCGGATCTCCGGCTCGGCCGCGAGCGCGGCCGCGATCCCGGCGGCCGTGCCGCGACGAACCTCCTCGCTCGTCTTGGTGAGGTCGCGGCACAGCGCCACCGCGCGATCGGGCGCGCGCGCCGCGAGGGCGGCCGCGAGGGCGGCGATGCGCTGCGGCGCCTCGAACAGGATCGAGGTGTCGACGGACGAGACCACCGCGTCGAGGAACGCGTCGCGCTTGCCCCCCTTGCGCGGCGGGAAGCCGGCGAAGCGGAAGGTCGCGGAGGGCAGGCCCGAGACCGCGAGCGCCGCGAGCGCGGCGCTCGGGCCCGGCACCGCCGTCACGGTGGCGCCGGCCGCCACGGCGGCGCGCACCACCAGATGCCCCGGATCGGAGACGAGCGGCATGCCGGCGTCGCTCACCAGCGCGATGCGGCGCCCCTCGGCGAGCCGCGCGGCCACGAGATCGACGCGCAGCCGCTCGTTGTGGTCGAAGCAGCTCGTCATCGGCGTGCGGATGCCACGCCAGGCGAGCGCGTCACGAGCGACCCGCGTGTCCTCGGCCAGGATGAGGTCGACGCCGGCGAGCACGTCGACGGCGCGCGGCGAGAGATCGCCCTGGTGGCCGATCGGCATGGCGACGAGATAGAGCGTGCCGGGCGGGAGCGCCGCGCCGGCGAGCGGCGCGAGCGTCAAGGTCACGTCCTCGGCGCGGCGCAGCGCCTCCTTCAGGGCCGGCGCGAGGTCGGCCGCGGCCTTGCTCGCCATGCCGGCGAAGACCCGCGGCTTCACGGCGGGGTCGCGCGCGAACACCAGCGACTGGCGCTGGTGCACCAGCGGCCAGACGGTCGCCTCGAAGCTGTCGCTCTCGCGGCCCGCCGCGATCGTCACCCGGACGCGGCCGCGCAAGGCGGCGAGCGCCTCGGGGTCGTAGCTCGCGTCGAGCGCGACCACGCCGGCGCGCTTCGCCATCTCGGGCCCCTCGAGGAGCTCGAGGGCGCGGGTGTCGCTCGCCTTGATGTCGGGATGTCCGCGGGCCTTGACGACGACGGGCTGCATCGCCGGCATGGTCGGCCGCGGCGGCGGCCACGTCAATGCGGGCACGGGCCCGGACTTCGTGCCGCCCGCGCAATCGCGGCGCAGGCGGCGCGGCGGGGCCGCCCGGCGATGCGTTTGACCTGGCCGCGGGAAACCGTATGGATCGTGCACGAGCCCGACCTCGCCGGCGCCCCGGAGCGCCCGGGCACGCATGGACCAGACCCGTCGTGAGCCAACAACGCCACCGCCGCGCCGCCCATGCCCGCTCCGCGCCGCGTCCGCGCGACGAGGAGCGGCGGCGCGAGCATTTCGCGGCGCGCATCGGCGATATCCTGGGGCTGAGCCCGAGCGCCGTCTTCGCGCTGCTCGCGGGACCGCCGCAGCAGAGCCTGCGCATCAACCCGCTCTCGCCGCGACCGGCCGAGGAGATCGCGCGCGCGCTCGACGCCCTCGGCGTGGTGCGCGAGGAGATCCCCTGGTGCCCGGGCGCCTTCCACCTGCTCTCGGACAAGAGCACGGTCGCGAACTCGGACCTGTTCACGCACGGGCACGTCTATATCCAGAACGCATCGAGCCTGGTGCCGCCGCTCGCGCTGGAGCCGCGGCCGGAGCATGCGATCCTCGACCTGTGCGCGGCGCCCGGGGGCAAGAGCGCGCTTATCGCGGCGCTCACCGGCAACCAGGCGTATCTGTGGCTCAACGACGGGATCAAGGCACGACTCGCCAAGCTCACCGAGGTGGTCGCGCGCTTCGGCGTGCGCGCGGCCGAGATCACGAGCTACCCGGCCCAGTACGCGGACAAGTACATCGCGCGCCGGTTCGACCGGATCCTGCTCGACGCCCAGTGCTCGGGCGAGGGCCTGATCGACCTCTCGCATCCGAACGCGCTGCGCTTCTGGTCGCTGAAGCGGGTGGAGGAATACGGGCTGCTGCAGCAGCGCATGCTGATGGCGGCCTTCCGGCTGCTGGCGCCGGGCGGAATCCTGGTCTATTCGACCTGCACGTTCGGCCCGGAGGAGAACGAGGCGCCGGTCGACCATCTGCTCCGGCATCGCGACAATGCCGAGATCCTGCCGATCGCGCTGCCCGTGCCGGGGCGCAGGCCGGGGCTCGCGGCCTGGAACCGGCAGCCGTTCGACCCGCGGCTGCGCGAGGCGATGCGGATCGTGCCGAGCCGGCACCTGGAGGGATTCTTCGTGTGCAAGATCCGCAAGACCGGATGAAGGGTCCGGCCGAATCCCTCGCGGCGCTGCTGCGCGACGGCCCGCTGTTCCTGCCCGACGCCACCTACGGCGTGGTGCGGGCAACCGATGCGGTCGACCTCGAGCAGGCGGGCGTGCGCATGCTGATGGTGAGCGCGTTCCACCTGATGCAGCGGCCCGGCACCGGTACCGTGACGGCGCTCGGCGGCATCAAGGCCATGATGGGCTGGCGCGGGCTCGCGGCCACCGACTCGGGCGGCTTCCAGGCCTATTCGCTGATCCGCGAGAACCCGCGCTACGGCAAGATCACCGACGAGGGCCTCGTGTTCGTGCCGGAGGACGGCGACAAGAAGATCCAGCTGACGCCCGAGAGGTCGATCCAGACGCAGATGCGGCTCGGCGCCGACCTGATGTTCTGCCTCGACGACTGCACCCATCCGGGCGAGCCGCGCGAGGAGCAGGCGCGATCGGTGCGCCGCACGATCGCCTGGGCCAAGGCCTGCAAGGCGGCCTTCGCGCTGGCCGTGGAGATGCGCCGACTCGACGCCGGCGCGCGACCGCTGCTGTTCGGGGTCATCCAGGGCGGGCGCGACGCGGATCTGCGGCGCGCCTGCGCCGAGGCGCTGATCGAAACGGGCTTCGACGGCTTCGGCTATGGCGGCTGGCCGCTCGACGCGGACGGCGCGCTCGTCGCCGACATGCTGGCGCTCACGCGCGAACTGGTGCCGGCCGCCTTGCCGATGCACGCGCTCGGGGTCGGGCATCCGGCCTCGGTCGCGGCCTGTCATCGCATGGGCTACCGCATGTTCGACAGCGCGCTGCCGACGCGCGACGCGCGGCGCGGGCGGCTCTATCGCTTCCGCACGGACGACCCCGACCTCGCGCGTCCCGCGAAGGAGTGGCTGGAGACCGTGTACATCCAGGACAAGGTGCATCTCAAGCAGGAGGCACCGCTCGCGCAATCGTGCCCCGGCCTCTGCTGCCGGCGCTACACGACCGGCTACCTGCACCACCTGTTCCGCATCAACGACGCGCTGTTCGCGCGCCTCGCCACGATCCACAACCTCGCCTTCATGCGGCGGCTGATGGACCGGCTGGGGGGCACGCCGGCGCCGCGTCCGTAGTTTGAAGACTCCCTCCCCCTCACTTCGACAGGCGGAGGTTGGCGAGGGTCTGGGCGATGGAGGAGAAGACGGCGCTGAGCTCGCTCGCCTGGTCGACGTCGTAATACATGCTCGGCTTGGAGGCGCAGCTCTTGAGCAGGCTCTGGTTGCCGTCGATGACGCGCACCGTGTAGATCTTGATATTGGCGGCCTTGATGTTGGCGCAGGCGAGCGCGGTGCGCTCGTCGATCTTGGAGGTCTGCGTCGTCCAGCGGTTCTGCGTGTTCTGGCCGTCGGTCAGGAGGACGATCACCTTCTCGCGGTCGGGCGCCGGCTCCTTGCCCTCGGTCAGCGGCACGCCGACCGTGAGTGCGTGCCAACCCCAGGCGAGGCCGATGGTGACGTTGGTGTTGCCGGCCGCCGTCATGGCGTCGATCTTGCCGTGCAGCGCAGTCCAGTCCTCGCTCAGCGGCATCAGCGTCGTCAACGCGCCGCACTGCACCGCCGGGAAGCGGCCGGCCGCGGCGCCGGGCGCATCGTCGGTGACGTCGTAGGACTTGTCGCGATCCTGGACGCAGCCTTCCCAGTAGGTCGGATTGATGCCCTTCACGGTGAAGTCGACCCAGGGCTCCGTCTTGTAGCCGGGTCCGATGTTCACGACCTTGTCGAACGGCACGATCGCGATCTTCACGTCGCCCTCCTTCTTGGAGGAGGCCTTGAGGGCGTCGATCAGGTTGTGCGCCGCGCTCTTGAGCTCGCCGAGCTTGCCGTTCTGGCCCATGGACCCGGTGTTGTCGAGGACCAGAGCGAGCTCGAGCTTCTTGATGCCCCAGGCGACGTCGGCGGACGTGCCGATCTCGAAGGAGGACATGCCGATGAGCTGCGCGAAGACGGCCGGCAGGCTGCCGTTGGCGGAGACGCGCAGCGAGAAGCTGCCGGGCTGCGGGCTCGTGAACACCGCGTTCACGTCGTAGGAGGTGACCTGCGGATGCTTGAACAGGGCCGCGAAATAGGCCTTGGCGCTGGACGCGATCTGCTCGGGCGGCAGGGTCTGCGCATCCTTCGAGAGCATCAGGGCGGTGGAGTCGAGCGCGGCCTGCATGGCGGAGCGCGCCGCCGTGGCGCGGCCGAAATCGACCGCCGCGCCCACCATGGCGAAGATCGGAATCGCCGCGATGCCGAAGATCGGAAGTGCCGCCGCGCGTTCGTCCCGGAAGAACCTGGAAAGCAGCATGATCTGGTCCGCCTCGTGTTCGAGTGGCGGAACAGTGCGCGGAGAGACTTTGACAATCGGTCGCGCCAGAGCTTGCGTTTCTCTTAAAATTGGCCGCGACCCGTCGGCGCCGCGCGCCCGGACCGGCCGGGGTGACCCGGGGCGCCTCCCTGCGCGGCCGCCCGACGCGCGGGAGAGTCCGGAATCGCCGGGCCCGGCGCGCTCGGCGCCGCAGCCGGAATGCGGCGCACGGCGCGCGGCCGTTAAACCCTCGTAAAGCATGGTTCTTCACGCGCGATTCAGCATAGGCCCAACTGCGCGACAGGGTTCAGAAAGAATTCAGCATCCCGACGCAACGTTCCGGAGGACGAGAACGACAAATCAGATCGCGTCCGCAAGGGGATGGCCGTGCGAAAGAACACCCTCGTCATGGTCGGCATCGCAGCCGTGTTCGGGCTCGCGGCCGTGTTCGTCGCGCAGGCCTGGCTCAACCACCAGGCCGAGCTGCGCCTGCGCAACATGGACGCCAAGCCGACGGCGGTGCCGACGCGCACCATCGTGGTGGCGAGCATGCCGCTGCGCTTCGGCACGCCGCTCGCGGCCGAGCACCTGCGCGAGGTGCCGTGGTCCGAGAACGCGATTCCGGCCGGCACCTACGGGACGATCGCGGAGGTGCTGAGCGGCGAGAAGCGCGTCGTGCTCGCCGCGATCCAGCCGAACGAGCCGATCCTGAGCACCAAGATCACGGGTCCGGGTCAGAAGGCGACGCTCTCCGCGCTGATCCGCGAGGGCATGCGCGCGGTCACGGTGCGCGTCAACGACGTCGAGGGCGTCGGCGGCTTCGTGCTGCCGGGCGATCACGTGGACGTGCTGCTGACGCGCGCGCCCGCGAACGAAGCCAAGGTGCCGGGCAGCACCGACGTGGTGCTGCAGAACACGCGCGTGCTGGCAGTCGACCAGCTCGCCGACGACAGCGCCGACAAGCCGACGGTGGTCAAGGCCGTGACGCTCGAGGTCGACACGATCGCGGCGCAGAAGATCGCGCTCGCCGGCTCGCTCGGCAACCTCTCGCTGATCCTGCGCAAGGCCGGCGAGCTGCATCTCGGCCACACGCGCCGGGTGACGCAGAGCGACCTCGCCGAGACCGAGGTGATGCAGCCGGTGGCGACCACCAACCGGTTCGCGAAGGTCGCCGTGACGCGCGGCACCAGCCGCCAGGAATACAGCGTGCCGGCCGAGGACGGCGGCCTGCGCGCCGCCGAGCAGGCGCCGGCGCCGACCGTGAGATGAGGGAAAGGGGTCTCGTGATGGGGTGGAACGCCAGGTGGCGGCGCTGGGGCGGATGGGCCGCGCTGGCGGCGGCGGCCGTGCTCGCGGCCGGCACGCTCGACGCGCCGCAGGCCCAGGACCGCTCGGCCGCCGCGGGCAGGACGAGCTTCGTGCGCATCTCGATCGGCAAGTCGGAGACCGCGCGCACCGGTGCGAGCTTCGCCGACGTGGTGGTGGCCGACCCCGAGGTCGCCGACGCGGTGCCGCTCACCGACCGCTCGCTCTCGATCCTCGGCAAGAAGATAGGCACCACGCGCGTCTCGGTCTACGCCGAGGGCAAGACGCTGGTCGGGGTGTTCGACGTCGAGGTGTCCTACGACACCTCGCGGCTCGCGAGCGAGCTCGCGCAGCGCTTCCCGCGCGCCCACTTCCGGGTCTCCTCGGTGAACGGCCGCATCATGCTGTCCGGCACCTCGCCCGACGCGGTGACGCTCGACCTCGCCATGACCATGGCCAAGCAGTTCGGCGGCGACGTGATCAACTCGGTGCGGGTGACGCAGCCGCAGCAGGTGATGCTGGAGGTGCGCTTCATCGAAGCGACGCGCACCGCCGGCCGCGAGCTCGGCATCAACTGGGACATCATGGCGCGGAACTTCCAGACCGTGACCGGCATCGCCGGCATGGTCGCCGGGACCGAGCCGTTCGGCACCATCGTCGGCACCCTGCTCGGCCGCGGCATCCAGGCCGAGGTGATCATCCGCGCGCTCGAGGAGCGCGGGCTGGCGCGGCGCCTGGCCGAGCCGAACCTGGTGGCGCTCTCGGGCGACACCGCGAGCTTCCTCGCGGGCGGCGAGTTCCCGATTCCGGTCTCGTCCAACCTCGGCACCGTCACGGTGGAGTTCAAGAAGTTCGGCGTCGGCCTCGCCTTCACGCCGACCGTGCTGGAGGACGGGCTGATCAACCTGAAGATCGAGCCGGAGGTGAGCCAGCTCGATCCCACCACCACGATCACGGTCGGCGGCATCACGGTGCCGAGCCTGATCGTGCGGCGCGCGGCCACCACGGTGGAGCTGCGCGACGGCCAGAGCTTCGCGATCGCGGGCCTCCTGCAGAGCATCAGCACGACGGACCAGCGCCAGTTCCCCTGGCTCGCCGACGTGCCGGTGATCGGCGCGCTGCTGCGCAGCGCCGCCTACCAGAAGAAGGAGACCGACCTCGCGATCATCGTGACGCCGCGGCTGGTGCGCCCGCTGCGGCCGGGCGAGCACGCGCGCACGCCGTTCGACAATGCACTGCCCGCGAACGACCCGGACTACTTCCTGCTCGGCCAGTCCGAGCTGCCGCCCTCGAAGGTGCGGGCGATCGCCGGCCAGCCGCGGCCCCAGGTCGGGCACATCCTCGACGTGCGCAAGGGAGGCGTCCATGCGGCCCACTGATCGCCTCGGCGCACTCGCCGCGCTCGGCCTCGCCGCCCTGCTCGGGGGGTGCAGCGCCGACCTCTACCTCGACCGACGCGACACGATCGCGTTCCACGCCGGCGACGCGGTCGCCGCGAACGCGATCATGCAGACCATCGACCCCTGGCCGCGCGCCGCGGCCGACCGCAACATCCGCTACAACGGCGAACGCATGCAGGGCGCCGCCGAGCGCTACCGCACCAACAAGGTGACGCCGCCGGCCGGCACCTCGACCAGCTCGGTGAAGTACCAGCCGGTGCTCGCCGCCCCGCCCGCGGACAGCAAGTAGCCCATGTTCGGTCGCGCCAAGCCCGAGCCGGTCGGTACGCGCATCCTGGCGCAGACGGCGGATGCCGCCTTCGAGCAGACGGTGCGCACGACCTTCGGCGGCAACGGGCAAATCGACGTCACGGTGCTCGCCGGCGCGCTCGCCGAGCAGGAGCGCCGGCTCGAGGGCGCCGACGCGACCGTGGTGGTGGCGGACATCGATCCGAGGCAGGACGCCGATCTCGCGGCGCTGCAGCGGCTCGCCCAGCGCTTCGCCGGATCGCCGCCGCTCCTGGTGGTGATCCCCGGCTTCGACCAGGACGTGGCGCGGCAGCTCCTGCAGATGCGGATCTCCGATTTCCTGGTGAAGCCGGTCGCGCCGCTCGACCTCGTGCGCGCCTGCGCGCGGCTCGCGCAGGGGCCGAAGCAGGCCGACTCCACGGAAGCGCGCATCTACACCTTCCTGCCGGCGGCGGGCGGCGTCGGGCTGACGACGCTCGCGATCGAGACCGCCATGCTGCTGATGCGCACCGGCGCCGAGCGCGCCTCCACCTGCCTGGTCGACCTCGACTTCCAGCAAGGCGCCTGCGCGGACTATCTCGACCTCGAGCCGCGGCTCGACCTGGACGAGATCGTGCCGCGGCCGGAGCGACTCGACCGCCAGCTGCTCGAGGTGATGCTCTCGCATCACGCCTCCGGCCTCAACCTGATCGCGGCGCCCAACCGGCCGGCCGAGATGCGCTCGTTCGACTTCGAGGTGGTCACGCGGCTGCTCGACCTGGTCGCGGCGCATTTCCACAACGTGGTGATCGACGTGCCGCGCACCTGGTTCCCCTGGACCGACAGCGTGCTGGTCGGCTCCAACCGGCTGTTCATCGTCACCGAGATGACGGTGCCGGGGCTGCGCCACGCCAAGCACCTGGTGAGCGTGATCCGCGACCGGCTGACCGAGGGGCCGAGGCCCGAGGTGATCGTGAACCGCTTCGACCAGCCGCTGTTCGGCACCGGGCTCAAGCGTGCCGATATCGAGCAGACGCTCGGCGAGAGCTTCGCGACCACCATCCCGAACAACTACCGCCTGGTGCGCGAGGCGATCGACCGCGGCGTGACCCTCGACGAGGTCAAGGCCGGCAGCAACATCGCGACGGCGCTGAGGAAGCTGGTGCTCGGCGAGGGCGCGCGCGGCAAGGCGAAGGGCGAGCGCCGACTCGCCCTCGCGCGATGATGGAGGTTCCATGCTCGGCCGCTTCACGGCGCGACGCGTCGCAGCCCCGGAACTGGCGCCGGCGGAGCCCGAGCCGCCGGTCGCGGTGATCGAGGAGCCGAAGCGGCCCGAGCCGGAGCCCGCGCCGGCGGCGCCGGCCGCGCTCACCGAGAAGCTGCTCGACGCCAAGGTGCGGCTGCACCGGCGGCTGATCGAGGAGATCAACCTCTCGGCGATCGAGAAGGCGCCGGAAGACGAGGTGCGGCGGCAGATCCACGCCCTGGTCACGCAATACGTGGTCGGCGAGCGCATCGCGCTCAACGCCCAGGAGCTCGAGGACTTCGTCCTCGAGATCATCGACGAGATGACGGGCCTCGGGCCGATCGAGCCGCTGCTCAACGACCCGACCATCAACGACATCCTGATCAACGGCCACGAATGCGTCTACGTGGAACGCGCCGGCATCCTCGAGCCGACGCCCGTGCGCTTCAAGGACGAGCCGCACCTCCTGCGCATCGTCAACAAGATCGTCTCGGCGGTCGGCCGCCGCGTCGACGAATCGCAGCCGCTGTGCGACGCGCGCCTGCTCGACGGCTCGCGCATCAACATCGCGGTGCGGCCGATCGCGGTCGACGGGCCGCTGGTCTCGATCCGCAAGTTCTCCAAGAAGCCCTTCAACCTGAAGAAGCTGGTCGACATCGGCGCGATCCGGCCGCAGATGGCCGAGGTGCTCTCGGCCGCCGTCAACGCGCGCGTGACGCTGATCATCTCGGGCGGCACCGGCTCGGGCAAGACCACCATGCTCAACGCGCTCTCGGCCTTCATCTCGGACAAGGAGCGCCTCGTCACCATCGAGGATGCGGCCGAGCTGCAGCTGCAGCAGCCGCATGTCGGCCGCATGGAGACGCGCCCGCCCAACATCGAGGGCAAGGGCGAGATCCGCCAGCGCGAGCTGGTGAAGAACGCGCTGCGCATGCGTCCCGACCGCATCATCCTCGGCGAGTGCCGCGGCGAGGAGGCGTTCGACATGCTGCAGGCGATGAACACGGGCCACGAAGGCTCCATGGCCACGGTCCACGCCAACACGCCGCGCGACGCGATCTCGCGCCTCGAGCAGATGATCGGCATGGCGGGCCTGCCGATGACGGTCTCCTCGATCCGCGGCCAGATCGCGGCCGCGATCCGGGTGATCGTGCAGCTGCAGCGCCTCTCGGACGGCAAGCGGCGCGTCACCAGCATCTCGGAGATCACGGGCCTGGAGGGCGACATCCTGCAGATGCAGGAGATCTACCGGTTCGTGCGCACGGGCACCGCCGACGACGGCAGCGTCCAGGGCCACTTCCAGGCGACCGGGATCCGGCCGCGCTTCCTGGCCGAGCTGACGGCACGCGGGATCAACATCCCGGGCGCCTATTTCGATCCCTCCAAGCCGCTGTGAGCGCGATGCCGTTCGAGATCAATTCGAACATCCTGTTCCTGGCTTTCGCGGCGATCTCGGCGATCCTGGTGGCCGAGGCCGTCTACCTGCTGATGTTCTCGCGCGCCTCCTACCGCAGCCACGTGAACCGGCGCCTGCGGCTCTCCAAGAACGAGCCCGATCACGAGAAGATCCTGGTGCAGCTGCGACGCGAGCGCGGCCTGACCAATGACGGCCTCTACCGCTACAGCCTGCGCTGGTTCAACGCGCTGATGCTCGAATCGGGGCTGACCACCGGACCCGCCTGGCTGCTCGTGGTCGCGATGGTCGGCGGCGGCGGCACGTTCTTCGCGCTCACCGTGTTGCGGGAGAGCCTCGCCGAGGCGAGCCTCGGCGGCCTCGCGGTCGCGACGCTCCTCCCGCTGATCCTGCTCTGGGTGCTGCGGCGGCGGCGGCACCGGAAGTTCGGCGAGCAGTTTCCCGAGGCCATGGACATCATCGTGCGCAGCCTGCGCGCCGGACATCCGGTGCCGGTCGCGGTCGCGATGGTGGCGCGCGAGCTGCCCGACCCGATCGGCACCGAGTTCGGGCTGGCGGCCGACGAGATCACCTACGGCGCGGACGTGGAGACCGCGATGCGCAACCTCTATTTCAGGGTCGGCCAGGAGGACCTGCCGCTGTTCGTGACCGCGGTCGCGATCCAGGGCTCCACCGGCGGCAACCTGAGCGAGATCCTGGAGAACCTCTCCAGCGTGATCCGCATGCGCTTCAAGATGCGGCGCAAGGTCAAGGCGCTCGCCTCGGAGGGCAAGTTCTCGGCGCTGTTCCTCTCGGGCCTGCCGATCGCGATCTTCGTCCTGCTCGGCGTGGTCGCGCCCAATCACTACGGCGCGGTGTGGCACTTCGACGCCACCAAGATCGGCCTCGCGATGGCGGGCGCATGGATGGTGGCGGGCAACATCGTCATGTACCGCATGGTGAACTTCAGGATCTGACATGGACGCCCTGCTCGATCAGGTCCTGCCCCTGTTCGGCGGCGACGCGACGCTGGCGCTCAGCCTGTTCGTGTTCCTGTCCGCGACACTGCTCGCCTTCGGCGCCATGGCGGCCATGCAGGTGCGCCTCTCGGTGCGCCGGCGCGCGGCCGAGCTCGCGGTCGAGGGCGGCGCGCCGTCCGCCGAAGACCCGCGCTCGCTGCGCTACGCGAGCCGGCAGGCGACGCAGCGGCTGATCGACTACACCTCGAAGCACTTCTCCACGGTCGATGCCGGCGAGATGAAGGAGCTGCGCCGCCGGCTGATCCAGGCGGGCTTCCTCGACCCGCGCGCGCCGGTGCTGTTCTTCCTCGCGCGCGCCCTGCTGGCGGTGGTGCTGGCGGGCGCGGGTTTCGTCACGACCCCGCTCGTGCTCGCGCCCGACAGCGCGCTCTACTGGCCGGCGATCTGGTTCCAGGGGCTGGTCGGCTATTTCGCGCCCAACATCGTCGTCAACCGCCGGATCAAGGCGCGCCAGCTGGAGCACCAGCAGGGCTTCCCGGACTTCATGGACCTCCTGGTGGTCTGCGCCGATGCGGGCCTGAGCATGGAGGCGGCGCTCGACCGGGTCGGGCGCGAGCTCTCGGACTCCTATCCCTCGCTCAGCTCCAACATCCACATGGCGATGCTGGAGATCCGGGCCGGGCGCACCATGAGCGACGCGCTGGAGCATTTCGGCGACCGGCTCGGCCTCGAGGAGGCGCGCTCCTTCGCGACGCTCCTGCAGCAGTCCGAGAAGCTCGGCTCGAGCCTCACCGACGCGCTGCGCGTCTACAGCGAGGACATGCGCCACAAGCGGCTCTCCCGCGCCGAGGAGAAAGCCTACAGCCTGCCCGCCAAGCTCTCGGTGCCGCTGATCATCTGCGTGTTCCCGGTGGTGATCATCGTGATCCTGCTGCCCGTCTATGTGCGGCTGAAGATGGGCGCCTGGTGACGGCCGCGCCCCCGCGTCGGCGGAGGACGCGCCATCCGGTTTGCTACGTTCCCGGGCGGCCGGAACCCGGCGAGAAAGTATTAACCATCCGACCCTATTGTTAACGAATCCTGGATGCCGCGACGGTGCGGCACCCGGGACTCGGTATTGCGCGGCCGCTGGGGCCGCCTGGGTCGCATGATGGGTATCGCAGCGTCTCGCCTTGGCCTGGTCGCGGCCGCCCTCCTGGGCCTCGCGGGCTGCGGCTCGCTGGCCCCCGGGGTCGACCCGAGCCCGACCGGGTCGATCGGGAGGCCCGCCGACCCGGCCTCGGTGTCGGCCGCGCTGCAGGGCAGCGACCCCGCCGACGACCTCAGCCTCGGCAAGCGCCACTATCGGGAGCAGAACTACGGGCTCGCCGAGAAGCATTTCCGCCGCGTGGTCGAGAAGCTGCCGAAGGACGGCGAAGGCTGGCTCGGCCTCGCGGCGTCCTACGACCGGCTGCGCCGCTTCGACCTCGCCGACCGCGCCTATGGCCAGGTGCTCGAGATCTACGGGCCGACGCCCGAGGTGCTCAACAATCTCGGCTACTCCTACCTGCTGCGCGGCGACTTCAAGCGGGCGCGGATCAAGCTCACCGAGGCCGCCGCCAAGGACCCGGACAACCCCTACATCCGCAACAATGTCGAGCTGCTCGAGGTCACCCAGAAGCACGGCAAGGGCCTGCGCTGAGGCGCGGAGCCCGCACATACGACCTCGACGGAAAACCGCCCTCCCCGCGCCGACGTGCCGGCAACCGGAACGCGCGCCGCCGGGGCCGGTCGGCGAACGCCGGCGCCGGCCGGCCGGGCCGGTTACGGCCGGCCCTCGCTGCGGCCGAGGAAATCGCGCTTGCCGAGCTCGATGCCGCTGTGGCGCAGGATGTCGTAGGCCGTGGTGGCGTGGAAATAGAAGTTCGGAATCGCGAAGTTGATCAGGTAGGCCTCGCCCTTCAGCGTGAGCGGGGTCCCGCCGACCGGGAAGGTGACGTCCTTGTCCTCGGTGCCGTCGACCTGCGCGGGCGTCACCAGCTTGATGGCGTCGATCGTGCGGACGATGCGCTCTTTCAGCTCGGGGATGGTCTTCTCGTGGTCCTGGAACCGCGGCAGGTCGACGCCCGAGAGGCGCGCGACCGCGTTCTTGGCGAAATCGCCGGCGAGCTGGACCTGCTTCACCAGCGGAAACATGTCGGGATAGAGCCGCGCCTGCAGCAGCGCCGCGGGATCGATCTTGCGCAGCGTGCAATGGGCCTCGACCTTGTCGAGGATCATGGAAAGCGCGTTCAGGGTCTGCAGGAAGCCGGGCACGCTGGCGCGGTACATGGAGATGGACATCGGGGATCTCTCTGCGGGCGTAGTTCCACGGATCGGGACGTTAGCGAATTGGCAAGCGGTCCGTGTCTATCATTGGTAAACCGAGTGTAAAGGCTATCCCATGGCCGAGTCCGCAACCGTCGCGCCGAAGCGCGACTCCACGGCGCTGGCGCTCGTCTGGGCGGCCGCCATCGCGTGCACGCTCACGGCCGGCATCCTGTTGAGCGCGAGCGGGTCGGGCGCGCTGCAGCAGACGCTGCGCATGCTCGGCTTCGGCCGCCAGAGCGCGATCGAGACCCGGCAGGATCAGCAGGCGCTGGCGCTCGCGGGGCTCGAGCGCATGATCCTGACGGTCAGCCGCGAGGTCGGCGCGCTCGACACTCGCATGGGGGTCGCCGAGCACAAGGAGACGATCGCGGCCGAGCGGCTGACGCGGCTCGACGGCGACGTCACGGCGCTGCGCGGCGAGGTGGGCGAGACGCGGGCGGCGCGGGCCGACATGGCGCGGCTGCGCTCGACCATCGACGCCAACGAGCGGGCGCAGCAGAAGACCCTCACTGCGCTCACCAAGCGGATCGACCGGCTGGAGCAGTCGATCGGCCGCGACCTCACGGCCGCGACCGGATCCGTCCCGCCGCCGGCCGCGAAGCCGGCCAAGCGCCGCGAGCGCGCCGCCGAGCCGGACCCGATCGCCGATGCCATGACCGAGCTGATGATCCTGCACGGCCTGCCCAACGCCGAGGGACCGTCCGGCCACGTGATCGACAAGCCGAGCGTGGGGCAGTAGCGCGGATCTCAGTAGCGGTCGTCGCAAGGCGCGATGTAGGGGAAGGCACTCAGCACGTGGGCGGGGCCCGCCGGCGCGGCCGGGCGCAGGCAGGACCCGTCGAGCGCCGAGAGGCGATCGACCCCCATGAGGCCGAGGGTGCGGACGATCTCGTCCTCCAGCAATTCGAGCACGCGCAGGACGCCGGCGCGTCCCGCGGCGGCGAGGCCGAAGCAGTAGAGGCGGCCGATGCCGACCGCATCGGCGCCGAGGGCGATCGCCTTGACGACGTCGGTGCCGCGGCAGAAGCCGCCGTCGATGACGATCTCGGCGCGACCCTGCACGGCCGCCGCGATCTCGGGCAGCGCATCGATCGCGCCGCGGCCGTGGTCGAGCTGGCGTCCGCCGTGGTTCGAGACATAGACGACCTCGACGCCGTGCTCGACCGCCATGGCGGCGTCGGCCGCGGTCATGATCCCCTTCAGGATCAGCGGGACCGGATACTTGCGCTTGAGCCGCGCGACCTCGTTCCAGTCGAGCATGGCCTGGAAGTCCGCCTGCCCGGCGGTGCGCGGCGAGGCCGCGACGAACCGCTTGGCGATGTCGCGCTCGCGCCGGCTGTAATGGGCGCTATCGACCGTGAGACAGAGCGCGCGACAGCCGGCCGCCATCAGGCGCTCGACATGGGCGTCGATCCAGGCGGCGTCGCCGCGCACATAG
Source organism: Bradyrhizobiaceae bacterium (assembly GCA_003105195.1). Lineage (GTDB taxonomy): Bacteria > Pseudomonadota > Alphaproteobacteria > Rhizobiales > Xanthobacteraceae > FEB-22. The sequence goes on from PQAH01000215.1 coordinate 32,234, forward strand.
AGCTGGAAGATGCGGAAGGCGTCGGGCGCGCGACGCGCGGTCTCCTCCAGCGCCGGCAACGTGACCGAGCTCTGCAGCATGCCGCAGCCGAAGGCCTGCGCGGCCTCGGCGACCGGGGCCGCGCCCTCCGGATCGAAGCGGTCGATGGAGCCGACCGGGGCGAGCACCACCGGAATGCGGAGCCTGGCGCCGAGGAGCGCGCCCGCACAATCGACCCGCGCGACATTGCGCAGCACGCGCGGCTCGAGCGCGATCGCGTCGAGCCCCCGGCGGTTGCGTCGCAAGGTGGTCTCGGTCTCGGTGCCGCCGACCAGATAATCCCAGCGGTCGCGGTCGAGCTTCTCGCGCGCCGCCGCGACGATCTCGTGCAGGCACTGGAAGCGCTCGCGCACCGCGTCCATGTCGGGGGCGGCGGCAACCTCGGACGTCCTCGACACGTGGCAATTCCTTCGGATTTCGGTGAGAATGCGGCGGCTGGCGGGGCGGCATTCTAATCGGCTCGCAGGCGCTGCCAAGCCGGCGCGCACGCGGATGGGGCAGGATCCGGAGGCACGATGGAGCCGCAGCAGCAGGCGACAGTGGACGTGCTGACGAGCGGCGGCGGCCCGACGGTGGTGCTGGTGCATTCGAGCATGTCGGGGGCGCGGCAGTGGACCCGGCTGATGGCGGAGCACGGCGAGCGCTTCGCGTTCCGCGCCGTGAACCTGTACGGCTACGGGCGCACGCCGGCCTGGGCGCACGCCAAGGCGCCGACGCTCGACGACTTCGCCGATGCGGTCGTGGCGGCGGTGCCGGACGGCGCGACGCTCAGCCTGGTCGGCCATTCCTTCGGCGGCGCGGTCGCGATGCAGGCGGCGCGCAAGCTCGCCGGGCGCGTGGAGCGGCTCGTGCTGATCGAGCCGAGCCTGTTCTACCTCCTGCGCCTGCACGGCCGCACCGAGGCCTATGCCGAGATCTCGGCGCTGTCGCAGCGCATGGACCCCTCCGCGCCGGCCGCCGCAGCCGAGCATTTCATCAGCTATTGGGGCGGGCCGGATGCCTGGGCGGCGACGCCGGAGGAGCGCCGGGCCGCCTTCGCGCGCGCGGTCGGCGTCGTGGTGCACGAGTGGTTTGCGGTGTTCTCGGGCGACACGACGCGGGAGGCCTGGGCCGGGATCCTGCCGCCGCGCACGCTGCTCCTCTCCTCGCGTGCGCCCATGCGCCCGTCGCGCGAGATCATGGAGCTCCTGTCGACGGCGCAGCCGGACTGGACGCTCACGCAGATCGCAGACGGCGGGCACATGGCGCCGCTCACCCATCCGCAGCTGGTCAACCCCGTGATCCGCGCGTTCCTGGAGCGCCGCTGAGGTACGGCGCGAGCTCGCCGGGGCGGCCCGGCTCCGCTCACGCAAGCGCCGGTGGTCGGCCGGGACGCCACGCCCGCGGGAGCGGCCGACCCTCAGATCAGCAATTCGAGAATCTCCCGATTTGACAGGATGTTCGCGGAAACGTCGTGGTGCTGGATCGCGCCGTTGGCAACGATGTAGATGCGGTCCGAGACGTTGCAGGTCAGCTTCGCGTTCTGCTCGACCAGCAACACCGTCAATCCCTGCCCGCGCAGGCTCTTGAGCGCACGCCCGATCTCGCCGATGACGATCGGTGCCAGTCCGAGCGACGGCTCGTCGAGCACCAGGAGCTTGGGATCCGACATCAACCCGATCGCCACCGCGAGCATCTGCTGCTGGCCGCCGGACAGCGTGCCGGCGGCCTGCCAGCGGCGCTCGGCCAGGATCGGGAAGAGCGCGAAGCCACGCTCGATGTTGCGGGCGATCTGCGCCTTGTCGGCCAGGGAGTAGCCGCCCATCAGCAGGTTCTCCTCCACCGACATGCGGGGGAACAGACCGCGGCCCTCGGGAACGATCGAGATGCCGAGACGGATGCGCCGGTGCGGCGGGACGGCCGCGAGGTCCTGGCCTTCGAAGTCGACGCGGCCGCGCAGTGGAACCACGACCCCGCCGATGGTCTTGACGATCGACGACTTGCCGGCCCCGTTGGCGCCAACCAGCCCGACGATCTCGCCCGCCTCCACGCGGATCGCCACCTCGTCGACGGCCAGGAACGGCCCGTAACGGACCGTCAGGTTCTCGACCTCAAGCATCGGCGCTTCCCAGATACTTCTCGATCACGCGCTGATCCGTGAGGATCTCGGCCGGCGGACCGTCGGCGATCTTCTCTCCGGCCAGCAGAACGACGACCCGGTCGGCGAGCTCGCGGATCACCTTCATGGTGTGCTCGATCACGAACACCGAGCAGCGCGACTTGAGCTCCGCCAACAGGCCGATCATCGCCCGCACTTCGACCGAGGAGAGGCCGCCGACCGGCTCGTCCAGCATGATGAGCTTGGGACGTTGCACGAGGCGCATCAGCAGCTCGAGCCGGCGCTGCTCGTAGAGCGTGAGGCCGCCCGCGACGGCGTCCAGGCGACCGCCGAGGGCCAGCCAGCCGATCGCCTCGTCGACCTCGGCGCGCGCGAGTGGCGCCTCCGCATCGACCAGCGCCGTGGCGATATTGTCGCGCACCGTCAGTTCGCGGAACACCCGCACGGCCTGGTAGGTGCGGGTCAGGCCGGCATCGGCGATGCGGTGCGGCTTGCGCCCGAGGAGGGGACGACCCGCGAAATCCACGGCGCCGGAGGTCGGGGCGAGATGCCCGGTGATGACGTTGACGAATGTGGTCTTGCCCGACCCGTTCGGTCCGATCATGCCGAGCGTCTCGCCCGCCATCTGGGCGACGCACACGTCCCGCAAGGCCACGACGCCGCCGAATCGCATCGTGACGCTGCGGGCATCGAGGAGGGGCGCGCTCATCGGGCGCCTTCCCCCACGGTCGCGGGCACGATCTCGGGATCCGGCTTCGGGCGCCGCACGAGCCCGCCGACGATGCCGGCCGGCAGCAGCACGATGACGCCGATGATCAGCAGGCCGTACACGACGTCCTTGATCATGTAGTAGTCCTGCAGCAGGAACGGCACCGGGGCGAGCAGCACCGCGCCGATGACGGGGCCCCAGATGGTGCCCCGTCCACCGAACGCCACCATCAACCAGACATTGAGGCTGATCAGGACGTCGAAGCTGCGTGGCGATATGAACCCGACATAAGGCGTGTAGAACGCACCCCCGATGCCGGCATAGAGCGAGCCGACGAAGAAGGCGGTGAGCTTCTGGCGCGTGACGCCTATCCCGAGCGTCTCGGCCAGCTCGTCATCCTCCCGAACCGCAATCAGGCGCCGGCCGAACCCCGAGTCGACGAGACGGATCAGCACGAACACGCCGATCACGGCAAGCGCCGCGAGCACCAGGTCATAGGGCAGGCCATGCAGGCTGGCGCCGCCCGGCAGCGTCGGCAGTGGAATCTGCGAAATCCCCGTATCGCCGTTGGTGAGATTCACGAAATAGACGAAGGCAAGGGTGATGACGGTCTGGATCACCAGGGAGCACAGCGTGAAATAAAACCCCTTGAGGCGCAGGGCCGGCAGGCCGAGGACCACGCCGACGAGCGAGGCCGCGAGCGCCCCGACCGGCATCGCGAGCCAGAACGACCAGCCGATGCTGGTAAGACCCACCACCAGATAGGAACTGATGCCGGCGATCCCGGCGAACATCAAGGGCATCAGCCCCGTGTAGCCATAGAGCAGGTTCATGCCCGAGGCCCACAGGACGTGGACGAGAGTGATGCCGGCGATGAAGGCGAAATAGCGGTTGCCCGAGAGCAGCAACGGCACCGCGAAGGCGAGCAGCGCGAACAGCGCGAGCTGCGACTGGCGGCTGGCAAGGATACGATCGATCATCGCGCGAACAATCCCGAGGGCTTGAACAGAAGGATCACGAGCATCGCGCCGAGATAGGAGAAGGCGGCCACGGTCGGGCTCGCGAAGATGCTCACGATCGCCTGAGTGAACCCGAACACGATCCCGATCACGAGCGCGCCGAGCACCGAGCCGGGGCCGCCGATGATCATGATCGCGAAGGCGGTGATCGCCATGGTCCAGGCCACCGTGAGATCGAAGCTGTAGGCGCAGGCGAACAGGACCCCGCCCGCGAACACCACGGCATTGCCGAGCACGAAGGACATCCGATAGATGCCGCGCACGTCCACCCCGCGCAGCGCCGCCGCATCCCGGTTCTGGAACACCGCGCGCAACGCCCGGCCGTACTTGTGATAGCGCAGCAGGGCGAACAGCGCGGCGAGCAGCGCCCCCGCGATCAGCATGGCGGCGAGCCGGTTGTTGGCGATCGGGAAAGGCCCGATCATGGTCACGCCCGCCACGATCGGCGGAATCTGGAACTGGTCGCTCCATACGCCATAGGTGATGGAGAAGATGCCGGCGAGGATCTGGGTGATCCCGAGAGTCAGCACGAAATACGAAATATTGCGATTGGGGACGTCGTAGAAGCGGCGGACCAGGGTCGCCTCGAGCAGGTAGGACAGCGGCACGCTCGCGCCGATGACGAGCAGGGCCGCGAACGCCGGGTGAAGCCCGAAGGATACGGTGGCCGACCAGACGAACAGCGACGCCAGCAGGAAGAATTGGCCGTTCGCGGCATTCGGCATCCAGATGCTGCCGTAGATGATCGTCACGCCGACCGCCACGAGCGAGAAGATCACCCCCAGCATGAGACCGGTGGTCAGGGTGGACAAGAGGATGATCAGGGTCGCGTCGGACATGCGGGCGCCGGAGGCGGGGACGGACGGGCCCGCGGCCGCCGCGCGGCCGCGGGCGACGGGTTCGGCTACTTCACGAGCTCGTACACCGGGATCACCTCGGGATCCCACTCGGTGTAGTAGACCTGCTTCGACTTGTAGCCGTCCTCGGTCACGTCCTGGATCTGCATGAAGTACATGTATTCCTTCCGCGCGCCGTTCTTGTCGAAGGCGATCGGGATGTTGGAGGTCGACTCCTTCGTGTTCAGGGCCGCCATGCCGGCACGGAACTTCTCGCGGTCATCGCCCGCGCCGGGATCGGCGTCGATCACTCGGCGTATGACCTGCGCGGTGACATAGCAGTAGTTCTCGACATAGGAGGGCTGCCGCTTGTTGGCGGCGCGGAAATCCTCGACGAACTTCTTGCCCTCGGCGGTGAGCTCCGGAAGGTTGGCATCGAAGAAGGTGCCGTACAGAGAGCCGACGCTGCGCTTGCCCCAGTTCTTCACCTGGGTCGTGATGCCGAACGGATGGATGATCTGCTCGGCCTTGATGCCGATGTCGAGAAGCTGGTTGGTCAAGGTATTGTCGAAGCCGCCGGCGCCGATCACGACCACCCAATCCGGATTGGCCGCGCGCACTTGGGCAGCCTGCACGGTGGCATCGTTGGATCCCTGCGGAAAGATGATCTCGGGCTCGATCTTCACGCCGGACTTCGGCGCCTGATACTTCAGTCCGGCCGCGATGGCACGCATCAGCGCGTAGTCCGAATAGACGAGCGCGATCTTGGCACCCGGCTTCTGCTTGGCCACGAACTGGACGATCGCGTAGCCCCAACCCGCCGCATTGGGCTCGAGACGGAAGGTGTAGCGGGTGCCCGGCTTGGTGAGCTGCGGGAAGGCCGCGACCGGCACCACGAACGGCACCTTGTTCTGCTCGGCATAGCCGTACATCGCGAGCGCAGTGTCGGAGCTGGTGGGACCGCTCAGCGCGATCACCTTGCTCTGGACGTCGAGATTGCGCGCGGCGGCCACGGCCTGGGCGGGCTGGGTCTGGTTGTCGATGGTGACGAACTCGAGCTTGCGCTTGCCCGCGGGATTGAGTGTGGATTCGGCAAGCTTCAGTCCGGCGACGCAGCTCGATCCGAAGAAGGCCCACGGGCCGGTCAGCTCCGTGACGAAGCCGACCTTGACAGATTCCTGGCCCGCCGCCGAACCGGCCGCGGCGGCGACCAGCGCGGCCGCAAGCACGGCCGTACTCATGTGACGCGTCATGACGTCCTCCCTTGTAAATCGCTACATGGATCGGTTCGGCTCACGCCGCGTTGCGACCCGTCTCCCGGCCGAGAAGCCCGGCCTCCACCAGCGCCTGACGGATGCGGTCGACCTCGCCGCGCGACAGCTTGACGAGAGGCGGGCGCACCACGGCGCGCGGCAGGCGGCCAAGCAGCACCAACGCCTCCTTCATGCGGTTGTGCATGTCGCTCCAGGGCTCGGAATAGAAGATCCGCGCCAGCGGATAGATCCGGTCGTTGAGCCGCCGCGCCGCGGCAAGGTCGTCTTCCCGCACGGCACGGAACAGCTCGGCCTGCAGATCCGGAATCACGCTGCCGCTGCCGGAGAGCAGTCCATTGCATCCGAGCACCAGCGAGGAGAGCAGCCACGCGCTGTGTGTGGTGAGCACGTTGACGGGGCGCGGCAGGCTCTGCAGCACGCGGATGTGGACCTCGTGCTGCTGTACGTTGCCGGCCCAGTCCTTGATCGCCCGGATCGTCGGCACCTCCTCGCAGAGCCTGAGCAGAGTGTCGCGCGGATACCCCTGCCCGGTGGCGAGCGGATACTGGAAGACGATGATCGGCAGGTCGCTCGCGTCGGCGATGCGCTTGAAATGCGCGAGCGCCATCTCGGGTGACTGGCCGAGCGTGAAGACCGCCGGCGGGAAGACCAGGAGCGCCGAGGCGCCGCCCGCCGTCGCCATGCGGGCGATGCGGGCGGCCTCCAGGCTGCCGTCGGCCCAGACGCCGTGCACGATCGGCAGGCGGTCGCCGATCTCGTCCTGGGCGATCTCGAGCACGCGGCGCTGCTCGTCGAAGCCGCAGGAGGCGACCTCGGTGGAGTGCGCGTTGATGGTGACGGCGGAGAGGCCCTCGGTCGCGGCGATGTCGCGCAGATGGCTGCGGAAGCCGGCCTCGTCGATCGACAGGTCCTCCTGGAAGGGCAGCAGTACGGCCGGTATGACCCCGTGGGGAACGTAGGCGGCGTGACGCGGCATGGCGCTTCCTCCTTGGCTGCTCTTGCTCACAAGCGACGGATGATGGGCCGCTGGGTGCGGCTCTCGAGCGGCCAGATGCGCGCGAGCCGCTCGACCGTGTCGAGCAGCATCGGCGCGCAGGCCTCGATCTCGGGGCGGGTCATGCGATTGGTCGGGGCCGCGAGACTGACGGCGCCGACGCATCCGTGCGCGCCTTCGAGCGTGGGCACGACGATGGGCGCCGCAATGGCTCCGACCCCGAGCTCCTGCTCCTCGTAGCTCGTGGCGAAGCCGCGTGCGGCGGCTTCTCGAAGTTCGGCGCGCACCGCCTCGCGATCGGTCTTGGTCTTCACCGTGCAGGCGCGCACGCCCTGCTGCGCGACCAGCTCCCAGGCGCGCTCGAATGGCAGGGTCATCAGCCAGGCCTTGGCGATGGCGTGCGCATTGAGGACGATCTCGAGGGTGTAGTTCGGATCGATGCGCACCGAGCGCTGGGCGCCGGCAATGGCGTAGACCCAGGTGATGCGCTCGGCATTCTCGACGACCGCGAGGCGCACGAGCTCGCCCGTGGTCTCGGCCAGATTCTTCAGCAGCGGCGCGCACTGGTCGAGCAGGCGGCTCTGCTGGAGCTGGCGCAGCCCGAGATTGCTGATCCGGTAGGTGAGCCAGTAGCGCTGCAACACGTCGTCGCGCCAGACGAAGCCGAGATGCTCGAGCGTGCCGAGCAGCTTGACGGCGATCGCCTTGTTGACATCGAGCCGCCGCGCGATCTCGGCGAGACTCAGGCCGTCCGCCTGGTCGGCGAGGAACTCCACGATGCGGAAGGCGCGCTCGACCGAGAGAATGGTCTCCTCAGGTCGTTCCAGGGAACTGCGACTGGACAAAGCGGGGATCGGATCAGGCATGAGAGCTCCGGGGGTCAGCAGCAGCGCCACTTGCCGATGCCGGCGGCGGCGACGGCGCGATTCATGCGCTCTGCCTCCGGATCGGGACGCGGCCACAGGGTGCACTGGCGGCAGCCGCAAGGCGAATCGTCCTCGCGGGCGAAGGGCTTGTCGTGCGGCAGCCCGGCGCGGCGCATGGTCTGGCGCAGGGCGACGGTCGCCTCGCGGTCGGCCTTGCCGGTGACGGGGTCGATCGCGACGCCATAAAGGCTGCGGGCCGCCTCACGCGAGACGTAGCCCTGGCGCACGTCGTGCTCGAGATCTTCCAGCTTGCGATCGAGCGGGCTGCCGTAACCGCCGCCGCCGCCCGACCGCAGCGTGTAGACGTCGCCCTTCTCGAGGCGCTGCGCCAGCACCTTGCCGGTCGGGAAGCGAATCTCCTCGCCGTCGCGGCGCAGCGAGACCTCGTTGCCGAGCCCGGATAGACCGTTGAACAGGCCCCAGGGGCGACAGTCCACGCGATCAATCTGGGCGTTGAACATCACGTCCTCGAGTGCGCGCACCACCTGCTCGGTGCCGAGCCCGCCACGGTACCTGCCGGCGCCGCCCGAATCCTCTCGCAGCGCATAGCGCTCGACGATCAGCGGATACTTGACCTCGACCTGCTCGCTCGGGCCGTTGTGGGTGTCGCCGTCATTGATGGCAATGGTGGCGCTCATTCCGTCTTCGTTGTGCTTGGCGCCCCAGCCGCCGCCGATCAGTCCCCCGAGATAGACGAAGAACTGGCCGTTGCGCGGCTCGCGGCCGTTGATCATGGCGATGACCAGGTCGGCGTGGTGGCCGGCGATCACGCGGGTCGGCACGGCGGGCGCGAGCGCCTTGAAGATCGTATCGACGATCGTCATCGGATAGGTCATCCACCAGCGCATCGGCGCGGGGCGTTCGGCGCTCACCACCTTGCCGGGCGGCAACACGATGTCGAGAGCACGGAAGGTGCCGTCATTGATGGGCAGGTCGAGACCCGAGGTGACGCACTTGAAGGCGACCTGGGCGGCTGACCGGCCGGCGGTCGATCCCGAATTGTAGAAGCCCTTGACCTGCGCGCTGACCTCCGAGAGGTCGATGGTCATGCGGTCCCCCGCGACCGCAACCTTGACGCGGATCGGAACGCGGGCACCGAGATCGACCCCGTCGTCGTCCATGAAGGATTCGGCCTCGTAGATGCCGTCGGGTATCCTGGCGACGCTCTCGCGCGCCACCGCCTCGGAATGGTCGAAGATCGATTCGATGGCGCCGGCCACGGCCGCGGCGCCGTATTTGGCGACAAGCTCGAGGAAGCGCTTCTCGCCGGTTTTCACGGCCGCGACCTGGGCGCGCAGGTCGCCCATCGCCCGCTCCGGCAGCCGCACGTTCATGCGGATAATGTCGAGGATGTCCTCGTTGGGCACGCCCTTGCGCCAAGCCTTGACGATGGGCATCTGCAGGCCCTCGGAGTAGATGTCGCGGGTCATGCCGTCGAGCGTGCCGCCGATGTCCTGCCAGTGCGCCATGCAGGCCGCGAAGCCGAGCAGATCGCCGTCATGGAAGATCGGCACCGAGAACGTCATGTGGTTGAGATGGCTGCCCGTGATGTAGGCGTCGTTGGTGAGCAGAACGTCGCCGGGCTCGAGGGCGTCGACACCGAAATGTGCGAGCTTGGCTTTGATGGTGTCGCTCATCCCGCGGATGAACATGGGCAGGCCGAGGCCGATCGACACCGTGTTGCCATGCCGGTCGAAAAGTCCGACCGTGAAGTCGAGCGCCTCATAGATGATCATGTTGTAGGCGGTCCGCATCAGATTGGTCTTCATCTCCTCGGTGGCGGCGATGAAGCCATTGCGGATGATCTCCGTGACGACGGGATCGACGCGCGGGGGGCGGTTCTGGGTCATCGTGCGACCTCGATGTCGAGATTGCCGAAGCTGTCGATGCGGGCTCGGTCGCCGGGCACCAGCACGGTGGTCGAGGCGTATTCCTGGATCAGGGCCGGGCCCGCGATCCGGTGGCCGGCGGCGAGCCGGGTGCGATCGTAGATCGGCGTGTCGATGCGCCCACCGAGAACGCCGAATTCGACCGTGCGCACGCCGATGAGCGCGGGGGCGGCCTCAGGCGAGGCCGCCTCGGCGATCGGCGCGGTCCGCGGCTTGGCGATGCGGCCCGTGACCGACAGGCGCAGGCTCACGACCTCGGCGCTCTCGTCCGGCGAGGCGTAGCCGTAGCGCTGGACGTGAACCTCGTCGAAACGCGCCTTTATGCCCGCCACGTCACGCCGGCGGAACAGCTCACCGGGGATCTCGACCGTGACGGCATGCTCCTGCCCGATATAGCGCATGTCGGCCGCATAGGCGGCGCCCACGTCTCGCAGGTTCGGCGCGGCTGCGCGGATCTCGGCGAGGCCGCGCTCGTGCATCTCGGAGAAGATGGCGTCGAAGGCGTCGAAGGGCGCGTCGGCGAGCCGCGCGAAGAGAGTGCGCACGAAGTCCCGGCGCAGGTCGGTGACCAGCATCCCGTAGGCCGAGAAATGGCCGGGCGCATTCGGGATCACGACGCGACCGATCTGCAGCTCGCGCGCCACCAGGGTCGCGTGCAAGGGACCGGCGCCGCCATAGGCCACCATCGCGAAGTCCCGCGCATCGAGTCCCCGCTCGGTGGTGACGCGCTTGACCACATTGGCCATCTGGGTGACCGCTATGCGGACGATTCCGTCGGCCGCCCGCATGAGATCGAGCCCGAGCGGCCGGGCGATGCGTTCCTCGATCGCGGCGGCGGCAGCGTCGGCGTCGAGCTTCATCTCGCCGCCCAGGAAGAGGTCGGGGGCGAGGCGGCCGAGCACCAGATTGGCGTCCGTCACGGTCGGCTCGGTGCCGCCGCCGCCGTAGCAGACCGGCCCCGGAACGGCGCCCGCGCTCTCGGGCCCGACCCGGATCGCGCCGCCCGCCACCACGCGCGCGGTGCTGCCGCCGCCGGTGCCCACTTCCTCGATATCGATCATCGGGATCTGGATCGGCAGGCCCTCGGCATAGCCGCCGACCATCACGTGACCGGCGGTCAGTTCCACGCCCGAGAGGATGACGCCGGCCTTGGCGGTGGTGCCGCCCATGTCGAACGCGATCGCATTGGCGAGGCCGGTGGCGGCGCACAGCTCACGGGTGCCGATGACGCCCGCGGCCGGCCCGGATTCGAGCATGCGGATGCATTCGCGGCTCGCCTGCGACACGTCGTAGAGCCCGCCGGTCGACTGCACCACCAGGAACGTGCCGCCGAAGCCTGCTTCGGCGAGGAAGTCGCGCGCCTCGGCGAGATAGCGCTGCACGCGCGGACCGACGAAGGCATTGGCCGCGACGGTCGAGGAGCGCTCGAACTCGCGGTACTCCTGAGAGAGCTCGTGCGAGGCGGTGACGAAGACGCCCGGCAGGCGGCGCTGGAAGAAGTCCCGGGCGCGGATCTCGTGATCGGGATTGCGATAGGAATGCAGGAAGAGGATCGCTACTGCCTCGACGCGCTCGCCTTCCAAGTGGCGCGCGATGCGCTCGAGCTCCGCCTCGTCGAGCGGCCGCAGCACCTCGCCGGCGGCGTTGAGCCGCTCGTCCACCTCGATGCGCAGCACGCGATCGACCAGCGGCCGGTGCTTGCGGAAGAAGAGATTGTAGGCCTCGGGGCGATTGACGCGGCCGATCTCGTAGATATCGCGGAAGCCGCGGGTGGTTACCAACGCTGTGCGCGCGCCCTTGCGCTCGAGCAGCGCATTGATCGCGATGGTGGTGCCGTGCAAGAAGAGCCGCGCGTCGCGAAACGCGGCGCCTGCCTTTTCGACGCCGTGTTCCATCCCGTCGATCAGACGCGCCGGCGTGGTGAGGGTCTTGCCGAGCCGGATCTGGCCCGATGCTTCGTCGAAGATGGCCACGTCCGTGAAGGTGCCGCCGACGTCGGCCGCAATGCGCAGCCCGGATGCCGTCGCGCTCATGCGCGTGCCTCGTCACGCACGGGGTTGCGCAGCAGGCCGAGCGCCTCCACCTCCACCTCGCAGACGTCGCCGTCCTTCATGAAGAGCGGCGGCTTGCGGGCGAAACCGACGCCCGAGGGGGTGCCGGTGACGATGATGTCGCCCGGCACCAGGGTCATGGCCTCGCTCGCGCGCGCAACCAGCTCGGCGACCGGGAAGATCAGATCGTCGGTGTCGGCGTCCTGCACGACCGCGCCGTTGAGACGGGTGCGGATGCGCAGCCCGGCGGCCCCAGTCGGCACCTCGTCAGCGGAGACGAGCCAGGGACCGAACGGCCCGGTGGCGTCGAAATTCTTCCCGAGGGTCCACTGCGGACCCTTGAACTGATAGTCGCGCACGGAGACGTCGTTGAAGATCGAGTAGGCGGCGACGTGGTCGAGCGCGTGCCGCATCGGAATCGCGCGACCGGTCTTGCCGATGACGGCGACCATCTCGCCCTCGAAATCGAGCTGTTCGGAGACCGCCGGGCGCAGGATCGGCGCGCCGTGCGGGACGAGACTCGTGTCGACGCGCAGGAAGTAGACCGGGTGCTTCGGCCTGTCGTAGGGGCTCTCGGCCGCGTGGTCCGCATAGTTGAGGCCGACACAGATGATCTTGCGCGTGGTTGCAAGGGGGACCCGGAACGTCACCGCATCGGGGTCGAGCTCGCGCCCCGCGCGAATTGCGGCCGCGGCGGAGCCGCGCAGCCCGGCATCAAGCAGCACGGCGAGCGGATCCGCCGGGCCCTGCCAGCCGTCGAGCGCCACGAGCCGGTCGCCCTGACCGGCAGCAAGCAAGTCTTTTCCGTCTTCTTGAATACGCGCCACTCTCACCCGAGTCTCTCCCCGACGAGCGTTAGGTAACGCCGTTAGCCTAACGCTGTTACCTCAGGGAACTCGAATGAGTCAACCCGGCCAGACACCCCGGGCCGGGCGTTGACGGGCTGCCGCCCGCGACCGGCGTCAGGTGAGCCAGCGCCGTCTCCGGCGGTAGTGCTTCACGGCGCGGAAATCCACACTGTGGCCGCCGCCCAGGTATGCGGCCTCGACATCGGGGTTCGCCTTCACGACCTCGGCGGTGCCGTTCATGACCACGCGGCCGTTGTCGATCACATAGGCCACCTCGGCGACCTCGAGGGCGGCGGCGGCGTTCTGCTCGACCAGCAGCACGGCCACGCCCGCCTCCTTGTTGATGCGGCGGATGATGTCGAAGATCTCGTCCACCAGGAACGGCGCGAGCCCGAGGCTCGGCTCGTCGAGCAGGAGCAGCTTCGGCTCGGTCATCAGGGCGCGGCCGATGGCGAGCATCTGCTGCTCGCCGCCCGAGAGATAGCCGGCCTGGGTGCGGGCCCGCTCGGAGAGCCGCGGGAACCAGGCGAAGGTGCGCTCCATCAACCGCTTCACGTGGGCGCGGTCGCCATGCATGGTGGTGGCGGCGAGCAGGTTCTCCTCGGGGGTGAGGTGGCCGAACACGCGGCGGCCCTCGAGCACATGGGCGATGCCGGCGCGCACCCGTTCGGGCGGGTCGAGGGCGAGCAGGTCGCGGCCCGCGAAGGCGATCTCGCCGCGCGTGACCGCACCGCGCTCGGGCTTCAAGAGGCCGCTCACCGACTTCAGCGTCGTGCTCTTGCCGGCGCCGTTCGCTCCGAGGAGGGCGACGAGGCCGCCCTCCCCGACGTCGATCGAGACGCTCTTGACCGCGAGAAAGACGCGGTCATAGACCACCTCGACATTGTTGAGGCTCAAGAGCACGTCACTTGCCGGTCTTCTTGAACTCTGCCGAGTACTTCCTGATCTCGGCCCAGACCAGGTCCTGGTTGGCCGTGAACCAGTCGGTCTGCGGCACGAACTTGCCGCCGTCCCAGCGCGCCACCCTGCCCTTGCCGCCGCCCTGGTGATCCTCCTTGGTCACCGTGATGCCGGGCAGCATGCCGTCGGCCGTGAAGTTGGCGATCGCGTGCAGGCCGTCGTTGAGCCAGGGGCCGGTGATCGGGCCGTTCGGTGCCTTCTCGAAGGCCTTGCGCACGCCCTCGGCGACGATCGCGGCCATCATGACGCCGATGTTGTAGTAGCTGGTGCCGACCTTGCCTTCGGGCCCGGCGCCCTTGCCCTTGCCGACCACGTCCTTGAGGATCGCCTGGATCACCTTCGGATCGCGGCCGCCGGCGCAGGCCTCGAACTTGATCACGCCCTTCACGGCATCCTTGCCGACCACCTCCATATCGGACTCCGAGAGCCACACGCTGGAGGAGAGGCGGTCCATGGGCAGGCCGTTGCGCACGGCCTCGCTCAGCGCCGTCGTCTGCCCGACGCCGGCACCCCAGAACACGACCCAGTCGGGCCGCGCGCGCCGCACCTGCGGCCAGATCGCGGCCTGGTCGTTGCCGGGCGGCGTGTAGGGGAACGTCTGCAGCGTGAAGCCGAGCTTGGCGGCGAGCGCCTGGAGGATCGGCAGCGGCTCACGGCCGAAGGGCGTGTCGATGTGCACGAAGACGATCTTCTTGCCCTTCAGGTCCTTGTCCTGCTGGCGGAAGTAGTCGATCAGGATGCCGGCCTGGGTCCAGTAGTTGGGCGAGGCCGGCATCACATAGGGGAAGGCGGTGCCGTCGGCGGCGTCGCTGCGGCCCGACAGCGTGGTGATCATGTTGATCTTGTCCTCGAGCGCCCGCGGCACCAGCGCGCGGGCGACCGGGGTCGAGAGCGGGTCGATCAGCACGGCGCCCTCGCGCTTCATGCGCTCGTAGGCCTCGATCGCGCGCGGGATGTCGTTGGCGTGGTCGGTGATGTCGGCGACGATCTTGTGGCCGTTCACGCCGCCGCGCTCGTTGACCAGCGTGAGATAGTCGCGATGGCCCTGGGAATACTCCGCGGTCACGAAGGTGTAGACGCGGGTGAAGTCCATCGGCATGCCGATCTTGACCACCTTCTCCTGCGCCAGCGCCGGCTTGCCGAATCCGACCAGGCCCGCGGCCGCGGTGCCCGCCATGAATGTGCGTCGATCGAGTCTCATGTCTTTCCTCCGTTGTGTGCGGCCTTCCTGGTTCGCGGCCGCTCGTTTCACTCTCAGCGCCTGGCGTGGCGGAACGGCCAGACCAGGAAGTAGTTGCGGACGTTGTCGTAGATCTTGGCGAGGCCGAGCGGCTCGAGCACCAGGAAGCCGACGATCATGGCGCCGTAGAGCATCAGCGGAATATGCGCGCGCAGGTCCGCGCTCATCGCGATGCCGAGGCCGGACGCGAGCGCGCCCACCAGGTTGTTGAGCACGATCGGCGTGAACAGGATCAGGGCCGCGCCGAAGAAGCTGCCGAGCACGCTGCCGAGCCCGCCGACGATCACCATGGCGACGATCTGCACCGAGAGCTCGATGTGGAACTGGTCGGGCGAGACGCTGCGCAGGTAGCTCACGACCAGGACCGCGCCGACGACGCCGCCGATGAAGGACGAGGTCCAGAAGGCGAGCAGCTTGTACTTGAAGGTGTCGACGCCGATCACCTCGGCCGCATAGTCCTTCTCGCGCACGGCCGCGAGCGCGCGGCCGAAGGCGGTGCGCTGCACGTTGAGCATGAACAGCGTGACCACGACGCAGACCGCGAGCGCGAAATAGTACATCGGCAGGTCGCCCTCGAGCGCGATGCCGAGGAAGGAGACCGGCGGGACCTGGATGGTCGCCTGGGTGCCGCCCGAGATCGCGGGCGAGTGGGAGATCACGAAGTCGACGATGTACTGCATCGCGAGCGTGGACATGGCCAGATAGAGCGCCTTCACGCGCAGGGCGGCGACCCCGAAGATCATGCCGATGGCGGCGCTCATCAGCCCGGCGGCGACGAGCGCGAACTCGAAGGGGACGCCGGCGCGCACCAGGTGCACCGACGTGTAGGCGCCGATCGCCATCACGGCGCCGTAGGCGAGATGGATCTGGCCGGCCCCGCCCATCAGCAGGTTCAGCCCGAGGGCGGCCATGGACCAGATGATCCAGGGCAGCAGGTAGGCGACCAGGTAGAGCCGGTCGACCAGGAACGGCGCCGCGAGCAGGAACAGCGCGACCGCCGTCACGAGATAGCGGTCGAAGGGCAGCGGCCAGAGCTGGCGCTCCTTCGGGTACGAGGTGTGGCGGATGCCGGCGCGACGGTAGAGCATCACACGCGCTCGATGTGTTCGCGGCCGAACAGGCCGTAGGGACGGACCAGCAGGGTGAGCACGATGATCACCGATGCGACGATGTCGCGCGTGCCGCCGCCGACCAGGGGATCGATCACGCCGGTCGCGAGGCTCTCGCAGACGCCGACGATCAGCCCGGCCAGCAGCACGCCCGGAATGCTGTCGAGCCCGCCGAGGATCGCGATCGCGAGCGCCTTCATCAGGAGCAGCGAGAGGCTCCAGTCGATGCCCTGGACGGAACCCCAGAGGATGCCCGCCGCGGTGGCGGTGGCGCCGGCGAGGCCCCAGGCGACGGCGATGGCGCGCTCGACCCGGATGCCGACCGACCAGGAGGCGCCCTGGTCGTCGGAGACCGCGCGCATGACGATGCCGGCGCGGGAGTTGAACAGGACGATGGCGGCGAGGATCAGCGCCGCCGAGACGGCGCCGCCCACCAGGTAGGCGCGGTTGATCAGCATCTCGCCGAGGAACATCGGCGCCTGCGGGATGCCGAGGTCGAGGCGTTTCACGGCGACGCCGAAGGTGCCCGGCATGAAGCCGCGCAGGAAGATCTCGATGCCGAAGGTCACCATGATGATCATGATGACGGGCTGGCCCACCATGTGGCGCAGCACGGCGTGCTCGACCAGCATGCCGAAACCGAACATGGCGACCAGCGCGAGCGGAATCGCCACCCACATGGGCAGGCCGAGGAAGGCGGCGATCGCCCAGGTCGCGTAGCCGCCGCTCATCGCGATCGCGCCCTGCGCGAAATTGGCGACGCCGGAGGTCTTGTAGACCAGCACGATGCCGACCGCGACCAGGGCGTACATCAGCCCGACCAGGGCCCCGGTCAGCGCCAGCTCTCCGATCAGCCAGAGGTCCATGGCCTACTCCACGTCCCGGATCGACAGCGTGCGACGGATGGAGCCGGTCTCGCCGCTCTCGTAGGTGATGCGCGCGTCCTGGTCGATGGTTCGCACGCCCGCGTAGAGCGCCTCGATCAGCGGCGCGTAGCGCTCCTCAATGACGTTGCGGCGCAGCTTGCGGGTGCGCGTGATCTCGCCGTCGTCGGGATCGAAATCCTTGTGCAGGTTGACGAAGCGCCGCAACCGCAGCGGCGGCGGCAGCATCGTGTTGACGTGGCGCAGCACCGAGGCGACCAGGTCGTAGACCTCGGTCTTCTGCGACAGGTCGGCATAGGAGGTGAACGAGATGCCGCGGTCCTCGGCCCAGTGCCCGACCGCCTCCTCGTCGATGCAGACGATGGCGGTGAGCTCGGGCCGGCGGTCGCCGACCACCGCGACATTGCGCACATAGGCGCTGAACTTGATGCGGTTCTCGATGTAGTTCGGGATGTAGCGCTCGCCGCCCGCGGTGTTGACGACCTCGCTGACGCGGCCGAGCACGACGAGCTGGCCGTCGGGCTCGAAATAGCCGGCATCGCCGGTGTGCAGCCAGCCGTCGGCGAGCGCCTTGGCGGTCGCCTCGGCGTCGTCGAAGTATTCGTCGATCACCGAGCCCGACTTGATGACGATCTCGCTGTTGTCGTCGATGCGCACCTCGACGCCGGGCAGCGGCCGGCCGACGGTGTGCAGCTTGACGTCGCGGTCGGTCTGGGCGGCGGTGAGCGCCGAGCTCTCGGTCTGGCCGTAGATCTGCTTGAGGTTCACGCCGAGCGCGCGGAAGAACAGGAAGGTGTCCTCGCCCACCGCCTCGCCGCCCGTATAGGCGTTGCGGATGCGCGAGAGGCCGAGGAAGTCCTTCACGGGACCGAAGACGAAGGTCTCGCCGGCGGCGAGGAGCAGTCGCTCCCGGAGGCTCGGCGCCCGGCCCGCGAGGCGGCGGCGCTCGATCTCGATCGCGCGCGGCATGAAGAACGCGAACAACGCCCGCTTGCCCGGGGTCGAGTCCTCGATGCCGACCTGCACGCGGGTGAGCATGTTGTCCCAGGCGCGCGGCGCGGCGAGGTACCAGGTCGGGGCGACCTCGCGCAGGTCGCGCAGCACCGTCTCCTGGCGCTCCGGGATGTTGACCGTGAAGCGCAGCAGCAGCGCGGCGCCGACCGTGAAGACGAAATCGCCGACCCAGGCGGACGGCAGGTAGGCGTAGAGCTCCTCGCGCTCGCCGAGGAAGCCGCCGGCGCGCGCGTTCTTCACGCCCGCGAAGACGGTGCGGTGGCGCAGCGGCACGCCCTTGGGCGCGCCGGTGGTGCCGGAAGAATGCAGCAGCACCGCGATGTCGTCGGCGCCCGAGCGGCCGACGATGTCGACGGCGAGGCCGGGCTCGGCGGCGAGCCGCGCGCGCCCGCGCGCGATCAGCGAATCGTAGGAGACGACGACGTCGGCCGGATAGCCGGAGAGGCCGCGCGGGTCGTCGTAGACGATGGTGACGGGCCGGCCGGTGCGCGCGCGCAGGTCGATGAGCTTGTCGACCTGCTCCTGGTCCTCGGCGACCGCGATGCGCGGCGCGCCGTAGCGCGAATAGTAGGTGAGCTCGTCGGGAGGCACGTCGGGAAACACCGGCGACGGGAAGGCGCGCAGCGCGGTGGCCGCGATCATCGCGAGATAGAGCCGCGTGCGGTTGTCGCCGATGACGGTGAGCGCCTGGCCGGGACCGAGGCCGAGGGTTTCGAGCGCGGCGGCGAGCGCGAGCACCTCGTCGAGCGTGGCTGCCCAGCTGCGCTCCCGCCAGATCCCGTGCTCGCGCTCGCGGAAGGCGACGGCGTCCGCCGTCTCGCGGGCGTTGCGGGCGAGCGCCGCCATCACGGTCGCGGGCGCGCCGTCCGGCGCAGTCGGCCAGGAGACCACCAGGTCGCGCGGGAGCACGGGGGCGGTCATGCGGCCACTCCCTTGTGGCGCGCGGCCGCGCGCTCGCCGAGATAGGCCTTGACGACACGCGGATCCGCGATCGCCTCCGCGGGCCTGCCCTGGGCGATGCTCTCGCCGTAGCTCAGCACCATGACGCGGTCGCAGATCGAGGTGACGACGTCCATGTGGTGCTCGATCAGCAGCACCGTCGTGTTGCGCTCCTCGCGCGCGTCCAGGATGAAGCGCGCGATGTATTCCTTCTCCTCCTGGTTCATGCCCGCCATGGGCTCGTCGAGGATCAGGAGCCGCGGGTCGGCGGCGAGCGCGCGCGCGAGCTCGACGCGCTTCTGCAGGCCGAGCGGGATCACCTCCACGGGCTCGTCGCGGATGTCCTGGAGCTGCATGAAGTCGATCAGCTCCTCGACGGCGCGCCGGTGCGCCACCTCGTGGCGCAGCGCCCAGACCCAGTAGAACAGGCTCGGCAGCGCGCCGGCGCGCATGTGCACGTGGCGGCCGAGCAGGATGTTGTCGAGCACCGTCATGCCGCGGAACAGCGCGAGGTTCTGGAAGGTGCGGGCGACGCCGCGGCCCGCGATGCGGTGCGGCTTGAGGCGGGTCACGTCCTCGCCGAACAGGTGCACGGTGCCGCTCTGCGCGCGGTAGAAGCCGGTGACGACGTTGACCATGCTGGTCTTGCCGCTGCCGTTCGGCCCGACCAGCCCGAAGATCTCGCCGCGCGCGATGTCGAAGCCGAGCCCCTTGAGCGCACGCAGGCCGCCGAAGGCGAGCTCGACGTCGCGGCAGGCGAGGACGATCTCGTCGCTCTGGGGCGGGGGAGCCATCGGGGTCACATCCGGAAGACGCCGTAATGCGGCCGGTCGATCGGCGCATTGAGGGCGACGTTGAGAGCGATGCCCAGCGCGTTGCGGGTGTCGAGGGGATCGAGAATCCCGTCGTCCCACAGCTCCGAGGTCGAGTAGTAGGCGCTCTGCTGGCGGCGGTACTCCTCCAGGATCGGCTCGCGGATGGCGGCGACCTCGGCAGCCGAGAGCTCGCGGCCTTCGCGGGAGAGCTGGCGGATCTTGATGTCGGCGAGGACGTTGGCGGCCTGCTCGGCGCCCATCACCGAGATCTGGCTCTGCGGCCACATGAACAGGAAGCGCGGGTCGAAGGCGCGGCCCGACATGCCGTAGTTCCCGGCGCCGAAGGAGCCGTTCATGATCAGCGTGACCTTGGGGACCTCGGAGCCCGAGACCGCCATGATCATCTTGGCGCCGTCCTTGGTGATGCCGCGGTGCTCGTAGTCGCGGCCCACCATGTAGCCCGTGATGTTCTGCAGGAAGAGCATCGGCACGCGGCTCTGGTTGCAGAGCTGCATGAAGTGGGCGCCCTTGAGCGAGGAATCGTTGAACAGCACGCCGTTGTTGGCGAGGATGCCGACCCGGATGCCCCAGAGATGGGCGAAGCCGCAGACGAGCGTGGTGCCGTAGGCGGGCTGGTACTCGTGGAAGCGGCTGCCGTCGACGAGGCGCGCGATCACCTCGCGGGCGTCGAACTGCACCTTGATGTCGCGCGGGATCACGCCGTAGAGCTCGTCCGGATCATAGTAGGGCGGCTCGGGCGCGATCCGCTCGACCGCGATCTTCTCGGGGCGCGGGAACTGGGCGACGATCTCGCGGGCGACGGCGATCGCCTGTTCTTCGCTGGCGGCCGGGTAGTCGGCGGTGCCGGAGATGCGGGTGTGCACGTCGGCGCCGCCGAGCTCCTCCACCGTGACCTCCTCGCCGGTCGCGGCCTTCACGAGCGGCGGACCGCCGAGGAAGATCGCGCCGGTGCCGCGCACGATCACGTTGTACTCGCTGAGCGCCGGGACATAGGCGCCCCCCGCGGTGCAATGACCCAGGACGACCGCGACCTGCGGCACGCCGAGCTTGGAGAGGATCGACTGGTTGCGGAAGATGCGGCCCGCCAGATAGCGGTCGGCGAAGATGTCGGCCTGCAGCGGCAGAAAGCCGCCGGCGCTGTCGCAGAGATGCACCACCGGCAGCCGGTTCTCGATCGCGATGTCGAGGGTGCGCACGATCTTCTTGATGGAATGCGGGTACCAGGCGCCGCCCTTGACGGTGGCGTCGTCGGCATGGATCACGACCTCGCGCCCCGCGACGATGCCGATGCCGCTGACGATGCCGGCGCCCGGCACCTCGCCGTCGTAGTGCTGGTTGGCCGCGAGGGTGGAGAGCTCGAGAAACGGCGTGCCGGGATCGAGCAGCAGCTCGATGCGGTCGCGCACGAACAGCTTGCTCTGGCGCTTCAGGCGCTCGAGGTCGCGCGCGGGGCGCTCGCGCCGCACGGCCTCCTGGCGCTGCTTCAGGGTGGCGGCCAAGCCGCGATTGTGCGCGGCGTTGAGCCGGAACTCCTCGGCGCGGGTGTCGGTGCGGGATTCGATGCGCCGCATGTCAGTCCTCCGGCGCGAGGGTCACGAGGGGCGCCGAGCGCTCGAAGCTCTGGGCGACCGCGACGTGCACGGCCGCCACGGTACCGTCGCGCCACGCCTTGACGGCGGTCTCGAGCTTCATGCTCTCGATCACCACCATGGTGTCGCCGCGCGCGACGGCCTGGCCCTGCGCCACGTGCACCGCGATCACGGTCCCGGGCATGGGCGCCTGCGCGATATCGTCCGCCGAGGCGCCATGGTGGTGGCCGTGCCGCTGCACCGGATCCGCATGGCGCACCGTCCAGGTCTCGCCATCGAGGTGAATGTGCACGTGATCGCCGTCGACCGACACCAGGGCATGGTGACGCGCCCCGTCGATACGCAGCGTTGCGGCGCCGTCGAGCCCCCGGTCGAGGGAAACCGGGATGGCCCGCGCGCCGAGATGCAGGCGATGGCCGTCGCCGGCGCGCGCGAGCCAGAGCTCGTGCTCGACATCCGCGAGGGTGAAGGCGTGCCGCATCAGACCGCCACCGCCGCGCTGGGCGGGACCGCGCAGGCCGCGCGGTACTCGGCCGCGAGGCGCGCCGCCAGCTCCGCCACGGCCGGCACGTCGTGGATGGTGGCGATGCCGTGGCCGGCGCTCCAGATGTCGCGCCAGACCTTGGCCTCGGTGTCGACCAGCCCGGTCATGTCCGGGCGCTTGGGCGGCAGGGCCGCGACGTCGATGCCGTGGCGCGCGATCGAGGGCAGGAGGAAATTGGCGTGGACGCCGGAGAAGCGATCCGAATAGACGAGGTCCTTCACCGAGCAGTCGACCACCATGCGCTTGTAGGCCTCCTGCGCGTTCGACTCGGCGGTGGCGAGGAAACGGGTGCCGATATAGGCGAGGTCGGCGCCCAGCACCTCGGCGGCGCGGATCTGCCAGCCGTCCGAGATGCTGCCGCCGAGGACCAGGCAGCCGTCCCAGAACTCGCGGATCTCGCGCACCAGGGAGAACTGGCTCTGGCTCGAGGCATGGCCGCCGGCGCCGCCGCCGACGCAGATCAGTCCGTCGGCGCCGGCCTCCGCCGCCTTGCGGGCATGCTCGGCGTTGATCACGTCGCAGAAGACGAGGCCGCCATAACGGTGCACCGCCGCGATCACCTTGCCGGGATGGCCGAGGCAGGTGATCACCAGCGGCACCTCGTGGCTCACGACGATCTCGAGGTCGGGCTCGAAGCGCGGGTTGGTGCGGTGCACGATCAGGTTCACGCAGTGCGGCGCCACGGTCGCATCGGGATGCGCGCGGCGGTGCGCCGCGAGATCGGCCTCGATCCCGGTGAGCCAGGCGTCGAGCTGCTCCGAGGGGCGTGCATTGACGTGCGGGAAGGCGCCGACGATGCCGGCCCGGCACAGCGCCGTCACGAGCGGCGGGAACGAGACGAGGAACATCGGGGCGCCGATCGCGGGCACCGAGAGCGTGTTCCTGAGCGCCGCCGGCAGGCTCATCAGTTCCTCCACGCGCCGATCGCCGCATAGAGCGGCGGCACCGCGTCGGCGGCGTCGCGCACCGGGCGCAGCGAGAGCGCCGCAATGGCGAGCAGCTTCTCGACGAGGTCCGGTGCGGGCGGCGGCGCGGCGGCGATCTCGGGATGGGCGTCGAGGAAGCCCGTGTGGACCGCACCGTCCGCGAAGGCCGGATGATCCAGGAGCCGCCGCAGGAAGCCCGCATTGGTCTCGCAGCCGAGCAGCACGAAGTCGCCGAGCGCCGCATGGGCGCGCGCGCGCGCCTCGTCGCGGGTGCGGCCGCGGACGATCACCTTGGCGAGCATCGGGTCGAAGGCGGTGGTGACGCGCTGGCCGGCGCGAATGCCGGAATCGACCCGCACCCCCTCCCCTTCGGGCAACCGCAGGATCAGAACCGGGCCGGCGGTCGGCACGAAGCCGTGGGCCGGGCTCTCGGCATAGACGCGGCACTCGATGGCGTGGCCCTCGACCCGCACGTCGGACTGGCGCATGCCGAGCGGCTCGCCGGCCGCGATGCGAAGCTGCTCGCGCACCAGGTCGATGCCGGTCACCATCTCGGTGACGGGATGCTCGACCTGCAGCCGCGTGTTCATCTCGAGGAAGAAGAACTCCCCGCCGCCGTAGATGAACTCCACGGTGCCGGCATTGCGGTAGCGGGCCGCGCGGGCGATGCCGGCGGCGGCCTCGCAGACGCGGTCGCGCTCGGCGGCGGAGAGCGCGGGCGACGGCGTCTCCTCGATGATCTTCTGGAAGCGGCGCTGCACCGAGCATTCGCGCTCGTAGAGATGCACGACCTCGCCGCGGGAATCGCCGAGCACCTGCACCTCGATATGGCGCGGGTTCTCGACATAGCGCTCGACATAGAGCCGGCCGTCGCCGAAATAGCGCGCGCCCTCGCTGCGGGCGCGGGCGAGCTCCTCGGGCAGGGCGGCCGCGTCGCGCACGATGCGCATGCCCTTGCCGCCGCCGCCGGCCGCGGGCTTGATCAGCAGCGGGAAGCCGACCGCGCGCGCGCGTTCGACGAAGCTCGCCGGATCCTCGTCCTCGACCGCCGAGGGCGCGACCGGGAAGCCGTGCCGCGCCACGAAGGCGCGGGCGCGCACCTTGTCGCCCATCAGCTCGATCGCGTCCGGCGTCGGCCCGACGAAGACGAGGCCCGCGGCCGCGACCGCGCGGGCGAAACCGGCGTTCTCGGACAGGAAGCCGTAGCCCGGGTGGATGGCGCCGGCGCCCGCGGCGTGGGCGGCCGCGATGATCTGCGCCGGGTCGAGATAGGCCGCGACCGGCGTGCGGCCCGTGATCTCGATCGCGCGGTCCGCCGCGCGCACCGCCGGGGCATCGGCTTCCGAGGCGTGATGGACGACCGCGGCGCGCAGCCCGAGCTCCTGCACGGTGCGCAGGATGCGCAGCGCGATCTCGCCGCGATTGGCGATCAGCACGGTGTCGAACGGCCGGGCGGTCGCCGCGATCTCGCGCATCGGCTTGGTCATCGCCGCGCCTTCCGCTTGCGGATCGCGAGCCCGTTGAGCAGCATGTCGGTGAGCGAGCGGGCGATGCGCGGCACGTCGAGCGGCTGGCTGCCGCTGACGTGGCGCCAGGAGAGGTGCTCGATCGCGCCGAACAGCATGTCGCGCACCAGCCGCGGATCGAGATCGGCCGGCACCTCGCCGTTGGCGATGCCGTCGTCGACGATCTTGAGCAGCACCTGGGTGTAGCGGCGGTTGAGCTGATGGATCGCGGAGCCGCGATAATCGCTGGCGGTGCGGACCTCGCAGATGAACAGCCGGCACAGGTCGGTGTCAGCCACGAAGGTGCGCATGTGCTCGCTCACCAGGATGTGGAGCCGCTCCTCGAAGGTCTTGCCGGCCGAGACCTTGGCGGCGAGGTCGGCGATGACGCGCTCGTAGAAGTGGGTGAGCACCTGCTCGAGCAGGGCGCGCTTGTTCTCGAAATACTTGTAGATCAGGCCGTCCGAGATGCTGGCGGCCTGGGCGATCTCGGTGATGGAGGCGGCCGAATAGCCCTTCTCGGCGAAGACGCGGGTCGCCGCCGCCAGGATCGCCTCGTATCGGACGCGCATGCGCTGCGGGCTGATCGCAGGCATCAGGCGCTCCGGGACGCGCAACGAATGAAAGCCGCGGCCATGGCCGAGCCGTCCTCCCTGACCCATGACCCGGGATTGACTCCCGTGGCCCCTTGATTAGCCATATTGAATACGCTTCACTTTGGCCTGTCAACGCAAAGCCGCGGCAAGCGGGGCACGGAAAGGGAGAGACGGCCATGGTCACGGCGGACGACCGGGGACGCAACACATTCGCCGCGAACGGCTTTCGCCTCACGGGCGACCAGGAGGCGATCCTGGACCAGGCCGACCGCTTCGCCGAGAGCACGTTCTTTCCGCTGCAGCAGAAGATGGACGACGAGGAATGGTGGCCGCCGGAGGCGATGCCGGCGCTCGCCGGCATGGGCTTTCTCGGCGTGACGGTCGCGCCCGAGCACGGCGGGGCGGGCAGCGACTTCTTCACCTCGGGCCTGATCACCCAGGGGATCGCGCGCTGGAACCCGGCGATCGCGCTCAGCTACGTCGCCCACGAGAACCTGTGCGTCAACAACATCGCGCGCAACGCCTCCGAGGAGGTGCGCAAGCGCTACCTGCCGCGGCTGTGCGACGGCAGCGCGGTGGGCGCGCTCGGACTGACCGAGCCGGGCGCCGGCTCGGACGCGCTCGGCTCCATGAGCACCACGGCGCGGCGCGAGGGCGACCACTACGTGCTCAACGGGCGCAAGCTCTATATCACCAACGGGCCGGTCGCCGACGTGATCCTGGTCTATGCCAAGACCGACAAGGCGAAGGGACCGAAGGGCATCTCGGCCTTCGTGGTCGAGAAGGGGTATCCGGGGTTCCAGGTGGCGCAGAAGCTCGACAAGATGGGCTTTCGCGGCTCGACCACGGCGGAGCTCGTGTTCGAGGACTGCCGGGTGCCGGCCGGGAACCGGGTCGGGGCCGAGAACAAGGGCGTCTCGGTGGTGATGAGCGGGCTCGACCTCGAGCGCGCCATCGTCTCGATGGTCAATCTCGGCATGGCGGAGCGCGCCTTCACGCTCGCCCTCGACTATGCCAGGACGCGCCAGCAGTTCGGCCGCAGAATCGGCGAGTTCCAGCTCGTGCAGGCCAAGCTCGCCGACATGTACACGACGATCGAGACCATGCGGACCTTCTGCTACCGCACGCTCGCCGAGGCGAACGACCTCGAGGTCGGCGGCGGCGGGCGCGGCGACATCCACAAGCTCACGGCCGCCTGCATCCTCTACGCGGCGGAAGGCTGCACCCGGGTGATCACCGACGCGGTGCAGATCTTCGGCGGCGCCGGCTACATGCGCGAGACCGAGATCAACCGGCTCTATCGCGGAACCAAGCTGCTCGAGATCGGGGCAGGCACCACCGAGATCCGCAAGCTGATCATCGGCGGCGAGCTGATGCGGTAATCCTCCACCGGCACGATCTCGTTTCCGAGCGCGGTGCGCACCCAGGAGAAACCCGCGCCGGATTCACCGGCACGGGCGAGTACCGACTCAACGGACTGCCGAGCTGTTCCGATTGCGGCCCCAAGCCGACGTCGCCCGCCTCGGGCGATGTGCGGGCGCCGATCCGACCCGGGTCCACAGGTCGTGACCCGCGACGCAGCCGGACCGGCTTTACATTCAGTGATTTGAATGTCCCAAATGTACACTCCGTTCTCGACCCCCGATGGGCGAGGACATGCATGAACCGTCCTCCTCCGGGAGCGCCTTGTCGAAGCGCCATCGGCAGCGACCCCGGCAAGGGACGGCCGTAACACCAAAGCGGAAACCGCATTCAGGGAGAACGCCAATGACCGAACTCGATCGAAGACATGTTCTGGCTGCGCTCGCCGCGGGCGGCGCTGCCGTCGCCGGCGCCGTCCCGGCGCAGGCCAAGCCCCGAGAACTGACCCTTGCCGAATTGAGGAAGGAGACCGACGTCGCCTGCCTGTACCATTGCGATTTCGGCGACGACAAACGCTACGACGCCATGCTGCGCAACATCAACAATCACCTGTCGGTGTACGATTTCGACCCGCTCAACACCAAGATCGTCATCGTCGCGCACGCGGCCGGCATCAAGTATCACTTGAGCACCCTCGCGGGAACGCCGTGGGAGAAGGCCGCTCCGATCGATCCGGATCTCGCGAAGAGAATGGAAGCGCTCGCCAAGTACGGCGTCGAAGTGTACCTGTGCAGGATCACATTCGAGCGTCAGAAGCTGGACATCGGGCTCGCAAAGGATGCGCCCTACATCAAGATCGTGCCTTCGGGCGTTGCCACGGTCGCGGCGCTCCAGGGCAAGGGGTTCGCCTATCTGAAAGTGGGATGACCAGGCTCGCGATCGACCGGCGTTTGCATCCGGGTTCGCCGAGGGGCCGATGCGCGCCGGCGACGAACGTGGACGCGACGGCGGTGCGGTTGCGCTCTCGCGCCTCAGGTCTTGCTCCATCACGGCAGGGCTCGTTCCGTCCATCGCGAGGAGCCCCGGGACGTGGCTTGAATCCATCGCATCCGCGAAGAAGAATGGCGATGCTTCCGACCCTGCGTTGCCCCCCGCGATCCCGGGCCGGTGGGACGTGCCGGCAGGCGCCGAGCACCCGGGTTGCCCCGCAAGAATGACACGAGCCACGGTCCGGTCCCGAAAGCGGCGCGCGCCGGCCCCCGAAGGCGGGGATGACGTCCCGCCCGCTCCGGGCGGCCGCGGCACGCGCCTGCTCGATCTGTGCCGGCGCAGGGCGCACCGGACGTTCGGCATCGAGCGGCTCCGGCCCGAGCAGGAAGCCGCGATGGTCGCACTCCTCGAGGGGCGCGACGCGCTGGCGGCGTTGCCGACCGGCTTCGGGAAGTCGCTGATCTACCAGGTGCCGGCGATGCTTCTCGAGCGGCCGACGATCGTCGTCTCGCCGTTGATCGCCCTGATGGCGGACCAGGAGCGCGCGCTCAGGACGCGCGGCGTGCCGGTCGTCGCGCTGCACAGTCGGCTGCGCCAGGCGGAGCGACGCGCCGCGCTCGCGCGGATCGAAACCGGCGGCCGCCTCGTCGTGCTCACCACGCCCGAGACACTGGAGTCGCCCGAAATGGTGCCGCTCCTTGCCGGCGCGCGGCCGGCGCTCCTGTGCGTGGACGAGGCGCACTGCATCTCCGAATGGGGACACGACTTCCGCCCGTCCTACCTGCGGCTCGGCGCCGCCCGCGCGCGGCTCGGCAATCCGCCGGCGCTCGCGCTGACGGCGACCGCGACGCCGCATGTGCGCGCGGACATCGCCGAGCGGCTCGGCTTGCGCGATCCGCTCGTGATGGTCGCGCCGGCGCACCGCGCGAACCTCCGGCTCGCCGTGGAGATCGTGCCGGGGGCCGAGAAGTTCAGCGCCGCCGGCCACCTGATCCGGGGCCTGCGCCGGCCCGGGATCATCTATTGCGCGACGACCGTCGCGGTCGACCAGCTGGCGGGCGCCCTCGGACGGGCCCGCATCCCGGTCGTGCGCTACCACGGCAAGATGAGCGCCGCCGACCGGACGACCGCACAGCGACAATTCATGAAACCCTCGCGGCGCCTGATCATGGTGGCGACCACCGCCTTCGGGATGGGGATCGACAAGCCGAACATCCGCTACATCGTGCATTTCCAGGCGCCGGGCTCGCTGGAGCAGTACGTCCAGGAGGTCGGGCGCGCCGGCCGCGACGGCGAGCCCGCCCATTGCATCCTGCTGTTCGACGCGGCGGATCTCGAGATCCAGGAGCGGCTCCAGGCCCTGAGCCGTCCGGCGGTCCGGCACCTGGAGCGGCTCGAGAGCGCGCTCGCGGCCTGGTCGGCCGAGGACAAGGCGCCCACGGCCGCCGTGCTCGCCTACTCGGCGGGCGTGCCGGCGCGAATCGGCGAGGCGCTGCTCTCGGACCTGGAGCAGGCCGGCCTGGTCGCGCGCGACCCGGAAGGACACATCACGATCGCGGTGGCGCCCGAGGCCTTTCGCGCCGGGGCGCGCGATCTCGTGGCGAAGCTCAAGACCTTCCGTTTCGAGGGCGAGCGCCGGCTGAGGATCGTCGCCGACTACGCCCGCACGGAGGCGTGCCGCAGCGTGTTCGTGCGGCGCTACTTCGGCGAGGAGAACCCGCCGCGCTGCGGCACCTGCGACCGCTGCCGCGCGATGCGCGCAGCGGAGAGCCAGGCGGAGGCGCCGAAGAGCGGCGCCGAAACGACGCGGCGTCGCCGCCGGCGCCGGAGACCCAAGCGCCGACCGCCGGCGCAGGGCTGATGCGGCAGCGCCCGCCGGCACGGTCTGCCGAGCGCGCCGCGCACGGCGGACGAGATCAGCGCGACGTCCGGAATCCCTTGACCCGGTTGATGTCGACCGGCTTGCTGGCCATCCGATCCGGCCGCAGAAGGGGCTTGCCCGAGCTCTGAAGGAGCTGCGGACGCGGCGGGCTCGGGGGAAACACCGCCGACTTCAGGACGTTCGCGGTGACCACCGCGAGCAGGGTGGCCAGGATCGAGAGAGCGAGCTTCATGGCACGGGGCCGCAGGCACGGGAATGTTCGCACACGTGCTAGCGCACCGACCCTGCAACCGGATTGAGAAATCGAGTCCAATTGTCGCGATCGAGGGCGAGGAGCGGTCGGCGTCAGGGCCGGGCGTGACGGAGGATGACACGAGGGGCCGCGATGCCGGCCGGCCTCCAGACAGTCACTCCTCGAACCAGGCCGGGCGCGGGATGGTCCACTGGTCACCCCAGACGTGGTTGCCGCCGTCGACGGTGACGACCTCGCCGGTCATGAACTCGCCGGAGGGGCCCGCGAGGTAGCAGACGGCATCGGCGATGTCGCGGACGTCGCCGAAGCGCTTCATCAGGTTGGAGCGCGGGAAGGCGGCACGCGCCTCGTCCGGATAGACCTCCATGCCCTCGGTCGCGATCGCGCCGGGGGCGACGCAGTTGATGCGGATGCCGAGCGGCGCCCATTCGATCGCCACCGTCTTGGAGAGGTAGATCACGCCGGCGCGCGCCGCGCAGGTGTGGGCGACCCCCGGCATGCCGCGGTCGATCACGGTGACGATGTTGACGATGGCGCCGCCGCGGCCGGCGTCGCGCCAGCGGCGCGCGGCCTGCTGCATCATGTACCAGGTGCCGTTGAGGTTGGTGTCGATGACGGCGTTCCAGCCTTTCACCGAGAAGTCGATGGCGGCCTGCGGAAACTGGCCGCCGGCATTGTTGACCAGCACGTCGAGGGTGCCGAAGCGCTGCCAGACCGCGTCGTAAAGGCGGGAGACGGCGTCCGGATCGCGGATCGACATCGGGTGCGCCAGCGCCTCGGCGCCGAGCGCAGCGAGCTTCCCGGCGGTCGCCGCGAGGCGCGCTTCGTCGCGGCCGCACAGTGCCACCTTGGCGCCGAGGCGCGCGAACTGGAAGGCGATCGCCTTGCCGATGCCGCGGCCGCTGCCCGAGACCAGCACCACGCGATCGGCGAACAGGCCGTCGCGGAAGGTGAGCGGCATGGCGGCGAGGTCGTCGTCGCTGCGTCCGAACCTGGTCATCCCAATCCCTGTGAATGCTGGCGCCGGACCAGCACCTTGGCGGTCGCGGTCTGAACCACCTCGCGGCGCTGGTTGAAGATCTCGAGGGCGAGCTCGACCACGCCGCGGTCCGCCTGCCGGCTCGGGCGCTTGTCGCGCACCGCCACGCGCGCCGAGACCGTGTCACCGGGCCAGACCGCACGCTTGAAGCTCCAGGCGATGTCGAGCAGGCCGATGACGGTGCCGTTGAGCAGCGGCGAGGCAAGCCCGAAGGCGATGCCGACGATCATCGGCCCGTGGGTGATGATGCTGCCATAGCCGCACGCCGCCGCATAGGCGGCATCGACGTGCAGCGGATTGTAGTCGCCGGTGAGCTCCGCGAAGGCGGAGATGTCGGCCTCGGTGACGACGCGCCCCGGCATCTCGTGGACCGCGCCCGGCGCGAACTCCTCGTAGGTCAGGCCCATGGTTCAGCCGCCTCCGCGCTTCTTGCGCGCGCGCAGGTCGAGCATGCCGGGCAGGCCGCGCGGGTCGGTGCCGGGCGGGAAGACCTGGTGCTTCTGGATCTTCTGGGTGCCGGTGGTGGGCAGGGAGTCGGTGAACCAGACCCAGCCCGGCGCCTTGAAATAGGCGAGCTCGGCATGGCAGTGCTCGAACAGGGTGAGCGCCGCGGCCTCCGGCACGGCGCCCTCGTGCAGCACCACGCAGGCGAGCACCTCCTCCTCGCGGGTCTCGTCCGGCACCGCCAGCACGGCGACCTGCCTGACCAGGGGATGGGCCTGCAGCACGGCCTCGACCTCGGCGGCCGCGATGTTCTCGCCCGAGCGGCGGATGATGTTCTTCTTGCGGTCCACGAAATGCAGCATGCCGTCCGCGTCCTGGCGCACCGTGTCGCCGGTGTGGAACCAGCCGCCGCGCCAAGCGTGAGCGGTCGCGGCCTCGTCCTCGAGATAGCCCGAGAAGAAGCCGCGGCGCGGGGTCTCGGCCGAGTGGCGGAGCAGCATCTCGCCCGGCGTGCCGGGCGGCAGGTTCGCGCTCCTCCTCGTCGACCACGCGCACCTCGATGCCGGGCACCGGTCGGCCGAACGCACGGGTGCCGACCTGGCGCGGCTCGATGTTGTCGAGCAGCACGCGCACCATCTCGGTCATGGCCCAGACCTCGACGAGCGGGAAGCCGAAGCGCTCTTCGAAGGCCGCGTGGAGCTGCGGCTCGACGCCGGCACCGATGCCGAAGCGCACGGCGTGGCCGCGCTCCTCGGCGTCGGCCGGCCGGCCGAGCAGCAGCGGCACGATGACGCCGAGATAATGCACCACGGTGGCGCGGCTCTGCTTCACTTCCGTCCACCAGCGGTTCGGATGGAAGCGGTCGGACTGGATCTGGCAGCTGCCATTGAGCATCGCGCCGTAGAAGGACACGATGGAGGAGTTCACGTGATAGACCGGCAGGGGGTTGTAGATGCGCTCGCCTTCCGGGCGAAACGACGCGAGGCCGCCGCGGGTCGCGTACCAGGCGCCGGACTCCAGCTCGTAGCCGTGGGAGAGCACGCAGCCCTTGGGACGGCCGGTGGTACCGGAGGTGTAGAGGATGCTCGCCTCCGAGGCGGCGCGCACGGCATCGCCGCGCGCCGGTCGGGGGGGCGCGGGCCAGTCGCCGGGCGCGTCGAGGACCGCGACCGGGGCACGGTGGCGGCTCGCCGCGAGGCCGGCCGCGAGCTGCTCGCCCCGGTCGCCCGCCACCAAAGCGAGGTCCACCTCGGCGTGCTCCAGGAGATAGGCGATCTCGCCCGCCCGATAGTCGGGATTGACCGGCACGCACGACACGCCGAGCGCATTGAGCGCGAGCTTGTGCAGGAAATGCTCGGGCCGGTTCTCGAGCAGCATGGCGACGCGGTGGCCGTGGCCGTAGCCGGCCGCGCGGT
The DNA here is from genome assembly GCA_003105195.1 of Bradyrhizobiaceae bacterium. GTDB lineage: Bacteria > Pseudomonadota > Alphaproteobacteria > Rhizobiales > Xanthobacteraceae > FEB-22. The sequence continues at coordinate 64,444 of PQAH01000215.1, forward strand.
AGCGCGCCATGAGATCGCGCACCGCGCGCGCGGCGGCCGCGAAGTCGATTTCGACGCCCTGCGGATGCCAGGCGCGATGCGCGCCCGCCGGCACCGCCAGGAACGGGCGGCCGCCATAGCGCTCGGCGGCGCGGAAGAAGGCCGCGCCGATGGTCGTGGACTCGTCGATCGCGATCATCGCGGCGCGTTCCCGGCCAACGCGCGCGGCACGGCGATGGGGTGGTCCATCAGCATCTGGGCGAAGGCCTTGCCCTGCGGGTCGATGCGCAGCGAGGCGACGCCGCCGCCGCCCAGCGCGTCGTGCAGCACGAAGTTGAGCGCGTGGATGCCGGGGAGCTCGTAGCGGTCGACGCGGGTGACGCCGGTGTGGGCGAAGAAGGCGTGCACGGCCTCCGGGGTCAGGGACTGGCGCAGCCAGGGCAGGTTCTCGGGCCGGCGCGCGATGATGCCGATATTGGCGGCATTGCCCTTGTCGCCGCTGCGCCCGACCGCGAGCGCGATGAGCGGCACCTCGGCGTCCGGCGTGACGGCGGGCGCGGGCGGCGGCGCGGCCGCCGCGGCAGGCGCAAGCGGCGCGCCCGGGGCGAAGGGCAGCGGGAGGACCTCGTCGTCGACGACAACCAGCGGCAGGAGCTCGGACTTGGGCCACAGGAAGGAGAACAGCCGGAACACCGGCTGCACGCCGGGACGTCCGGCGAAGAAGCCGGTCAGGCCCTGCGCCATGGAGGAGGCGGCGGGCGCGATCTCGCGCGCCAGGATCCCGAGCGCCTTCTCGTCGGTATGGCGGGCGCCGATCTTCAGCACCACCTCACGGGCCGCGGCGAGCTCCGGGCGCGCGTTCGCCCCGTAGGTCGCCTCGGTGCCGAGCACTTCCAGCGAAGTCTCGGTGAAGTCCGCGAGGTTGCGACCCTTCAGCAGCCGCCGCGCGCGCGCGAGGATCGCCTCGCCGGCGCGCTGCGCCTTGGCGGCCGCGTCGCGCCCGCCGAGCGTGACGGTGCCGATCATGCGGTAGCCGTCGTGCCAGGTGGCGCTCACCTTGACGGTGTCGGTCGGGGGGCGCCCGCGCGCGCCGGCGACGCGCACCCGGTCGAGGCCCGCCTGCTCCAGGGTGACGGCGCGGAAGTCGCAAGTGACGTCGGGCAGGATGTAGGCGGCCGGGTCGCCGATCTCGTAGAGCAGCTGCTCGCCGACCGAGAGCGGCGTGACGAGGCCGCCGGTGCCCTCGGGCTTGGTGACGACGAAGCTGCCGTCGCGGGCGCACTCGGCGATCGGCATGCCCATGTCGTCCCAGCCCGGCACCTCGCGCCAGTCGGTGAAGAGGCCGCCCGTGACCTGGGCGGCGCATTCGAGCAGATGTCCCGCGAGGCTGCCCTGGGCGAGCCGGTCATGGTCGTTCCAGGACCAGCCGAAGGCGTGGACCAGCGCACCGAGGGTCACGGCCGAGTCGACGCAGCGGCCCGTGATCACCACGTCGGCACCGCGCTCGAGCGCCGCCGCGATCGGCTGCGCGCCCAGATAGGCATTGGCGCTCATGATCTTCTCGGGCAGCGGCGCGCCCGTGAACATCTCGGCGACACCCCGCGCGTGCAGCGCGTCGACGCGGTCCGTGAGGTCGTCGCCGATGACGACCGCGATCTTCAGCGTCACGCCGAGCGCCTCGGCGCGCGCCGCGAGGGCGGCGGCGGCGGCGTGCGGGTTGACCCCGCCGCCGTTGGAGACGACGCGGATGCCGCGGCGCCTGATCTCGGGGAGGAGCGGCGCCACCCCCTCGATGAAGTCCGGCACGTAGCCGAGCTCGGGCTTGCGCGCGCGCAGGCGCGCCAGCAGCGACATGGTGACCTCGGCCAGATAGTCGAAGACCAGGTAGTCGATGTCGCCGCGCTCGACGAGCTGCCTCGCGCCGTCGAGGCTGTCGCCCCAGAAGGCGGAGGCGCAGCCGATGCGGACCGGTCGTTCTGCCATCGGATGTCAGCGCCCCGTCCAGACCGGCGCGCGCTTCTCGTTGAAGGCGCGGAAACCCTCGCGCGCGTCCTCGGTGCGGGCCATCTGCGGCAGCACGCGCTGGGCGTATTCGAGGCCCTCGTCGACCGAGAGCGAGTCGAGGGTCGCGAGGGCGCGGCGGCCCATGCGGATCGCGGTGGGCGAGCTCGCCGCGATGGCGGCGACGAGCGCGTCCACCTTCTCGTCGAGCTTCTCGGCCGGCACCACGTGGTTGACCATGCCGTGGGCGAGCGCCTCGGCGGCGCCGATCGGCTCGCCGGTGACGCAGAGCTCGAGGAGCTTGCGGCGCGGGATGGTGCGCATCATCCAGGGCAGGATCATCATCGGGAAGATGCCGATGCGCGCCTCGGGGGTGCCGAGCTTCGCGCCCTCGACCGCCACGGCGAAATCGCAGGCACAGACCAGCCCGAAGCCGCCGGCAAGCGCATGGCCGTTGACGCGCGCGATCACCGGAACCGCGCAGGCGCTCATGGCGCGGAACAGCCGCACCACCGGATTGTCGACCTCGGCGGGATCGATGCGGAAGGGGTCGCCGTCGGCGTCGGGCTTGAGGTCGCCGCCGGCGCAGAACACCTTGCCGGCGCCGGTGATCACCACGGCGCGGATGGCGCCGTCCTGGTCGGCGGCGTGCACGCCCGCGAGCAGCCCGCGGAGGACCGCCTCGTTGAGGGCATTGCGCCGCCCCTCGCGGTCGATGGTCAGCCAGAGGGCCGGTCCGCGGCGCTCGCGGCGCACCTCCTGCATGGCGTCCTCCCATATTGAGTTGGATTCATTTTTGCCGGAGACTAGCGAAGGCCGGCGGCCAAGACAACGCCGCCGAGAATAAGGCCGAACGGGAGGATCGCCATGCCTGAACTGGTGCGCTCGAGCGTGGAGGATGGAATCGCGCGGGTGGTGCTGAACCGGCCCGACCGGCTGAACGCGCTCGACATCGCGCTGGCCGAGAGCCTGCTCGACGCGCTCGCGCGGGCGGAGCGCGACCGCAGCGTCAAGGTCGTGCTGCTGACCGGCGAGGGGCGCGCCTTCATGGCGGGCGGCGACCTCGCTCTGTTCCACGCCGCCCAGGACCGGGCGGACGAGGCCGCCGGCCGGCTGATTCCGTTCTTCCACCAGATCATCCGCGGCATCCGGCGCATGAGCGCGCCAGTGGTCGCGGGCGTGCAGGGGGCGGTCGCGGGCGGCGGGCTCGGGCTCGCGCTCGCCTGCGACCTGGTGGTGGCGGCGGACGACGCGAGCTTCGTGCCGGCCTATACGCGGATCGGCACCAGCCCGGACGGCGGCACGACCTGGTCGATCACGCGCCTGATCGGGCAGCGGCGGGCGATGGAATGGATCATGCTCGGCGACCCGATCGGCGCCGAGGAGGCGCGCGCGATCGGGCTGATCAACCGGGTGGTGCCGGGCGAGCGGCTCGCCGCCGAGCTCGACGCGCTGGCGCGCCGCATCGCGCAGGGGCCGGCCTTCGCCTTCGCATCGGTGAAGCGCCTGGTGCACCAGGCGCCGACGGTGCCGTTCGAGGTGCAGCTCGAAGCCGAGCGCGACGCCTTCGTGGCGGCGGCCGGCACCGCGGACTTCCGCGAGGGCATCGCGGCCTTCTTCGCGAAACGCCCGGCGCGGTTCGGTTCGTAGGGTGCAATAGCGCGCTGCAGGCGCGCGTATTGCACCGGCAACGCGCTCGGATTCGCCGACGGTGCAATACGGCGCTTCGCGCCTATTCCTACTGTGTCAGAAACTGCACTCTGAGCGTCATCCCGGCCAAGCGAGCGAAGCGAGTGCGAGCCGGGATCCATAATCGCGGCGTTCGAGATGCGGAAGTACAGGGGTTATGGATCCCGGCTCTCGCTTCGCTCGGCCGGGATGACGCCGAGAATTGTCTTCTGACACAGTAGGACTATTGCACCCTGCCGGCTGAGAGCGTGGGTCCGCTCAGATCGCGCTGACGGTGCCGCGCTCGATGCGGTAGGCGCGGGAGAGGAGGTCGGCGACGTGGACCTCGTTCGACTCGGCGATCAGCACCGAGACGCCCTCGCTCTTGAGGTTGGCGAGCACCTCGCCGAGGCGGCGGGCGAGCGCGGGGGCGAGGCCCTCGAAAGGCTCGTCGAGCAGCAGCAGGCGCGTGCCGGCGAGCAGTGCGCGGGCGAGCGCCACCATCTTCTGCTGGCCGCCCGAGAGCTCGAGGGCACGGCGATCGCGGAAGCCGGCCACCTCCGGCATGATCCCGTAGATCCACTCCAGCCGCTGCTCGACGCCGTCCATGGCGGTCGACCAGCTCGGCACGCGGATGTTCTCCTCGACCGTGAACTCGGGCACCAGCCGGCGGTCCTCGGGCATGTAGCCGACGCCGTGGGCGACGCGGCGATGCGCGGGCAGGGCGAGGAGATCGACATGCTCGAGCTCGGCCCTGCCGGAGGCCTGCAGCACACCCATCAGGGCGCGCATGAAGGTGGTCTTGCCGGCGCCGTTGCGGCCGATCAGGCCGCACATCTCGCCTTCGGTGACGTCGAGGGAGGCGTCGCGCACGATCGGCACCGGACCGATCGAGACCTGCAGGTTCACGACCCTAAGCATGGGCCGCCTCCGTGCGCAGCTTGGTGCCGCTGATCAGCGTCTGCACCCGCTCGTTGGCCAGCGCCTCGGCGGGCGGCCCGTCCGCGATGATGGTGCCGTCGTAGAAGGCGAGCACCCGGTCGGCGTAGCGGCCGATGATCTCCATGTCGTGCTCGACGAACAGGATGGTGACGCGGCGGCTCTTGAGCGCGGACATCACGACGTCCATCAGGCCGAACTTCTCCTCGATCGAGATGCCGCTGGTCGGCTCGTCGAGCAGCAGGATCCGCGGCCACCCCGCCACCGCCATGGCGATGTCGAGCAGCTTGCGGATGCCCTGCGGCAGGGTGGCGACGCGCGCCTCGCGATAGCTGCCGATCTGGAACAGCTCGATCGCGGCCTCGGCCTCCGCCACGGTCTGTCCGGAGCGCAGCGGCGTGAAGGCGCGGCGCAGGATGCCGTCGGCGTCGCGGGCGATCGCAGCGGCGACGCACATGTTCTCGAACACGGTGAGCGAGGGGAAGATCTGCGCGACTTGGAACGAGCGCGAGATCCCGAGCCGGGTGATGTCGCGCGAGGCCATGCCGGTGATGTCCTTGTCGCCGAAGCGGATCGTTCCCTTGCTGGGCCGCAGATGGCCCGTCACCATGTTGACGAAGGTGGTCTTGCCGGCGCCGTTGGCGCCGATGATGCCGACGGTCTGCTCGGCCGGCACGTCGATCGTGATGTCGCGGGCGGCGACCACGCTGCCGAAGGTCTTCTCCAGGCCGGCGACGGAAAGGATCGGGGTCATGCGGGCTCGCCCTCCTTGCCGCGCGTCTTGCGCATGAACAGCGAGCCGAGGCCGTCGGGGACGAACAGGATGGTGATCAGCAGCACCGAGCCGAGGATCAGCTGCCAGGCGCCGGGCAGCAGCGCCACCGCGATCGAGCGCAGCATCTCGAAGGCGAAGGAGCCGACGAAGGCGGCCGCGATCGAGCCGGCGCCGGCCAGGATGGTGACGAAGACGAAGCCGCCCGAGGTCGTCCAGTAGGCCATGTTGGGATCGACGTGGGAGATGGTCATCGCGGCGAGCGCGCCGCCGACGCCGCCGAGGATGCCGGCGATGACCAGCTTGAGGTGGATCAGCCGGTTCACCGAGAGGCCGAGGAACTCGATGCGGATCTCGTTGTCGCGCACCGGCACCGCGATCGCGCCCGCGACCGAGCGGAAATAGACGCCGATCGCGGCGGCGGCGAGCGCCGAGAGCACCAGCACCAGCCAGAACAAGGCGAGGTTGAGCATGGCGCCCTCGGGCGCATAGCCGAGGAAGGTGGCGGGCGCCACGTTGAAGCCGTCGGTCGAGCCGAGCGCCTCGGTCTTCACCAGCACGCCGTAGAGGATCATGGACATCGCGAGGCTCAGCATCGCGAAGAAGATCTCGCGATAGCGGGCGAGCAGGAAGCCGACGAGCACGGCGAGCAGCCCGGCGGCGAGCCCGCCGAGCACGATCAGCACGAAGGCGTCGGTGATGCCGGTGAAGCGCGACACCAGGGCGACGCAATAGGCGCCGACCGCGTAGTAGAGCGCCTGGCCGAAGGAGACGAGGCCGGCGCGCCACATGATCACGAGCCCGAGCACCACCAGGGCGTGGGCGAAGGCGATGGTGGCGAGCGAGATCAGCCAGGGGGGCAGCGCCGGCGCGGCCGCGGCGAGGACCAGGAAGGCGAGAGCGCCGATCAAGGTGGAACGGTTCGTCATCCGTGTCTCCATCCCGTCAGGCCGGACCGCAGGGACGCGCCGACTTCCCGCCGGCGCACGATCCCGTCCGAGAACCGGTGTCCACTTTTCGGGATCATGCGCTAGATCTTCCTCGGCTCGGCGCGCGAGAACAGGCCGTGCGGGCGGAAGATCAGCACCAGCGCCATGACGCCGTAGATCACGAACAGCTCGATCTGCGGCACCAGGTGCACGGCGGCGGCGCGGCACAGGCCGACGATCAGGGCGCCGACCAGGGCCCCTTCCATGGAGCCCATGCCGCCGATCGCCACCACCGCGAAGGCGAGCACGATGACCTCGACGCCGATGCCGAGCGTCACGGCGATCTTCGGCGCCATCACGGCGCCGCCGAGGGCGCCCAGGATCGCGCCGAGCGCGAAGGTCGCGGTGTAGACCAGGGTGACGTTGATGCCGAAGGCAGCGGCGGTCTCGCGGTCGAAGATCACCACGGTGAGCAGCCGGCCGGGACGCGTGTAGTTGAGCGCGTAGCTGCCGCCGAGCGCGAGCAGGCCGGCGAAGATCACGAGGCCGATATCGTAGCCCGAGAGGATCAGCGCCCCGACCTCGACATTGCCGGCCGCGACCAAGGGCTGGTAGGCGGCGAGCGAGCCCGTCCCCCAGATCAGGATCAGCATGTCCTCCAGGATCAGGAACACCGCATAGGTGATCAGCACGATCACGACCTCGTCGCGGCCATAGGCGAGACGCAGGATGCCGCGCTCGAGGACGAGGCCGATGACGAGGCCGATCGCCATGGCGACCAGGATCATGAACAGGAACCCGCCGGCGTCCGGCAGCCCGCGGTCGAAATAGATGCCGACCGCGGTCGCCGCGCCATAGGCGCCGAAGGCGTAGAACGATCCGTGGGCGACATTGAGGATCTTCATCACCCCGAAGATCAGGGTGAGGCCGATCGCCACCACGAACAGATAGGCCGCGTAGACGAGCCCATCCGTGACGATTGCAAAGGCTGTCAGCACGACCAGTGCCCCGCTTCCGAAGTTCGCGATACTGCGGCGCCCTCTGTCGCGAACTTCGGAAGCAACAGGGGCACTGGCAGCTTGTTGATTTTCGAGTGCCCCTTATCGATTGGAAGCTCCCGGACGAGCAGCGGCACACGCTGCAGGAACTTCGAATCGCGGCACTCGTCGTTCCGGCGAGACGCTGCCAAGGAGAGGCCGCGCCGAAGCGCGGCCTCGTTCGATCAGCGGGCCGGAGGCCTCACTTGCACTTGGCGCCCTTCATGCCGCCTTCGAGCCAGGCGGTCGAGGTCATGTCGGCCGGCGGGTTCACGCATTCGGCCGGATAGCGCACCACGTCGACGATCTCGGGCTGACCCTTCTGCTTGTTGTACTTGTAGGTGCCGTAGGAAATGTCGCCGATGCCCTGGTGACCCTTGCCGAGCGCCATCTTGATGGTCGTGCTGGGCGCCTGGAACTCGAGGCCCTCGAACGCCGCGATCACCTCGTCGACCGACGGGCGGGCGTCGTTCTTGGCGGCGGCGGCCTTCTCCCACGCGGCCTTGAGCCCGAGGATCGACTGCGCCATGTGGTAGGACGGGTAGGTCGGCTGGACGCCGAAGCGGTCCACATAGGCCTGCCTGAACCAGCGGTTCAGCTCGTTGTCGGGCGAGAAGAAGGCGCCGTGCGAGCCGCGCGCGCCGATGATGGTGCCGTCGGGCATCTTCGGCCCGAGGCGGGCGACCGCGGTCTCGCCGGCCGTCATGATGATCGGGATCCGCTGCGGCAGGCCGCGGGCGCTCGACTGGAAGATGAAGCTCTCGAGGTCGCCGTTCCAGAAGCTGGTGTGGATCACCTGCGACTTCGAGGTGAGCAGCGCCGAGACCTCGGCGCCGTACTCGCCGGCGAACAGCTTGGGGAAGAGCTCCTTGTCGACCGTCGCCTTCGGCGCCAGCGTCTTCATGGCGAGCACGAAGTCGCGCCAGGAGTCCTGGCCCCAGGCGTAGTTCTGGTTGATGCCCGAATAGGCCGTGATGTTCTTCTTCTTCTCGACGATGTAGCGCGCGGCCCCGACGCTATCCATGGTGGCGTGCGGGGTGGCGCGGAACACGTATTTGCGCGGCGCCTCCTCGAAGATGCGAGGGGTGCCGCAGTCGAACAGGACCGTGATGGTCTTGAGCTCCTCGGCGACCGGGGTCACGGCGAGGCAGTTGCCGGACGAGATGTAGCCGACGATCGCGTCGACGCCGTCGCGCTGCACCAGGTTGCGATACTCGGTCACCTGCTGGGCGGTCGAGCCGGCCTCGTCCACGATCTTGGATTCGATCTTGGCTCCGCCGAACCCGACCTTGTTGTAGGGCGCCGGAACCTTGCCGGTGTTGAGACCCTCGATCAGGATCTCGGCGGCGTTGCGCGCCGGGATGCCGAACGGGCCGGCCGCCGGCCCGGTCAGGAACGAGACGACGCCGAGCTTGACGCTCTGCGCCGGCTGCTGCGCCGAGGCCGTGCCGGCGGCGAGCGCGATGGCGCTGCCGAGAACGGCCGCGGCCGCTCCGCGAGTCGTGGCGCGTGTCGTGATCATGTCATTGCCCTCCCGTGGTCCAAGGCTGTTCTTCCGGTGCGCGACCGCGCAGCCGCTCCCGGATCTCTGAGCCTATCCTAGCAATGCCCGTGCCGCTCAGGCCAATGGGGGGCGTTTGGTCGCAGAATCGTTGTGACGGGAGCGCATCGCTCGCGGCACGCAGCCAAGGGATGAGCCGCCCTGTTTCCGGCGGCGACAGTCCTCGCCGCAGGCGTGTCCACGACGCGGACATTGTGCCCTGCACAATGCGGTCGACGTCAGGCCTCGGCAAGCTTCTTATAGAGATAAGAGCGCGAGATTCCGAGCTCCTCGGCGACCTTCTTCTTGTTGCCCTTGTGGCGCTCCATGGCGGCGCGGATCACCTGGTGCTCCAGCTGCTCGACGCTCGCCTGCAGGGTGCCGGCCTCGCCGTTGCGGACCGGCGCCGGGCGCGCCGGCTCGCTCTCGCCGCGGCCCTGCTGGAAATCCTCGACCTCGATCGCGTCGCCCTCGGCGAACACGAAGGCGCGCTCGATCTCGTGGCGCAGCTGGCGCACATTGCCGGGCCAGGCCTGGTCCATGAGCCAGTCGAGGGCGGCCGGCGCGATGCGCCGGGCGGGCCGCGCATGGCGGTGCGCGACCTCGTCGAGGAAATGCGCGGCGAGCAGCGGGATGTCCTCGAGGCGCTCGCGCAGCGGCGGCACCTCGATCACGATCGGCGAGATCCGGTAGAACAGATCGAGGCGGAACCTGCCGGCCTCCACCTGCTTCTGCAGGTCGGTGTGAGTGGCCGTGACCAGGCGGAAGTCCACCTCGCGCGGCTTCTCGCCGCCGATGCGCTCGACCATGCGGTCCTGCAGCACGCGCAGCAGCTTGACCTGCACCTCCATGGGCATGTCGCCGATCTCGTCGAGGAAGATCGTGCCGTTGGCGGCCTGCTCGAACTTGCCCTTGCGGCCCTTGCGGTCCGCGCCCGTGAAGGCGCCGGCCTCGTAGCCGAACAGCTCCGCCTCGACGAGGCTCGCGGGCAGCGCCGCGGCGTTGACGGCGACCAGGGCGGCGTCGCGGCGCGGGCTCAGGCGATGCAGGGCGTGGGCCACCAGCTCCTTGCCGGTGCCGCTCTCGCCGCGGATCATGACCGCGATCTCGAGCGGCGCGACCTTGACGATCTCGGCGCGCAGCCGGCGCATGGCGGCGCTCTCGCCGACGATCTGGTCGAGGCCGTAGCGGCGGCTGCGCAGCACCGCGGCCTCGCGCTTGTAGAACTCGACCTCGCTCTCGAGGGCGCGGATGCGGCGGCTGAGCGCGTCGAGCTGGGCGGGCCCCTTGAACATGACCCGGCCGACCGCGCCCAGGACCTTGCCGCCGCGCAGGATCGGCACCCGCGACACCACGCGGTCGGCGCCGTTCATGCGCTGCAGCTCGCCGATCTCGGCCTTGCCGGTGCGGACCACGCGTTCGAGGCCGGTGTTCTCGATCACGTCGCGCACCGGCCGGCCGTTGGCGTCGCCGGGGCCGAGGCCGAAGAAGCGCTCGTGCACCGGCGAGATGTAGGCGACGCGCGCGTCGGCATCGACCACCGTCATGGCGTCGAAGGGATCGCTGACGAGGTGATTGATGATGTCGTAGGCGAAGTCGACCGAGGCGATGAACTCGAACACCGGCTCGGCGCCCGGCTCGCCGATCACCAGGAGGTCGACCTCGGGCAACGCGCAGGCCAGGACGACGAGCTGCCGGCGGTCGAGCTCGAGGGCGCGCAACCGGTGCTCGCGCGCCTCCCGCATCCAGGCCGGATCGGCCGCGAGGCTCTGGAGGCGGGAATCGGTGCCGAGCCCGCTCGCGAACCGGACCTTGCGCCCGGCATCGATGGCGATGGCTCCGACCAGCCGATTGTGGCCTGACACCTGTCTGCTCCCGACGCTGAACGCTCTCGTCCGCGAGCCTGGACGCGGCCCGCACGAGTGTCGTTTCCGAGGACACTTATTGGATTATCCTGTTCGAGGCAACGACAGCCGTCCTCCAGGGCCTCGCCGCAAGGCAGGGAAATCGGGCAAAGTGTCCGCCCCAACGACTGGCACGTGCATTGCTGAATGTCGGGACACGCGATGCCACCCATGTCCACGAGCTGCGCCGATCCTGCCGTGACGCTGCCGTTCCACCGCCTGCCCGCGGTGCGGCCCGGTCGCGGCTTCGACCTGCTCGCGGGCGTGCGGGTGCTCGACCTGACGACCTCGGTCGCCGGACCCTACGCGACGCTGCTGCTCGCCGACCTCGGCGCCGATGTCATCAAGGTGGAGCGGCCGGCCGGCGACGATGCCCGCGCCTGGGGGCCGCCCTTCCTCGACGAGGATTCGCTCTGGTTCCTCAGCATCAACCGCAACAAGCTCAGCGTGACCCTCGACACCACCCGCGCGGAGGGCCGCGCGGTGCTGCGCGACCTGGTGCGCGCGAGCGACGTGGTGGTCGTGAACCAGCTGCCGCGCAGTGCCGCCAAGCTCGGGCTCGACGCCGCGACCCTGACCGCGCTCAAGCCGGACCTGGTCTACGTCTCGATCACGGGCTTCGGGCTCACGGGCGCACGCGCCGACCTCGCCTGCTACGACCTGATCGCCGAGGGCTACTCGGGAATCATGGACATCACGGGCGCGGCCGAGGGCGCGCCGCAGAAGATCGGGGCGCCCGCCGCCGACATGCTGGCCGGCGAGGACGCGGCGCTCGCGACCGTCGCGGCACTCTATGCGCGGCTGCGGACCGGCCGCGGCCGCGTGATCGACATCGCACTCGCCGAGTCGATGACGCGCTTCCTCGCCTGCCGCATCGTGCCCTATCTCGGCTCGGGCGAGGTGCCGCGCCGCTCGGGCGCCAAGGACAGCGTGATCGCGATCTACCAGGCCTTCGAGACCGCCGACGACCCGATCACGCTCGGCCTCGGCAACGACGCGATCTGGACACGCTTCTGGGAGACGGTGGGCGACCCCACCTTCGGCGCAAACCCCGCCCATGCGACGAATGCGCAGCGGCGCGCGGCGCGACCCGCGATCGTCGCCCGCATCCAGGAGATCCTGCGGCAGAAGCCGCAGGCCGAATGGCTGGCGCTGTTCCGCGCCGCGCGCGTGCCGGCCGGCCCCATCAACCGCGTCGACCAGGTCGCGCACGATCCGGACTTCGCGGCGCGCGGGCTGTTCTACCGGCTCGCCGACGGGGACCGCGAGGTGCCGCAGGTCGGCACCGGCTTCCAGATCGACGGCGCCGCGAACACCCCGCGCAGCGCCCCGCCGCAGCGCGGCGCCCAGACCCGCGACGTGCTGAGCGCGCTGCTCGGCTACGGCGACGACCGCATCGAGGCCCTCGCGGCCGAGGGCGTCATCTGAATCCGGCTGAAGGAGCCCGCCATGGCCTACGAGACCATCCTCTACGACGAGAAGGGCCCGATCGGCACCATCACGTTGAACCGGCCGCAGGACGGCAACATGTTCAACGCCACGATGTGTCACGAGATCCGCGACTGCATCAACGCGATCCGGCGCGAGACGCGCACGCGCGTGATCGTGCTCACCGGCGCGGGCGACCGGTTCTTCTGCATCGGCGGCCGCAAGGACGGCATGGAGGACACCACGCTCTATGCCGGCACGCTGCCGACCTTGGAGATGTATGAATCGATCGAGAAGCTGCAGAAGCCGGTGATCGCCTCGGTGAACGGCTTCGCGGTCGGCGGCGGCAACGTGCTGCAGATGATATGCGACTGCACGATCGCCAAGGAGGGCGCGGTGTTCCGCCAGGTCGGACCGATGATGGGCTCGTTCGACGCGGGCTACGGCACCTGGTACCTGGAGGACCTGGTCGGCAAGAAGCGCGCCAAGGAGATCTGGTTCCGCAACCCCAAGATCGGCGCCGCCGAGGCGCTGCAGATGGGCCTGATCAACAAGGTGGTGCCGGACGCCGACCTCGCCAAGGAGACCGAGGCCTTCGCGCTGGAGATCGCCGAGCGCGGGCCGTTCGCGCTCGCCTCCGTCAAGGCGGCCTTCAACGCGCGCCACGGCGGCGTCTCGGGCCTCTCGCGCATGGCGCACGACCTCCTGCTGCGCTCCTATCTGGAGAGCGAGGAGAGCCACGAGCTCTCCAAGGCGTTCGCCGAGAAGCGCAAGCCGGATCCGGGCAAGTTCGGGAGGTGAGCGTGCGCCCCTTCCTCACCCTGCACCATCCGGCGGCCGCCCGGCGTTACTACGAGCGGGGCCTGTGGCAGGACGATACCTTCTACACGCTGCTGGCGCGCCAGGCGGCCGGCCGGCCCGCGGCGCCGGCGCTGCGCGACGGCAGGCGCACCCTCTCCTGGCAGCAGCTGCTCGACTGGGTCGACGGGGTCGCGGCGGACCTGCGGATCTACGGCCTCGTCGGCGGCGACCGGGTATCGATCTGGACGTCGAACCGCGCCGAGGCGGTCGTGATGCTGCTCGCCTGCGCGCGCGAGGGCTTCGCCTGCAACCCGTCCCTGCACCGCACCTATACGTGCGAGGAGGTCGCGCAGTTGCTCACCCGGCTCTCGGCGCGCGCGCTGCTCACCGAGCCCGGCTGGGGCGCCGACCGCGCCACGGCGAATTTCGACGCCGTGCTCGCGGGCGTGCCCACGCTCAGGACCGTCTACAGCCCGGAGTCCTTCCCGCAGCCGGCGCCGAACGCGACGCCGCCTTGCACGGACCCGGACGTCGTGATGTACCTCGCCTTCACGTCGGGCACGACCGGCGCGCCGAAATGCGTGATGCATTCGGCCAATACCCTGCTCGCCAATGCGCGCGACATGGTACGCGACTGGGGCCACGGGCCGGACAGCGTGATGCTCACGCTCTCGCCGCTGTCGCACCACATCGCCTGGGTGGGGGTGGCGCAGTGGCTGCTCGCGGGCGGGCTGCTGGTGACCGACGATCCGCCGGCGGGGGTGAGCCGGCTCGACTGGATCGTCGACAACGGCGCCACCTATGTGCTGGGCGTGCCGACCCACGCCATGGACGTGCTCGCCGAGCAGCGGCGGCGGGGACTCGCGCGCATCGGGCGCGTCGCCGTGTTCTACATGGCGGGCGCGCCGATCCCGCCCGCGGTCGCCGAGGCCTTCGTGAACCAGGGCATCAAGCCGCAGAACGTCTACGGCATGACCGAGAACTCCTCGCACCAGTACACGCTGCCGACCGACGACACCGGCACGATCGTCGGCACCTGCGGGCGCGGCGGACGCGCCTACGAGGTCGCGCTGTTCGATCCGGCCGATCCGGACCGGCCGGTCGCGATCGGCGAGGTCGGCCATATCGGCGGACGCGGCGCCGCGCTGATGCTCGGCTATTTCGACAACCAGGCCGCGACCGAGTCGAGCCACAACCGCGACGGCTGGTTCATGTCGGGCGACCTCGGCGTGCTCGACGCGGGCGGCAACCTGAAGATCGAGGGCCGGCTCAAGGACCTGATCATCCGCGGCGGCCACAACATCTATCCGGCGCATGTCGAGGCGATCGCGCTGCGCCACGGCGAGGTCGACCGTGTCGCCTGCTTCCCGGTGCCGGACGAGCGGCTGGGCGAGCGCATGTGCATCGCCGTGATGGGCGGCGTCGATCCGGACGCGTTGCTCGACCACCTGGCGCGGGAAGGCGTCTCCCGGTTCGACATGCCGGAATACTTCGCCCGCTTCGAGAGCTTCCCGCTGACCGCGAGCGGCAAGATCCTCAAGCGCGAGCTGGTCGCCAAGGCGAAGCGCGGCGAGATCGCGCTCACGGCGATCCGCTACCAGGCCCGCCGGGAGAAGAGCGCATGAGCGTCGAGCTTGCCGTGCGCGACGGCGTCGGGAAGCGCAAGCCGGGGTTCCGCGATGCGTGAGGGCCAGGTCATCGTCACGGGCGGCAGCCGCGGCATCGGCGCCGCGATCGCGGCGGATCTCGCGCGGCGCGGCTTCGCGGTGGTCTCGCTCTCGCGCGCGGGCACGAGCGCGGCCGGGCGCGGCCTCGCCTGCGACGTCACCGACGAGGCCTCGGTCGCGGCGGCGATCCGGACCGTGGCGGACAAGGGCCCGATCGTCGGGCTGGTCAACAATGCGGGCGCCCATGTGGGCAAGCCGAGCGCCGAGCTGTCCGCGGCCGAGTTCGAGGAGACGTTGCGGCTCAACGCGACCGCGGTGCTGGTCGGGGCGCGCGAGGCCTATCCGCACCTGCGCGCGGCGGGCGGCGGGCTGATCGTCAATATCGGGTCGTTCTTCGACAAGCTCGGCGTGCCGGGCAGCCTCGCCTATTGCGCCTCCAAGGCGGCGGTCGGCGCGATCACGCGCTGCCTCGCCGCCGAGTGGGCCCGCGACGGGATCCGCGTGATCGACGTGGCGCCCGGCTACATCGAGACCGACCTCAACCGCGACTTCCTCACCGGGGACAAGATCCGCGCCTGGCTGGACAAGCGCGTGCCGGTCGGGCGCGCGGGCGCGGCCGAGGAGGTCGCGCGCCTGGTCGGCGCGCTGTTCGCGGAGGACATCGGCTATCTCACGGGCGAGACCATCTATCTCGACGGCGGCCAGGGAATGAACCACTGATGCGGATCTTCGAGGACATCGAGGCGCGGCGCGGCTGGAGCGCGGAGGAGCAGCTCGTGCTCGACCAGGTGCGCCGGGTCTGCGACGAGGTGATCCGCCCGAACGCCGACCGCATCGACCGGACGGGCGAGTTCCCCTGGGACAATGTGCGCGCGCTCAACGCGCTCGGGCTGAACGGGCT
Organism: Bradyrhizobiaceae bacterium; assembly: GCA_003105195.1. Taxonomy (GTDB): domain Bacteria; phylum Pseudomonadota; class Alphaproteobacteria; order Rhizobiales; family Xanthobacteraceae; genus FEB-22. The sequence continues at coordinate 80,010 of PQAH01000215.1, forward strand.
GTTCGTGCCCGAAGCCCATGGCGGCGCGCCGATGCGCTTCCGGCTCTATCTCGCGGTCGTGAAGGCGATCAGCGAGGCCTGCGCCGCGACCGGCATCATCTACGCGACCACCTTCCACGGCATGAAGCCGCTGATCGACTTCGGAACCGAGGCGCAGAAGCAACGATTGCTCCCGGCGATCGCCGAAGGCGGGCTCGGCGCGCTGGCGATCACCGAGCCCGACGCCGGTTCGGACGCGACCGGCATGCGCACGCGCTTCCGCCCGGACGGCGAGGAGATCGTGATCGACGGCGGCAAGATCTTCATCACCTCGGGCGACGTCGCCGACCGGATCCTCCTGTTCGGCAAGTGGAGCGAGATCGACGACGCCAAGGCCGCGATCTCGGCGCTGGTGCTCGAGAAGGGCACGCCCGGCTTCTCGGTGGCGCGGCTCGAGGAGAAGATGGGCCACCGCGGCTCGTCCACGGCGGCGATCGACTTCGACGGCTGCCGCGTGCCGCGCGCGAACCTGATCGGCGCGCCGGGCGACGGGCTGAAGATCCTGTTCGCCTCGCTCAACAAGTCGCGGCCGAGCGTCGCGGCGCACGCGCTCGGCATCGCGCGCGCGGCCTTCGGCGACATGGTCGCCTACATGAACGAGCGGCGCCAGTCGGGACACCGGATCGTCGAGTTCCAGGGCAACCAGTTCTCCCTCGCCGATCTCGCGACCGACCTCGCCATGGCGGAGGTGTGGCTCGACTACGTCGCGGACCTCGTCGAGAGCGGGGCGAGCGACTTCGGCCTGCAGGCCTCCATGGCCAAGATGCGCGCCTCGGACCTCGCGATGCGGATCGCCACCGAGGCCGTGCAGATGCACGGCGGCTACGGCTATGTGCGCGACTTCCGCGTCGAGCGGCTGATGCGCGACGCCAAGATCACCCAGATCTGGGAAGGGACGAACCAGGTGCACCGTCAACTCATCGGCCGGAGCTTCGCCAGCAAATGACCCCCGCGATCAGGACGGTCGGCGTGTGCGGCGCGGGCGGCACCATGGGCGCCGGCATCGCGATCGTCGCGGCGCGGGCGGGATTCGCGACGCTGTGCCACGACCAGTCGGCGGCGGGCCTCGAGCGCGCCGCGCAGCAGAGCGCGGGCTTCTTCGGCAAGTCGGTGGAGCGCGGCAAGATGTCGGCCGCCGAGCGCGACGCCGTGCTGGGGCGGATGACGCGCACCACCGCGCTCGCCGATCTCGCGGCCTGCGACCTCGTGATCGAAGCGGTGTTCGAGGACCTGCAGACGAAGCGCGCGCTGTTCGGCGAGCTCGACGCGCTCTGCCCGCCGCATACGATCCTCGCTTCCAACACCTCGACCCTCTCGATCACCGAGATCGCGGCCGGGACGAAGCGGCCCGACCGGGTCGTCGGCATGCATTTCTGCCTGCCGGCGCAACTGATGAAGCTGATCGAGATGTCGCCGGGGCTCATCACCTCGGACGCGACGTTCCAGGCCGCCTGGGCCTGGACCGAGGCCTGCGGCCAGATCCCGGTGCGCACCCAGGACAAGCCCGGGTTCATCCTCAACGCCCTGCTGGTGCCGTTCAACAACGACGCGATCCGCGCCGTGGAGGCCGGGGTGGCGTCGCCGGCCGACATCGACACCGCGATCAAGAGCGCGCTCGGCTACAAGATGGGGCCGCTGGAGCTGATCGACCTGGTCGGCCTCGACACCCAGATCCTGCTGTGCGAGGCCTTCTATCCGGTCACCCTCGACGCCCGCGCGGCCTGCCCGCCGCTGCTGCGGCGCATGGTGGCGGCCGGGCTGCTCGGGCGCAAGTCGGGGCGCGGCTTCTACACCTATGCGGGCGACAAGATGTTCGGAGCCTGACCATGCGCTATGCGGTCCTGCAGGGCGGCGCCAGCCGCTCGTTTCCCGACGGCGACCCGTTCCTCGCAGGCGCGGCGCGCCCCGAGGCGGCCGAGGTGGTGCTGCATCTCGGCACCCGTCCGGTGCCGGACGCGACCCGCAAGGCCGTGCTGGTGGAGCTCGGGACCGAATGCCTCGGCGTGCACACGGGGGAAGAGTCCGGCGAGGAGGGTTCGAACGTGCTCGGCTTCGCGCGCTACCGCAACGGCGACGACCCGCCCTCGCGGCTCGTCGAGCTGGTGCGCCAGCCGCGCACGCTGGACGGCGCGATCGCGGCGGCGCGCGCGGTGTTCGAGGGCGCGGGCTTGACGGTGGTGGTGTGCGCCGACCAGGCCGGGCGAATCGTCGACCGGCTGGCGCGCCCGAAATACAACGCCGCGCTGCGCCTGCTCGACGAGGGGCTCGCCACCGCGGCCGACATGGACACGACCTGCCGCCTCGGGCTCGGCTATCGCGACGGGCCGATCGAGCGCGTGGTGCGCGGCGGGCTCGCCTATCATCACGACGTGACGCGCGCCCTGTTCGAGACCTACGGCACGCCCGGCTATGCGCCGGCGCGCCGCGCCGTGGTGGCGGCGGCCCGGGAGCCGCGCTGATGCGACCGCTCGAAGGACTGACGGTCCTCGACTTCTCGACACTGCTGCCCGGCCCGATGGCGACGCTGCTGCTCGCCGAGGCCGGCGCCGAGGTCATCAAGGTGGAGCGGCCGGGACGCGGCGAGGAGATGCGCGGCTACGACCCGAAATGGGGGCGCGACAGCGTGAATTTCGCGCTGCTCAACCGCGGCAAGAAGAGCCTCGCCCTCGACCTGAAGGACCCGGCCGACCGCGCCCGGCTCGAGCCGCTGCTCGCGCGCGCGGACGTGCTGGTCGAGCAGTTCCGGCCCGGCGTGATGGCGCGGCTCGGCCTCGGCTACGACGACGTCGCGAAGGCGAACCCGCGCATCGTCTATTGCGCGATCACGGGCTACGGCCAGACCGGGCCGAAGCGCGACGTCGCGGGGCACGACCTCAACTACATCGGCGACGCCGGGCTGCTGGCGCTGTCCACCGGTCCGTCCGACCGGCCCGTGCTGCCGCCGGCGCTGATCGCCGACATCGCGGCCGGCGCCTATCCGGCCGTGATGAACATCCTGCTGGCGCTCGCCGAGCGGGCGCGCAGCGGGCGCGGTCGCTGTCTCGACATCGCGATGCACGACAACGTGTTCCCGTTCATGTACTGGGCGCTCGGCAACGGGCTCGCGGCCGGACAGTGGCCCGGCAACGGCAGCGACCTCGTCACCGGCGGCACGCCGCGCTATCGCCTCTATCCCACGGCGGACGGACGGCTGGTCGCGGCCGCGCCGATCGAGCAGAAGTTCTGGGAGGAGTTCTGCGAGGTGATCGGGCTCGCGCCGGAGCTGCGCGACGACGCCCGCGATCCGGCCGCGACCGGGCGGCGCA
>PQAH01000216.1 GCA_003105195.1 Bradyrhizobiaceae bacterium
GGGTGCGGCAGGGTGATCGGGGTCGGCATCACGAGCTCCATCGTTTGATGCCATACGGGTAGCGCGGGCCCCGGAAGCGCAAAATTCAGATAATGCTCGTAACGGGACGGCCCCTAAGGAAAAGTGCGTAGCAGCCGAGTGGGCTAGATTGCGGCCATGATTCGCCGCCGCGAGCTCCTGTTCCTGGTCGCCTGCGCGGTCCGCCCCGCATGGGCCCAGAACGCGCCGCCCGGATCCCCGCCCGGCTCCGCCGCGCCAGGCGATGTCGCGAGGCCGCCCGGCCTGCCGGCCATCGGCAAGTGGATGATCGCGAGCGACGGCAGCGTCGCGCACTGGCTGAACGAGGTCTACGAAGGCAAGCGGCTGCGCGAGCCGATCAACATCATCCTGGTCGACGCGGCGGCGAAGAGCGCGGAGGAGGCGCGGCAGCGCCTGGTCGCGGCCGCGAGCGCGGCGGGCTATCCGGTCCGCTTCGGGCACTCGTCCGGATACCGCGCCATCATCGGCGAGGCGCTCCATCCGCAGCTTCCCGAAGGCCGCGACGACGCCTTCTCAAACCGGGTGTTCGAGCTGAGCAACAATCACGGACGCCTGTTCGGGCCGCACCGGGCCGGCGACGTGTTCGTTTCCACCGGCGCGTTCAGCCGCGAGGAGGTGCGCCCGCTGCGCGTCCCCGAGCACGGCTATGCCTCGTTCAACCGGGCGCGCGACGACGTCGCGCACGGGCTCGACCGCGCCGGCCCGTTCAAGCGGCGCGGCTTCGTCGATCTCGGCAACGCGATCGTCGCCGATCCGCAGGTCGGCACCGGCGACCACGACGGCCTCGCGGTGCTGCTGCGCGCCGAGTGAGCGGCGCGGCCGCGCTTGCGATATTGTCGATTGCGATGCGCCATGGTTAAACTCGCGGCCCCGATCCGCCGCGCCACCCCCCAGGACGAACCGGAGACGCCATGCGCATTCTCGTGACCGGCGGTGCCGGCTTCATCGGCAGCGCCGTGGCGGCGGCGCTCGCGGCGCGCGGCGACGAGGTCATCGCCTTCGACATCGCGCGCTCGGCGCGGCTCGACGCGGTCCTCACCGATCGCCCGAACGTCGCCTTCATCCAGGGCGAGATCACCGAATGGCCGCAGATCGCCGCGCTGGTGCAGGCGCGAAGGCCCGATGCCGTGGTGCATTGCGCGGCGGTGGTCGGCGTCACCAACTCGCTCGCGAGCCCGATCGGAACCTTCCGGGTCAATGTCGACGGCTCGCTCAACGTGCTCGAGGCGATGCGGCTGTTCGGCGTGCGGCGCCTGGTCAACCTGAGCTCGGAGGAGACCTACGGCGTCTTCGAGCGCGATCGCATCGACGAGAGCCATCCCAACCGCCCGCTCGCGCCCTACGGCATCTCGAAATATGCGGTGGAGCGCCTCGCCTGCGACTATGTCAGCGCCTACGGGCTCGAGGTGGTCCACATCCGGACCTGCTGGGTCTATGGGCCGGGCCTGCCGCGGCCGCGCGTGCCGAAGATCCTGGTGGACGCGGCGGTCGCCGGCCGCGCGCTGCACCTGCCGGGCGGCGGCGACTACCGGGTCGACCATGTCTATATCGAGGACTGCGTGGACGGCATCGTCCGGGCCCTCGACAAGCCCGCGCACCGGTTCGACGTCTATCACGTGTCCACCGGCGAGGCGCCCTCGCTCGGCGAGATCGTCGAGATCGTGAAGGAGCTGGTGCCGGGCGCGGACCTTTCCATCGGTCCCGGGCCCTATCGCTTCGTCGACGGCACGCAGGCGGTGCGCAAGGGCGCGCTCGACAACACGCGCGCGCGCACGGAGCTCGGCTACGCGCCGCGCTTCCCGATCCGCCAGGGCCTCGCGGCCTATGTCGAGGCGACGCGCGCCGGGCGCGGCTGACCGTTACGCGTCGGTCCGGGCCGCGTCGCGGGCCGCCACCATGTCGTGCCACGAGACTCTCGCCGCGAAGCCGAGCCGGTCGCGCGCGCGCCGTGCGTCCAGGATGGCGGCGCACGGGTTCGCCGCGAACCAGCCGGGGTCGCGCAGCGGCGGCAGGCCGCCGTAGCGCTCGCGCAGGAGCTCCAGCGTGGGCCGCGTGTTGAGCCCGTCGGCGGCGGTCAGGAAGTAGGGCGCATAGGGCGCCTCGGCGACCTGGAGCGCGCAAGCGAATCCTTCCGCCACGTCCTCGGGCGCGATGTAGGTCCACAAATGATAGTTCTGCACGTCGGCGCCGCGCGCCTCGATCTCGGGCAGCTCCGGCGGAAACACGATGTGGGTCGGACGCAGCGCCAGCACCTGCAGGCGGCCGCGCGCCGCATAGGAGCGGCAGATCGCTTCCGTGCACTCCTTGCTCAGGGAGTAGAAGTCGATCGGGCGCTGCGGATGATCCTCGTCGATCGGGAGATAGCGCGGGCCCCAGCCGGGCGGATTGTAGTGCAGGCCGAGCACGGCATCGCTCGAGGCGACCACCACGCGGCGCACGCCGCAGTCCTCGGCGGCCTGCAGCACCGCCCAGCTGCCCTGCACGTTGATGCGGAAGGTGACGTCTGCCGGCGCCGTGCGCGGGTTGGGAATGGCGGCCAGGTGGACCACCGCCTCCTGGCCTGCGAAGATGCGCTTCAAGGCCTCGTAGTCCGTGATGTCGGCGCGGACCAGGCCGGGCTCCTCGGCCGGCACGCGGTCGAGCAGCGTGAGATCGCAGTGCGGGCGGAGGCGCTGCGCCACATACCGGCCGAGCCGGCCGCAGCCGCCGGTCAGGACCACCTTCTGAAAGCGCACGGGTCCTCCGGGAGACGGATGCGGGACAGGGTCGGGAGGCGCAGGCCGAGTCTAGGATGCCGTCGCGGCGAGTCAATCGAGATTCAATATTGTGAGGCGCCATTTGGCCATCTAGCATTCCGAGTCCCATCGCCCGGTCGGGATGGGGCAGGGCCATCCGCAGGCCATCGCGCCGGTCGACGGGTTTGCAGTCCCACGCGAGTGCATCCACAAAGTGCGATTGACAAGGAGTCGGACTCCGGAACTAATATCGCATTATAAAAATGCATCCCGCGATCTCGTAGACGCGGAGCCAAGAAGACGTTCGCCCAGGGTAGAGGTCGGCGGATCGCGAGCCGCAGGTGAGGCATCCTCGGACCCCACCGCGGCCGTCGCCCGCCGGGGAGGTCGTGGCGTTGGCGCTTCTGGTCACAGGCGCGATGGGGCATGTCGGGCTCGAGGTGGTGCGCCAGGCGCTCGCCGCGGGCCTGAGCGTCGTCGCGCAGTACCGCACGGCCGCCCCGCCCGAGGCATCCGGGCTCGCGGGCGACCTCGCCTGGGTCCCCTGCGACCTCTCCGACCGGCGCGCCGTCACGGCCCTGTGCGCGGCGCATCGGATCGATGCGTGCATCCATTCGGCCGCGATCTCGAACGAGAAATACGCGCGGCCGCAGCCGCTCGCGACGGTCGACAGCAATGTCGGCGCCACCGCGAACCTGCTCGAGGCGGCCCGGCGGGACAGCTGGCGGCGCTTCGTGTTCGTCAGCACCGGCTCGGTGTTCCAGAACTCCACCGACGTCTCCCGGCCGGTCCTCGAGGACGCGACGCCCTGCGTCACCAACATCTACAGCACGACGAAATACTGCGGCGAGCTCCTGACCCGGATGTACCGCACGCAGCTCGACCTGTCGGCGGCGGTCGTGCGCATCTCCTGGGTCTACGGACCGCCGCTGGTGACCGACGACCCGCCGCGCGGCCCCGTGCCGGCCTTCCTCAAGGCCGCGCTCGCGGGCCGGCCGATCCGGCTCCCCGGCGGTGGCGATTTCGCGGCGAGCTTCACCTTCGTGACCGACGTGGCGGCCGGGTTGATCGCGGCCGCGCGCGCCGGCACGCTCGCCCACGACGTCTACCATCTCGGGTCGGGCGAGAACTACACGGCGCGCCGCGTCGCCGAGGCGGTGCGCGCCGCCGTGCCGGGCGCGGTGATCGAGCTCGGTCCCGGCACCGAGCCGTGGACGCTGCACACCCGCATGCGCGGGCCGCTCGCGGGCGAGCGCCTCGCGCAGGACACGGGCTATCGCGTCGGCCACTCGCTGGAAGCCGGTATCCGCGCCTTCGCGGACTGGATCCGCGCGCATCCGGAGACGCTGCAGTGAGCGAGACCTCGCACCCGCAGGTCGTCGCCGGCTCGCCGGTGCTCCAGGCCTTCGCGCGCGCGCCCGGCGCCTTCTACCTGCTGGCGATCATGGGAATTGCGCTCACGATCTGGACGCCGGGCTTCTTCACCGCGGCCAACCTGACCAACGTGGCGCTGCAGGTCGCGGTGCTGACCATCGTGGCGCTCGGCATGACGCTGGTGATCCTGACCGAGGGCATCGACCTCAGCCTCGGCCCGGTGCTCGGGCTGTGCGGCGTCAGCGCGGCGCTGCTGGTCTCGCAGGGCCATCCGCTGCCGCTCGCGATCGGTGCCGCGCTCGGCATCGGCGTGTGCTTCGGGCTGCTGAACGGGACCCTGGTGGCGGTGGCCGGAATGCCGCCCTTCATCGTCACGCTCGGCGCCTTCGGCATCGCCCAGAGCGTCGCGACGGTGCTGACCGGCGGCGACTCGGTCACCAACCTGCCGCCGTTCTTCCGCTGGTTCAACGACGGCGTGTTCCTGTCGCTGCCGGTGCCGATCTGGGCCACGGCGGCGGTGTTCGGCGCGACCTGGCTGCTGCTCTACCGCACCAAGTTCGGCCGCTACGTGTTCGCGATCGGCGGCAACCGGCGCGCCCTGGTCCTCTCGGGCACGCGCGTGCAGATCTACCACGTCGCCGTCTACGCCTATGCGGGCCTGCTCGCCGGCGTCGCCTCGTTCATCATGACGGCGCGCATGAACGCCGCGCATCCGACCATCGGGGTCGGCATCGAGTTCGACGCGATCGCGGCCGTGATCCTGGGCGGGACCTCGTTCGAGAAGGGTCGCGGCGGCATCGCCGGGACCGTGGTCGGCGCGCTCGCGGTCGGCGTGCTGCGCAACGGTCTCAATCTGCTCGGCGTCGGGACCGAATGGCAGGTCGCGATCGTCGGCATCGTGATCATCTCGGCGGTCGGCCTCGACTCGCTGCGCAGGCTGAACGCATGAGCACGCAACTCGCGATTCCCGCGCGGCTCGCCCGGCTGCCGGCCGACCGGGCCTTCGTGGTCGTCTCGCGCGTCGTCGGCCTGCTGCTGATCGTGGTCGCGCTCTCGCTGCTCAGCCCCTACTTCCTGACCTGGGGCAATTTCGTCAACGTGCTGCGGCAGGCGGCGCTGCAGTTCCTGCTGTCGGCGGGGCTGACGCTGGTGATCCTCACGGCGGGGATCGACCTCTCGGTCGGCGCCGTGCTCGGCCTGTCGGCCTGCATCTCGGCGGCGCTGATCAGCGAAGGGTACCTGGCGATCGGGGTGGCCGCCGCGCTGGTCTCGGGGCTCGCCTGCGGGCTCGTCAACGGCGTGCTGGTCACGCTCGGCCGCATTCCTCCCTTCATCGCGACCTACGGCATGCTGTGGATCGCCTTCGGCCTCGGCTACGTGTTCATGCGCGGGGAGGTGATCTACGGGCTGCCGGAAGGCTTCCGCTTCATCGGCGCCGGCTTCGTCTGGGGCATCCCGGTGCCGGTCCTGGTCGCCGCGGCGCTGCTGGTGGTGCTGCATCTCATGCTGCACAAGACGGTGCTCGGCCGCTCGATCTACGCGATCGGCGGCAACCCGGATGCCGCGCGGCTGTCGGGCATGCCGGTGACGCGCCGGCTGATCATGGTCTACGGGCTGAGCGGGCTCCTGTCCGGCTTCGCCGCGCTGGTCGTGATCGCGCGCATCAACGCCGCCGACTCCGGCGTCGGCGAGGACCTGCTGCTGCCCGCGATCGCGGCCGTGTGCCTCGGCGGCACCTCGCTGTTCGGCGGGGTCGGCGGCGTGGCCGGCACCGCGGTCGGCGCCCTCATCCTCGCGCTCATCGTCAACGGCATGAACCTGCTCGGGGTGCAGACCTTCTGGCAGAACGCCGTGATGGGCGCGATCATCCTGATTTCGGTTCTCGCGGATCAGCTCGGGGGAGCACGGCTGGTCCGGCCGCAATAAATGCTCCCGTTGCAATGGAGGTGCGCGTGCCGGGCCGGTGCCCCGAACCGGGTCCCGTGACGCAACCCTCCGCCGGAATCCGAGATGCCGGATTCGCCGGAACGGCCGGCGACCATCTCGCCGCGTTGACCCGAGGGAGAATCGCCATGGAACGCAGAACATTCCTCAAGACGGCGCTCGCCGCCACCACGTCCGCGATGGTCATGCCCGGTCTTGCCCGCGCCCAGGCCGGCAAGCCGGCGACCATCGCCTTCTTCGTCAAGAACGTCACCAACCCGTTCTGGAAGGCATGCCGCATCGGCGCCGAGAAGGCCGGCAAGTCGCTCGGCGTCACGGTCGAGACCGTGGCCCCGACCAAGCCCGACAACATCGAGGAGCAGACCCGGCTGGTCGAGGACTGGATCGTCAAGAAGCCGGATGCCTTCGTGTTCGTGCCGGTCGACTACAAGGCCCTGGTGCCGTCGATCCAGAAGGTCAATGCCGCCGGCATCCCGATCGTCAACTACAACAACCGCATGACCGGCGTCGACCTCGTCTCCTATATCGGATCGGACGACGAGGTGATGCAGTACGAGCTGTGCAAGTACCTGTTCAAGACCATGGGCGGCAAGGGCAAGATCGTGCACATCGACGGCGTGCCGGCCGCGATCACGGCGCAGAACCGCAAGAAGGGCTTCGAGCGGGCCGTCAAGGAGACGCCCGGGATCGAGGTGCTGGCCTCGCAGCCCGGCAACTATCGCCGGCTCCCCGCCGTGCAGGTGTTCGAGAACCTGATGCAGCGCTTCCCGGTGATCGACGCGGTCGTCTGCGCGAACGACGACATGGCGGTCGGCGTCGCCGAGGCGCTCGCCTCGGCCGGGCGCGGCGACAAGACCAGGGTGACCGGCATCGACGGGATCCCGGACGCGACCGCCGCGATCAATGCCGGCAAGATGTTCGCGACCGCGGACTTCAGCGGGCACGACCAGGCGCATCTCGCCGTGACGGCCGCCGTGCGCAAGCTGCGCAACCAGCCGGTGCCGAAGGAGATGATCCTCCCCGTGGTCATCGTCGACAAGGGGAACGTGAAGGGCTTCATGAAGACGCCGGAGGAGCGCGATCCGCCCGACTGGAACAAGTACGCGGCCGGGCGCGCCTAGCCTCGCAGGAGACCAGGAGAGGCGAGCGGCGCTCGCCTCTCCGAACCGTGTCAGCACAGGACCGCTCATGCCCGAGACCCAGAACCCCATCGTCGAAATGCGCGGCATCGCCAAGCGCTACGGCGGAGTCCAGGCGCTGCAGCATGTCGATCTCGACATCTATCTCGGCGAGATCCATGCGCTGGTCGGAGACAACGCGGCCGGCAAGTCGACCCTGATCAAGATCCTGTCCGGCGCCGTGGCCAAGGACGAGGGCTCGATCGGCTTCGAGGGCCGGCCGGTGAGCATCGCGCAGCCGCGCGACGCCAAGCATCTCGGCATCGAGACCGTCTACCAGGACCTCGCGCTGGCCGACAACCTCGATGTCCCGGCCAACGTGTTCCTCGGCCGCGAGATGACCAGGAGCGGCCTGCTCGGCTTCATCCTCAACAACCGCGAGATGGAGACGCGCTCGCGCAGCCTGCTGAGCCGGCTCAAGATCAACATTCCCGACATCCGCCAGCGGGTGCGCTCGATGTCCGGCGGCCAGCGCCAGTCGATCGCGATCGCGCGTTGCGTCTGCTTCAATGCGCGCGTCGTCATCCTCGACGAGCCGACGGCGGCGCTCGGCGTGGAGGAGACCCGCAAGGTCTATGCGCTGGTGCGCGAGATGCGCGACCAGGGCCTGGCGGTGCTGCTGATCAGCCACAACCTCAACCACGTGTTCGAGAACTGCGACCGCATCACCGTGCTCAAGACCGGCCGGCTGGTGGGGTCGCGCCGCGTCGAGGAGACGAGCCAGGACGAGATCCTGCGGATGATCGTCAGCGGGGTCGCCGAGGAGCGCTCGGCGCGGCCGCGCCCGGCGGACCGGGCGTCGGCCGGAGCGGGCGCCGCATGACCTTCGAGAAGGTGCTGATCACCGGGACCGGCGGGCAGCTCGGCAGCTACACGGCGGCCGAGCTCGCCGGCCGCTGCGCCCTCACGGGCTTCGACCAGCGCCCGGGGCGGGCCGCGATCGCGCAGCGCATCGGCGACATCACGGATGCGGACGCCGTGACGGAGGCCTGCCGCGGCATGGACGCCGTGATCCACATCGCGGCGCGGCCGAACATCTGGAGCGGCACCGGCGAGGAGATCGTGCGCACCAACACCATGGGCGTGTGGACCGTGCTCGCGGCCGCGGAGGCGCAGGGGGTGCGGCGCGTGGTGCTGTGCTCGAGCGACTCGGTGGTGGGGTTCACCGTGATGTCGGGCAGCCTGCGGCCGCCCGACTACCTGCCGGTCGACGCCGCCCACCCGCTGCGCCCGACCGACCCTTACGCGATCAGCAAGCTCCTCGGGGAGGAGATCGGCAAGGCCTTCATCGGCCGGGGCCGGCTCGAGGTGATCGTGTTGCGGCCGGTGTTCGTCCTCTATCCCGAGATGGAGGGCGAGGTGAGGGCGCGGGCGGCCGACCCGGCGCGGTATGCCGGCGTGTCCGCCGGCGGTCCCAATCCGGCGGGCGGGGGGCCGGCCTGGCACTATGTCGACCCGCGCGACGCCGCGCGGGCCTTCCGCTGCGCGCTCGAGACGAAGGCCCGGCAGGGCGCCTACTTCATCTCGGCGCGCACGACGCTCGCGCCCGAGCCGACGCTCGCGCGGCTCGCCCGCCTGCTCGGCCGGGAGGTGCCGGTGCGCCGGCCCGCGGTCTATGCCGGCAATCCGCATGCGCCGCTCTACGACCTGGAGGAAGCCCGGGAGGCGCTCGGCTACGAGCCGGTCCACGACCGGCGATCGTTGCTGTATCCGGCCGGCGCGCCGGCCATCGAGTGAGGCTCATGGCGCTGATCCACACGGCCCATCTGCGCGTCCGGCCGGAGGCCGTCGAGCGCTTCCGCGCGCGCATCGCGCGCCACGCCCACAACAGCCTCGCGCGCGAGCCGGGATGCCACCGCTTCGACGTGCACCAGGAGGCGGAGGACCCGGCGCTGTTCTTTCTTTACGAGGTCTATGCGGACGCCGCCGCCCTGGAGGCGCATCGCGCCGCGCCCCACTACCTCGCGTTCCGGGAGGACGTGAAGGACTGGGTGATCGAGCGGACCTGGTGGTTCTGGCACACGGTCGCGGGCGACGGCGGTTGACCCGTGCGAGCGGTCAGACCCGCGCGAGGCGCAGCTGCGCGCCGGCGAGATGCGCGAGCACGCCGGTGTCGGGATGCCCGGGGTCCGTTCCGGTCGCGGCCGCCTGGCGGGCGAGCTTCCACCAGAGGTCCGCGCAGGCATTGGCGAAGCTGTCCGCGTCGGTGACGTCGTAGACGCTGGCGACCAGGGCGTCGCCGTTGCGGGTGAGCTGCAGGTCGATCTTCATGGAAGCCTCCGGTCGGCTGGGGAGCAGGATTTCGCCCGGTTCACTCCGGGATCCTGAGGGCGAGGAAGGGGGCCTTGGCGGGTTCGGCGCCGTCGACCGTCGCGGGCACCCGGTGGCGCACCGGTTTCACGGTCTTGAGATAGGCGGCCAGCGCCTCGGCGTCGGCGTCGGTCAGGGCGCCAAAGCTGTGCCAGGGCATGGCGGGAGCGAGCACGCGGCCGTCCGGCCGCACGCCGGAGCGCACGGCTTTCACGATGTCGGTCCCGCTCCAGGTGCCGAGCCCGGTCTCTCGGTCCGGCGTGAGGTTCGGCGGGTAGACGATCCCGTGGCCCGGCACCTGGAACCCGACGGTCGCGCCGGCAAGGTGGCCCCGCGGCTGCGGACGGCCGCGGAGCGCGCCGGTCGAGTGACAGCCGGCGCAGTTCATGATCGTGGCGAGGTATTCGCCGCGCCGCAGCTGGTCCTCGGAGAGGACCGGAGCCGCCATCACGGCCGCGATGCAGATCAGGATCGTCCCGAGCAGCACCCGCCCTGCGAGCGAAATCTCCATGAGGAGCCCCCCGGATCTGGCGTTCTGGGTCGATCGGCTTGTAAACAAATGCAGTTTCCGGCGCTCTTTCCGGAATTTTCCGATATTTTCCGGGGATCGCCTCCTCGGGCCCGAGCATGGACCACGTGACCACGGACGACCGGAAGCGGATCGCGGGCGCGATCAAGGACTACCTCGCGCGCGAGCGGATCTCGCGCGAGCAGTTCGCGTTCAAGACCAAGCTCGGCAAGTCGACGGTCGACAAGCTGCTGACCGGCCTGTTCTCCGAGCGGACGCTGGCGATCGTCGAGAAGCACACCGGGCTCGTGCTGCGCGCTCCGCCGGGCGAGGCGCCGCCGCCCGCGCCGGCCGAGCGGCCCGCGCCGCCGAAGCCGGTCGACATGCCCTCGATCGCGGTGCTGCCCTTCGCCAATCTCGGCGGCAGTCCCGACCAGGATTTCCTCGCCGACGGGATCACCGAGGACATCATCACGGCGCTGACGCGGCTGCGCTGGCTGTTCGTGATCGCCCGCAACTCCGCCTTCGTCTACAAGGGGCGCGCCGTCGACGTGCGCGAGGTGGCGCGCGATCTCGGCGTGCGCTACGTGCTCGAAGGCGCCGTCAGGACCGCGGGCGGACGCATCCGCATCACGGGCCAGCTGATCGACGCGGAGACCGGCAACCACATCTGGGCCGAGAAGTACGATCGCGAGCTCAAGGACATCTTCGCGGTCCAGGACGACATCACCGAGCACGTGGTCGCGGCGGTCGAGCCGCACCTCTACGCCCAGGAAGGCTTCCGCGCCGCCGGCAAGCCGCCCGAGAATCTCAACGCCTGGGAGCTCGTGGTGCGCGCGCTCTCGCTGCTCGGCCGCGTCGGGCGCGTCCAGAACGAGCAGGCGCAGACCCTGCTGCGGCGCGCCATCGCGATGGAGCCCGGCTATGCCCGCGCCCATGCGGCGATGAGCTGGGCGGTCTGGTGGTCCGCCTATTGCTACTGGCACGAGGACGTGCGCGCCGGCTATCGGCAGGCCATGCAGCACGCGGAGGACGCGCTCACCCTCGATCCGGGCGATCCCTGGCCGCGCATGGTGCGCGGCCTGTGCCTGAGCGGCACCGGGCAGCACGACCGCGCGCTCACCGAGCTCAAGTCGGCGCTCGCGCTCAATCCGAGCTTCGCGCTCGGTCACATGGCGCTCGGCTGGGCGCTCCTGCGCAGCGGTGCCTACGAGGAGGCGATCGCCGAGACCGGCAAGGCGATGCGCATGAGTCCGGTCGACACCTATTCGGGCTTCTACACCTCGATCCACGGGCTCGCGCTGCTCGGTGCGCAGCGCTTCGCGGAGGCGCTTCCCTACCTGGAGGCGTCGGTCGCCGCCTTCGCGGAATATCCGGGCCACTACAACACCCTGGTCAGCTGCTGCGGTCATCTCGGGCTGATGGACGCCGCGCGCGATTACATTGCGACGCGTAACCGGCTCGGGCCGCCGGTGCGGCTCAACGTCATTCGTGAGAACCTCAAGCATTTCGCGCACCGCGACGTATTCGTCGAAGGGCTGAGGAAGGCGGGCGTCCCCGAATAGGGCGCGGGCTCGTCGTCGCGCGCTGTTCCGGCCGCGGAACCGAGGCGCGGCACCGCTCCGTAGTTTTCCCATGCCGGGATACCGTCCGCGCCGTGCTACAAGTCGGCGACGCGACTCGATGGCCGTGCCCGACGCGAGCGGGGGACAAGCTCGGACGGGGGAGGACGCGGACCGCCGCGCTGCCTGGACACGGCACAGTGCTGCTCGCGGAGTCGCGCATCCGGGGTGAACCGCGATGGACATCGAGACTTTCCCGCGCAGCCGACCCGCGATCGCGGCGCGCGCGTCGCGCGGCGAGCAATGGTGGCGCGGGGCCGCGATCTACCAGATCTATCCGCGCAGCTTCCGCGACAGCGACGGCGACGGCATCGGCGACCTGCGCGGCATCGTCGAAAAGCTCGACCACGTGGCCGACCTCGGCGTCGACGCGATCTGGATCTCGCCCTTCTACCGCTCGCCGATGAAGGACTTCGGCTACGACGTCTCGGACCACTGCGACGTCGAGCCGATGTTCGGCACGCTCGCCGACTTCGACGATCTGGTCGCGCGCGCGCACCGGCTCGGCCTGCGCGTGCTCATCGACCAGGTGTGGAGCCACACCTCGGACGAGCATCCCTGGTTCGCGGCGAGCCGCGCCGCGCGCGAGGGCGGGAAGGCGGACTGGTACGTGTGGGCGGAGGCGCGCCCCGACGGCTCGCCGCCGAACAACTGGCTCTCGGTGTTCGGCGGCCCGGCCTGGACCTGGGACCCGCGCCGGCGCCAGTACTACCTGCACCACTTCCTGCCGGCGCAGCCGCAGCTCAACCTCTACAACCCGGCCGTGGTGGACGCGGTGCTCGGGATCGCGGCGTTCTGGCTCGACCGCGGCGTCGACGGGTTCCGCCTCGACGCCATCGACTTCATGTTCCACGACCGGGCGCTGCGCAGCAACCCGCCGCGCCAGCACGCCGCGGGCGCGCTGCCGACGCGCCCCTTCGGCATGCAGCAGCATCTCTACGACATGCTGCAACCCGACGTCTTCCCGTTCCTCGCGCGGCTGCGCGCGTTCCTCGCGCGCTATCCCGGGACCGTGACGCTCGGCGAGGTCTCGAGCGAGCCGGGCGCCTATGGCCGCTGCGCGCAATACACGGACGCGCGCGAGGGCCGGCTCGATGCCGCCTACACGCTCGCCCTGATGAAGGAGCAGCTCACGGCCTCGGCGGTGCGCAGCGTGCTGATCAGCATGGACGCGGCGATCGAGCACGGCTGCGTGTGCTGGGCGTTCAGCAACCACGACGTGGTGCGTGCGGTCACGCGCTGGAAATCGGAGTCCGACGAGCGCCTGCCGCATGCGCTGACGGCGCTGCTGCTCACGCTCCCCGGCAATGCCTGCATCTACCAGGGCGAGGAGCTCGGGCTGCCCGAGGCCGACATCGCCCGGGAGGACATGCGCGACCCCTACGGCATCTCGTTCTTCCCGACCTTCATCGGGCGCGACGGGGCGCGCACGCCGATGCCCTGGGCCGTGGACCAGCCGCAGGCGGGGTTCACGGCGGCAACGCGGCCCTGGCTGCCGATTCCGCCGGACCATGTCGGCCGGGCGGTGGCGCGCCAGGAGGCGGATCCGACCTCGTTCCTCTGGGTGTTCCGCCGCCTCATCGCCTGGCGCAAGGCGCAGCCGGCGCTGCGCGACGGCGGCTTCCGCCTGCTGCACCCGCCGGAGCCCGTGCTCGTGTTCGAGCGCGGCTGCGAGCAGCAGCGCCTCCTGCTCGCCTTCAACCTCCAGGGCGCCACGGTGCGCCTGCCGCGCGACGAATTGCCGGAGCTGCGCCCCGTCGAGGTGCCGGATTTCGCGGTGGACGCGACCGAGGATGCGTTCGTCCTGCCCCCCTACGGGGTGCTGATCGCCGAGGTCGAGGAATAGCCACGATCGGGCGTTGGCACGTCGAGGATGGATTCCGGGCCCGATCCGCCTCGGAAAGCGCCCGCCGGGCTCGCGCGGGCCGTCATCGATGTCGGCGGCATGCCACGGGTTGGCGTCCGAATCGGACGTTACGCCGCGTCTGCTGGACGAACGCGGCGCATGATCTCCGCTCCATGCTCACGCTCGATCAAGGCAATGTCGTACTGGCTCTGCAGGTCGAGCCAGAATTGCGGGCGGTTTCCGAAATAGCGACCGAGCCGCACCGCGGTGTCGGCCGTGATCGAGCGGCGACCGTTCAAGATGTCGGTAATCCGACCGGACGGTACTGCGAGATCGAGCGCGAGCCTGCTTGCACTGAGGTCGCGCGCCCGAAGCTCGCGCTTCAGGAGACGGCCCGGATGTACTGCGAGCGGCATGGTCTAACCCCTGTGACAGTCGACGATTTCCACGTCGTGCGCGTCGCCCTTTCGGAAGAAGAAGCAAACGCGCCACCTTGCGTTCACCGTCATCGCCCATCGTCCGGCTCGGTCGCCTTTGAGCTTGTGAAGCCCGACGCTCTTGAGAGGCGCGATGTCTTGAAGAGACTGGGCGACGTTGAGGGCCGAGAGCAGATCGACTGCGGCATCGAAATCCAGGCCGCGGAACAGGTTGGGCCTTTCGCCTTCCCACACCTTGCGGCTTGCGGCATTCCGCCACGACCGGATCATGGCAAAAACGTACTACGAGAGACCGAACTTGCGCAAGCCGGCCCTTCTCGAATGCGGTGCGCGCTCGCCTCGTCGCGCAGGCGCGCGACTGGCGCGGTTCGAGCACGCGCGCGCGCCTGTCGCGGAGGGGCCCGTCGCGCCGGGCGCCGTCAGTTGCTATATTCTCCGCATCGCAACATGATCGCTGCCATGAACGTCGCCGTCACCACAGCCGCCGGAGGGGTCTCCCGAAGAGCGTTCACCGTCGAGGACATCGGTCGCATGATCGCGCCCGGCGTCCTCCACGAGGACGAGAGATTCGAGCTGGTCGGGGGGACGTCGTCATGACGGCGGCCAAAGGTGTCGCGCACGAGCGCATCAAGTCGGTGCTCACCGGCGCGATTTCTCGCGCGCTCCCGCATGATCTGACCATCGATGTCGAAGCGACGCTGCGCTTGAACGACATGACGATGCTCGAGCCGGACGTGGCCGTCTTCCCCAGGGATGTCTTCAGGGAATCGACCACGTTCGCTCGCCTCGAGCCCGGCGAGGCGCGCCCGGTCGTCGAGATCGCGGCCTCGCGCCTCGCCCATGACAAGGGACTCGAGGCGCGACTGTATGCGCGCCATGGCGTGCGCGGCGCGCGGTCGGCAGGATGCGCTCGCGACGCCCGCGCTGCCGGACTTTTCGATTCGTCTCGGCGAGATCGATTGAGGGCCGATTCCTGGACCGGGGACGCGATCCCGAGAGTCCGCTAAATCCCGGTTTCCGCCGGAGAATCCAGAGGGTGATCAAGGAATGGAACTCTTGCCGGCCGGTGGACGTTAGCGATTACGCGCCGAGGGACCATTCACGAAGGGAGCGGGTCGCATGGGGGTGATCGCGGGTGCGGCGAACAAGAAGCGGGCGTCTGCGGCGGCCGGGCTGGCTGCGTCCCTCGAAGTCCCCCACCACCGCTATTGGGCGCCCGACCGGCGCATCGTGATCGAAGGGGTCTATCCCGAGATCGACGGCGGCCGCTATCCGGTGAAGCGACGGGCGGGCGACAGCTTCGAGGTCTGGGCCGACATCTTCCGCGACGGCCACGACGTGCTGGCGGCCGCGGTGCTCTACCGGCCCGCCGGCGAGACCGAATGGCGCCGCGCGCCGATGCGGTCGCGCGACAACGACCGCTGGTCGGGGTCGTTCCGCCTCGAGCGCAACAGCCGCTACCACTACACGATCGAAGCCTGGACCGACGTGTTCGCGTCCTGGCGCCGCGACATCCTCAAGAAGATCGACGCCGGACAGGCGGTCGAGATCGAGCTGGCCGAAGGCCGCCAGATCCTGGAGCGGGCACTCGAATCCTCCGGCAGGATGCCGGCGCAGGTCCGCGACCGGCTGCGCGCGGGACTCGCGACCGGGCAGCCGAGCCGCTCCCATCCCCTGCTCGACGAGGGGCTCGCGCAGGTCCTGGCCGAGCACGGTCCGCGCGAGGACGTGAGCTGCTATTTCCGCACGCTCGAAGTGTTCGCGGACCGTCCGCAGGCCGTCTTCGCGGCCTGGTACGAGATGTTCCCGCGCTCGCAGGGTTCCGACCCGACGCGCAGCGCGACCTTCGACGATTGCATCGCGCGCCTGCCCGAGATCCGCGCCATGGGCTTCGACGTGGTCTATCTGGTGCCGATCCATCCGATCGGCCGGATCAACCGCAAGGGGCCGAACAACACCCTCAATGCCGGGCCCGAGGATCCCGGCAGCCCCTATGCGATCGGCGCCCGGGAGGGCGGCCACGAGGCGATCCATCCCGACCTCGGCAGTCTCGACGACTTCGCGCGCTTCGTCGCACGCTGCCGCGAGCTCGAGATGGAGGTGGCGCTCGACTTCGCGATCCAGTGCGCGCCCGACCACCCCTGGGTGAAGCAGCATCCCGAGTGGTTCACGTTCCGCCCGGACGGCACCATCAAGCACGCCGAGAACCCGCCCAAGAAGTACCAGGACATCGTCAACGTCAACTTCTACGGGCCGCACCGCGAGGCGCTGTGGACCGCGCTGCGCGACGTGGTGCTGACCTGGGTCGAGCGCGGCGTGCGCATCTTCCGCGTCGACAATCCCCACACCAAGCCGGTGCCGTTCTGGGAGTGGCTGATCCGCGAGGTGCAGACGCGGCATCCCGACGTGATCTTCCTCTCGGAAGCCTTCACGCGGCCGAAGATGCTCAAGGTGCTGGCGAAGGCGGGCTTCACCCAGTCCTACACCTACTTCACGTGGCGCAACTTCAGGCAGGAGCTCACCGACTACCTGACCGAGCTCACGGAGACCGAGTGCCGCGAGTACCTGCGCCCGAACTTCTTCGCCAACACGCCCGACATCCTGCCGCCCTTCCTGCAGAAGGGCGGGCCGCCCGCCTTCAAGATCCGCCTCGCGCTCGCCGCGACGCTCGCCGGCGTCTACGGCATCTACAACGGCTTCGAGCTGTGCGAGGGGACCGCGGTGCCGGGCACCGAGGAGTATCTCGATTCCGAGAAGTACCAGTACAAGGTCTGGGACTGGAACCGGGCCGGCAACATCAAGCCCTTCGTCTCCGCGATCAACCGGATCCGGCGCGAGAACCCGGCGCTGCACGAGTTCCTCAACCTGCGCTTCTGGCGCGCCGACCACGACAACGTCCTGTTCTACAGCAAGATGACGGAGGACCGGGAGAACATCGTCTTCGTCGCGGTCAATCTCGATCCCTTCGAGGCCCACGAGGCGACGCTCTGGTTCCCGATCGCCGAGATGGGGCTCTCCGACCCCGACGCCTTCGAGGCCGAGGAGCTGCTCACCGGCGCCAAGCACCTCTGGCGCGGCTCGCCGCAGCACGTCCGGCTCGACCCGAAGGACAACCCGGTCGCGATCTTCCGCGTCGCGGTCTGGAAGCACGTCGACTACCGCGCGCCGAACGCGTGACCGGAGCCGAGATGCTGAACGACGACCCTCTCTGGTACAAGGACGCCATCATCTACCAGCTGCACGTCAAGGCGTTCTACGACGCCGACGACGACGGCATCGGCGATTTCCGCGGGCTGTTGCAGAAGCTCGATCACCTGCAGTCGCTCGGCGTGACCTGCATCTGGCTGCTGCCGTTCTATCCCTCGCCGCAGCGCGACGACGGCTACGACATCGCCGACTATCGCGAGGTGAACCCCGCCTACGGCACGATGCGCGATTTCCGCCAGTTCGTGCGCGCCGCCCACGAGGCGGGCATGCGCGTGCTCACCGAGCTCGTCATCAACCACACCTCCGACCAGCATCCCTGGTTCCAGCGCGCGCGCAAGGCGGCGCCCGGCTCGAAGCTGCGCGACTGGTACGTGTGGAGCGACAACGACCAGAAGTACGACGGCACCCGCATCATCTTCACGGACACCGAGAGCTCGAACTGGGCCTGGGACCCGGTCGCGAAGGCCTATTACTGGCACCGGTTCTTCTCGCACCAGCCGGACCTCAACTTCGACAATCCGCAGGTCGTGCGCTCGGTGATCGACGTGATGCGGTTCTG
The DNA here is from genome assembly GCA_003105195.1 of Bradyrhizobiaceae bacterium. Taxonomy (GTDB): domain Bacteria; phylum Pseudomonadota; class Alphaproteobacteria; order Rhizobiales; family Xanthobacteraceae; genus FEB-22. The sequence goes on from PQAH01000216.1 coordinate 17,760, forward strand.
GCTCGACGCCGGCGTGGACGCGCTGCGCCTCGACGCGATTCCCTACCTGGTCGAGCGGGAAGGGACCAACAACGAGAACCTGCCCGAGACCCACCAGGTGCTCAAACGCCTGCGCGCGGCGCTCGACGAGCGCCACAAGAACCGCATGTTCCTGGCCGAGGCGAACCAGTGGCCCGAGGACGTGCAGGCCTATTTCGGCGACGGCGACGAATGCCACATGGCCTACCACTTCCCGCTGATGCCGCGCATCTACATGGCGATCGCCCAGGAGGACCGGCATCCGATCACCGACATCATGCGCCAGACGCCGGACATCCCGGCGCCGTGCCAGTGGGCGATCTTCCTGCGCAACCACGACGAGCTCACCCTCGAGATGGTGACCGACGCGGAGCGCGACTATCTCTGGGCGGCCTACGCGACCGACGCGCGGGCGCGCATCAATCTCGGCATCCGCCGCCGGCTCGCGCCGCTGATGGACAACGACCGGCGCAAGATCGAGCTGATGAAGAGCATGCTGATGTCGATGCCCGGCACGCCGATCATCTACTACGGCGAC
>PQAH01000217.1 GCA_003105195.1 Bradyrhizobiaceae bacterium
TCGGCGCGGTCGTGCTGGCCGCCTGGCGGGGTCAGCTCTCCTGGGAGGTGGTGCGCGAATCGCTGGTCGAGACCGCGGTGACGACCGCGATGATCTTCCTGATCCTGGTCGGCACCTCGGTGCTGCAGTTCTTCATCGAGACCTCGACCCTGCCGCAGAAGCTCCTGGAGCTGATCCGCGCCTTCGAGCTGCCGCCGCTCGGCGTGCTGGTCCTGATCCTGGTCGTCTACGTGATCCTCGGCTGCTTCCTCGACGCCCTGTCGATGATGCTGATCACGCTGCCGATCTTCTTCCCGCTGGTGACCAACTTGGGCTACGACCCGATCTGGTTCGGGATCCTGGTGGTGTCGGTGGTGGAGATCGGCCTGATCACGCCGCCGGTCGGCATGAACCTGTTCGTGATCTGCGCGGTCTCGGGGACGATCAAGTTCGAGACCGCGACCGCCGGCGTGCTGCCGTTCCTCGCCGCCGACGCCACCCGGGTCGCGCTGCTGGTCGCCTTCCCGGCGATCACGCTCGCCCTGCCGAAGCTGCTGATGGGGTGACGTATAGCAAGGATCCGCGCACAGCGGCGAACCCGCCCTCCGCGGATCTCAGCGGCCGCCCGGCAGCACGACGACCTTCGGCGCGGGAGGCAGGTTGTGCTTGGAGAGCACGATCGAGGGGGCCTCGTTCCATTCCACCGGCCAGGCTTGGCGCGCGCGCGACAGGAAGCGGTCGAGGGTATAGGAGGAGAAGAAGTGCATCGGGATCATCAGCTTCGGCTTGAGGCTCGCGAGCACTTCCATCATGCCCTCGAGGTCGAGGGTGTAGCTGCCGTCGACCGGCACCAGCACCACGTCGACGGCGCCGATCTCGTTGAGCTGCTGCTGGGTGAGCGTGTGGTGCAGGTGCCCGAGATGGGCGATGCAGAGGTTGGCAACCTCGAAGATGAAGATCGAGTTGCCGTGGCGCTGGGTGCCGCCGCCCCAGTCGCGGATGTTGGTGGCGACGCTGCGCACCCGTACGTCCTGGAAGTTGAGGTCGTGATCGGTCGGCCCGCCGTCCTCCTTCCAGCCGCGCAGCACGAAGCGGATGCCGGGCTCCGGGTTGTTCGTGTAGTGGGTCGAGTGCGCCCGGTTCATGGTGATGATGTCGGGCAGCGCGGCGGGCCTGACGTAGTCGTTGTAGTCGGTCGCGATGCGCACCCCGCGCGGGCTCTCGATCTGGAAGGTCGAATGGCCCGCATAGCTGATGCGGACCTCGCCCTCCGCGAGGGCCGCGGGCAGGAAGGCGGCCGGGACGACGCGCGGCCGATCCTGCGAGATCAGCCCCGGACAGGCCTCCTGCATCTGCGGCGGGCTCGGGGATTGCTGCGCGGCGGCGACGCCACCGAGCGCCAGGACCAGAACCGTCGAGACCACACCTCGCATCATGGATCGGCTCCCGCTGCGACCTGCGGCTCCATCCATAGCGCATCGGCCGCGCGATTTCTTCCCCCGCGGCGCGGGGAGACGTCCGCTCACGAAAATATGCGAAGGCCCGCTCCGGCCGGAGCGGGCCCCGCGAGATCGTGCGCGCGACGCCTCAGTTGGCGAAGGGAACCGGCCCGCGCGCCGTGTTGACGGCCCAGCGGCCGCCATCCTTGGTGATGGAGACGATCCTGCCGAGGCCCGGCAGGTAGGAGCCTTCCTTGACCTCGAAGCGGCCGGCGCGGCCCTTGACGACCGCGATCCCCTCGGCCGAGGCCTCGACCACCCAGCCGGGGGCCGCGCGACGCTTCGGCCGCGCGACCGGCTTCGGCGCGGTCGGTATCGAGGACGTGATGTCGCCGCGCTCGGCGATGATGGCTTCGATCTTGTCGAGGCGCGCCGCGAGGGCCGTGATGTCCTTGCGGTTGGCGGCGGTGCGCTCGTCGAGGGTGGAGCGCAGGCCGACGATGTCGGTGCGCGCGGCCGCGAGGTCGTCGTCGACGCTCTTGGCCCAGGCGGGATTGCCGCCCTCCGTGCGCCCGGACTTGAGCGCGGCGATCTGCGCCTTGAGCACCTCGATCTCGAAGTCGAGGTCGACGAGGCGGGCGCCGAGATCCGGCTTCTTGGCGACCGTCTCGACCCGCTCGTTGAGATGGTCGACCTCGGCCGAGAGATCGGCGACCAGCTTCTTCAGGCCGATCGCGTCGGCATCGGGCGTGGAGTCGGTGCGCCGCGCCACGCGGTCGACGCGCAGGTCGAGGAACTCCATGTTGATCGCCACGTCGTCGACGCTCTTCTTGACCTGGGCGAGATCTCCGTCGAGCCGCTCGACCCGCTGGCTGAGGCCGGCGTCCGACGTCTTCGCCACGGTCTCGACGCGCTCGTTGAGGAACTCGAGCTCGGTCGCGAACTCGCCGACCAGCTTCTTGATGCCCGAGGTGGTGATCTCGTCGTCGCCCGTGAGGCTGCGGCTGAGCCCCGCGAGGTTCATCAGGCCGTTGATCGAGAGCGTGCCGGGAATCGTCAGCACCGCGCTCACGCCGATCACCAGGCTCACGCCGGCCGCGACCAGGAACGGCCCGACGGTGGACGACTGGCGCTCGGTCCTCGGCGCCGCCTTGGCGGCACCGGCTCCGTAGATCGACATGGATCGGCCCCTTCCCCTCGTATTCGCTTACCGATTCCTAACCATGCCGGCTTTCCAAATCGCTAACGGGTTCCACGCGGGGGACCACGTAGCGTTGCGCCGACGCGACTCAGCGCGGGACGATGAGGCCGCGCCGGGTCACGACCACCCAGCGGCCGTCCTCGCGACGGATCTCCTCGATGCGGCCGAGGCCCGGAACGGTCTCGCCCGGCTCGATCTCGATCACGCCGAACGGGCCGCCCACCAGGGCGCCGCCGTCGATGACCCGGCGCAGGGTCCAGCCCGGCACGATGGGCTTGACGGGACGCGCCGCGGCGGCAGGCGCCGGCGGCGTC
>PQAH01000218.1 GCA_003105195.1 Bradyrhizobiaceae bacterium
GCCAGGTTGAGGCGGCGGAACAGCTCCTGCCGGCGCGGCTCGGCCGCGAGATGCAGCTCGGCGGCGGTCTCGGGCGAGGCATTGCGGGTCCAGGCCGCGACCGCCGCATCGATGCGCTCGCGGTCGGGACCGAAGCGCTCGGCCAGCGCCTCGAAGAAGGCGATGCGCGGCCCGACGGTGAGCTCGCGATAGTCGGTCAGGATCTCGCGCGCGAGCGCCACGCCGGAGGCCTCGCCGCGGCCCGACAGCAGCTCCTCGCAGAGGTCGACCAGGCCCTGGGAGCGGGCTTCCGCCCCGTGCGGCGCGCGGGCGCCAAGCAGCGCCCGACCGCGGTCCGTGATGGTCTGCAGGAGCTCGCCGAAGAATGACGTGTTCATGTCGCCGACCGCACCGGATGCCCGGAAGCCATGTAGCCATCCCGGCCCGAATACACAACAGGATGCCGGCGCGCGGCACGCCGGGGACCGACCGCAGGGGTTGCATCCGCGGCCCGGCGGCGCTGGACAACGACCCGGGCGCGGGCGAGATACCGTCGATACGGCCGCCGGCGCGCGGCGCGCACAGGAGCATCGCATGAGCGGACCGCTCGCCGGACTTCGCGTCCTGGAACTGGCCCGGATCCTCGCCGGGCCGTGGGCCGGGCAGATCCTCGCCGATCTCGGCGCCGACGTCGTCAAGGTCGAGCGCCCGGGCGCCGGCGACGACACGCGCGGCTGGGGCCCGCCTTTCGTGGAGGCGGCCGAGGGCGGGCATCTCGGGGCGGCCTACTACCACGCCTGCAATCGCGGCAAGCGCTCGGTGGCGGTCGACTTCGAGAGCGAGGCGGGGCGGCGGATCGTGCGCAAGCTCGCGCAGCGCGCGGACGTGGTGATCGAGAACTTCAAGGTCGGCGGGCTCGCCAAGTTCGGCCTCGACCATGCGAGCCTCGCCGCCGACAACCCGCGCCTGATCACCTGCTCGATCACGGGATTCGGCCAGTCGGGCCCCTATGCGCACCGCGCCGGCTACGACCTCATGATCCAGGGCATGGGCGGGATCATGTCGCTGACCGGCATGGCGGACGGCGAGCCGACGCGCATCGGCGTCGCCTTCGCGGACGTGTTCACCGGGGTCTATTCGGCGCTCGCGGTGCTGGCCGCGCTCGCCGAGCGCCAGAAGACCGGGCGCGGCAGCCATATCGACATGGCGCTGCTCGACACCCAGGTCGGCGTGCTCGCCAACCAGGCGCTGTTCTATCTCGTCTCGGGCGCGGTGCCGCAACGCATGGGCAATGCGCACGCCACCGTCGTGCCCTACCAGGTGTTCCCGGTCGCGGACGGCCACATCATCATCGCCTGCGGCAATGACGGGCAGTTCGCCAAGCTGATGGCCGTGCTGGGCGCGCCCGCGATGGCGCAGGACCCGACCTACCGGACCAACGAGGCGCGCGTCGTGAACCGCGCCACCCTGATCCCGCGGATGTCCGAATTGACCCGCGCCTTCACGCGCGCCGACCTGCTGGCACGGCTCGAGGCGGTCGGGGTGCCGGCCGGCCCGATCAACGATCTCGCCGACGTGTTCGCGGACCCGCAGGTCGCGCACCGCGGCCTGAAGGTCACGCACGCGAGCGCCGCCGCCAAGGCCGGCTCCATTCCGGGCGTGCGCACGCCGATCACGATCAATGGCGTCCCGATGGCGGCCGACCGGGCGCCGCCGCGGCTCGGGGAGCACACCGAGGAGGTGCTGCGGGAGATCGGGGAGGCGTGACCCGGCGGCGCGCGACCGTCACGCCACGCACGAACCCCTACAGCCATTTCGGCTCAAATCGCATCGGTCCGGACCAGCACTTCGACCAGAAATGGCTGTAGATCCTGCTCGGCGCATGTTCTCGTCGGCGAACCGGTATCCACTTCGCCGGACCATGCGCTCGGGTGCAATAGCGCTGCACCGGCAGCGCGGTCGGACGGGCGCGGTGCGATACGGCGCTGCGCGGCTATGGCCCCCTACCCCTTCCCAACACCTCGGGGTTGATGCAGTTCTCGCGGATCGGGGTGCCGTCGAGCACGCTCAGCATGTTGCGGGCGGTCGCGATCGCCATGCGGTCGACGGACTCGTGGGAGACGCCGGCGATGTGGGGCGCGACGATCACGTTGCGGAGCGCGAGCAGCGGGTTCCCGGAGTTCGCGGGCTCGCGCTCGAACACGTCGAGGCCGGCGCCGGCGAGGCGGCCGCCGGCGAGCGCGGCGTGCAGCGCCGCCTCGTCGACGATGCCGCCGCGCGCCGTGTTGATCAGCAGGGCCGAGCTCTTCATGCGCGCGAGGCGCGCGGCATCGAACATGTGGACGGTCTCGGGCGACTTGGGACAGTGGATCGTGACCACGTCGGCCTGCGCCAGCGCGGCATCGAGATCCGCCACGGGCTCGCAGCCAGCCACCGCGACGGCGGATGCCGGCACATAGGGATCGTAGACCAGCACGCGCATCTCCAGGGCGAGGCAGCGCCGGGCGACGCGGGTGCCGATGCGGCCGAAGCCGACGATCAGCAGGGTGCGCTCGAACAGGTCGACCGGCAAGGCGTCCCAGCGCTCCTGCCAGCGGTCGTTCCGCACGATCTCGTCCTGGAACAGGGCCTGCTTGGCGAGTGCCAACATCAGCAGCATGGCGTGCTCGGCGACCGTGACGGAGTTCGCGGTGCCGACCGTCATCAATGGCACGCCGCGCGCCGTGAGCGCCGGGATGTCGACGCGGTCGAAGCCGACGCCGACGCGGGCGACGACCTCGAGGCGCGGCGCCACCGCGAGCTCGGGCGCGCCGAGCGGGGTCTGCGCCAGCGCGACACCGTCGACATCCGCGAGCAAGGCGTGGAAGTCCGCCGTGCCGATCAGCGGATCGTAGGGGACCGCCTCGACATCGTCGCGGCGCGCGAAGATCTCCCAGCCGACCTTGGCGAAGGTGGCCGGGATCAGGAGCTTCCGGGTATTCGGGGTCATCGGGGTCCATCTTGTCTCAGCGGAGGAAGTCCTCACGCATCGGCGTGAAGACGTCGACCAGCACCCCGGCCTCGACGCAGACCGCGCCGTGCAGCGCGCCCGAGGGCACGATGAAGCTGTCGCCCGCCCTCAGCCGCTCGGTGCGGCCCGCGATGGTGACGTCGAAGGCGCCGCTTTCGACCACGCTGCACTGGACATGCGGGTGGGAGTGGGGAGCGCCGACCGCGCCGGCCTCGAAGGCGATGCGCAGCAGCATGATGTCCTCGCCGTAGCACAGCAGCTTGCGGCGGATGCCGCTGCCGGCCTCCTCCCAGGGCGCCTCGGCATCGCGGCGGAACAGGTCGCTGTTGCGGGCGATCGTCGCATGCATGGCCTCTCCCCCGGAAGCTCAGCGTGCGAGCCAGCCGCCATCGACCACAAGGATCGTGCCGTGACAATAGTCGGAAGCGCGCGAGGCGAGGAACACCGCGGCCCCGCCCATGTCCTCGGGCTCCCCCCAGCGGCCGGCCGGAATCCGCGCCAGGATGGCCTCGCTGCGGTCCGGATCCTGGCGGATCGCCTCGGTATTCTTGGTCACGCAGTAGCCGGGCGCGATGGCGTTCACATTGATGCCCTTGGCGGCCCATTCGTTGGCGAGCAGGCGGGTGATGCCGGCGAGCCCGTGCTTGCTCGCCGTGTAGGGCGGAATGCGGATGCCGCCCTGGAAGGCCAGCACGGAGGCGACGTTGACGATCTTGCCGCCGCCGCCCTGGGCGACGATCCGGCGCGCGAAGGCCTGGCTGAGGAAGAACACGGTCTTCAGGTTGACGTTCATGACGTCGTCCCAGTCCTTCTCGGTATAGTCCAGCGGATCGGCACGGCGGATCATGCCGGCATTGTTGACCAGGATGTCGACCTGCCCGGCCCAGGCGACGGTCTCGTCGACGATGCGACGGACCGGCTCGATGGTGACCAGATCCGCCGCGATCGCGCAGGATCGGCCGCCGACCGCGGCGATGCGCTTCTCGGTCTCGGCCATGGACGAGCGGCCGACGCAGGCGACCCGGGCGCCCGCCTGCGCCAGCGCCACCGCGATCCCCTGCCCGAGCCCCGTATTGGCGCCCGTGACGATGGCGGCCTTCCCGGTCAGATCGAATGGATTGGCCATCCGTCGCTCCTTTCTCGTGTCGCAAGAACAACGCATTGCATTCGACCACGCAACCGGGTCACATGGCGACCCCACGCGTCCTCACCCGAGCCGTTCCTTGACGTTCCGATCGGGCCACCCTGACATCGACCGCTACCTGGCGGAAGGCTACGACCGCGTGCGCGGCATGTCCTCCCGCTTCGCGGCGACCATCTGCGGGCACGTGATCCGGCGCCAGAGCGAACTCGGCATCGCGGGGCACGTGGCCGAGATCGGCACCTTCGAGGGACGCTTCTTCATCGCCATGGCGCTCGGCCTCGCGCCCGGCGAGCGCGCGCTCGGCATCGACCTGTTCGACTGGCCGAACAGCGGCGTGCTCGACCTGCTCCACGGCCACTGCGCCCGCAACGGCCTGGCGCGCGAGCGCTACGAGGCGCTCAAGGCGAACAGCCGCGCGCTGACGCCGGCCGACATCCTCGGGCGGCTCGGCGGGCCGGTGCGCTTCTTCCATATCGACGGCGAGCACGAGCGGGAAAGCCTCACGGCCGATCTCGACCTCGCGCAGGCGGTGCTGCACCCGCAGGGAATCATCTGTCTCGACGACATGCTGCATCCGGGCTATCCGCTGCTCCTGGTCGCGGTGCACGAGTGGCTCGAGCGCCATCCCGAGATGCGGGTGCTGTGCGTGATCGACCGGGAGGACATCGTGGCGGCGGCGAAGTTCATGATCTGCCACGCCGAGGCGGTCGCGCTCTACGAGCAGGACCTGATGACCAGCTTCCAGCCGCAGCATTTCGTGCTCGGCGCCGAGTTCGAGCGCTATTTCTGCGTCGTGCTGACCCCACACCCGCGGCTCGCGGAGGTCGATTGAGGGCATGGACGCTCCGGTCGTGGTGATGTGCACGCTCGGCCTGCGCGCCGTGTTCGCGAGGGCCGAGCCGGAGATCGCGCGGGCGGCCGGCCGCGGCCTCGACCTGCGCTTCGAAGCCTCCAACGGGCTGATGCGGCGCATCGCCGAGGGCGAGCCCGCGGACCTCGCGATCGCGACGCAGGCCGCGATCGCGCAACTGGCCGCGGAGGGGCGGATCGCGCCCGGCACGCAGGTCGATCTCGCCCTCTCGCGCGTCGGCGTGGCGGTGCGGACGGGCGCGCGCAAGCCCGACATCTCGACCGTCGAGGCCTTCACCCGCGCGCTGCGCGAGGCGGGTTCCGTCGGCTACACGCGCAGCGGGGCGAGCGGCCTCCATTTCGCCCGCGTGATCGCACGGCTCGGCCTCGCCGAGGCGGTCGCCCGCAAGGCCGTGGTCCAGGACGGCTTCGCGGGCGAGCTCGCGGCGCGGGGCGAGGTGGAGCTCGCCGTGCAGCAGCTGAGCGAGCTCGCGGCGGTCGACGGCGTGGACATCGTCGGACCGATCCCCGAGGCGCTGCAACAGGTCACGACCTTCTCGGCCGCGGTGCTCGCGCGGGCGGCCGCGCCCGCCGAGGCCGGCGCGATCATCCGGTACCTCGCCTCGGCGGCGGCCGCGCCCGCGATGCGTGCGTGCGGGCTGGAGCCGGCTTCGTAGAATGGCGGGGCCGACTGCCCCCGCGCATGCCATGCGCCACGCTCGCGGTGTCAGTGAATCGCTTCCGGCACCGGCCCGCGCGCCGGCACCCGCCCGTGACCGGGGAGCTCCGCCTCCAGCCGCCGCAGGGCCTCGCCCAGACGCGTGCCTTCCTCGTCGGCAAGCGCCTCGCGCCGCAGGCCCGCGAGGATCTCGGCCGCGTCGGCGCGGCCGAGCAGGCGCGTCGCGAGCTGCATCAAGATGTCGAACTTGGCCGCGCCGTGCGCATGGGTGTCGCCGTAGCCCTTGACGAGGCCGCGGGCGGACGCGACCTCGAGCGCGAGCGCGCGGTCCTGCGCGGCGATCCGCGCGAGCGTATCGAGCCAGCTCGCGAGGCTCACGTCCTCGCGACGGAAGCGCAGCGAGCGGCGGCGCAGCGGCTTGAGCGCCGCGACCAGGCGCAGCAGCACGAACCCGCCGATCGAGGTGGTCGCGACGGTGCGCCCGCGCCGCGTGAGGCGGTCGGCGAGGCGCCGCGCCCAGCGGGTGCGGGTGAGCCAGCGGCCGAGCGGCGCCGGCAGCGTGTCGGCGATCTCCTCGGTGCGCGGATGCATGAACTCGGCGATCTCGAGCACCTGCCCTTCGGCGAGGCCGACCTCGTCGCGCACGCGCGCGAAACGGGCCGGGCGGATCTTCAGCTCGGCGACGCGGATCGTGTCCTCGTAGGCCATGCCGAGCGCGAGCTGGCGCGCGACCTCGTCGGCGAGCCGCGCATCGCCGAGCCCGACGATCGCCTGCAGCCGGTCGAGATAGGCGCGCGCATAGGCCGCGTCCTGGTAGTCGACGAGGCGCGCGACGCCGGCCGCGGCGACCTCGCGCACGGCCCCGGGCAATTCGGCGAGGCGCGCGCGCAGGCCGGGGTCGTCGATGCCGGTCTCCGGCGCCGGCGGCTCCGGGGCCGGCGTCGGAACGCCGTCCACCACGGCCGCGAAGCCGGCCGTGAAGGCCGCGACGCTCGCGGCCACGCCGACGCCGCCGCGCCGGATGGCGGCCTCGAAGGCGCCGCGCGGGAACGGCAGCACGGCGGCGCCCGCGAGCGCGCCGAACAGCACCGCGCTGACCAGGCTGCCGCTCGCCTCGGCGAGGCTCGCCATGTCGAAGCCGATGAAGCGTTTGGCGGCCGCGCGGCAGGCCTCGTCGAGCGCGCGGGTGTCGACGCGGCCGTCGGCGAGCGCGATCCGCTCGGTCATGGCGTAGACCCGGTGGGTCGAGGCGATGAGCGTGGTGCGGTCCGGCGTGACGAAGCCGCGCTGCACGGCGCGGCCGGCCTCCATGAACTCCGAGGCGAGCACCACGTCGACGTCGCCCGGAAACGGCATCAGCGCCAGCACCGGAGCGCGGCCGGCGGCGCGGGCGGCCGACTGCGGGAACAGCTCGACGTAATAGATCGTCGCGCCGGTGCGCTGGGCGACGCCGGGCACCGAGGTCGCCTGGGCCAGATAGCCGCCGTGCTCCGCGAGATCGACGATCCAGTCGGCGAGCACGCCGCCGCCCTCCCCGCCCATGGCGAGGATCGCGACGGTGATCGGCCGGACGCGTCCCGCGCTCGCGTTCATGGCCGCGCCTCGCGCGGTTCGCGCGGCTGCAGCCAGCCGATCACGGCGGCGCGGAACGTCGCCTTGAAGCGGTCCCAGGCGGTCGGGTTCTCGATGATGCGCGCGCGGTAGAACGAGGGGCAGAGCACGGCCGCGTGCGAGACCTCGCCGCACAGGCCGCAGCCGACGCAGGAGCTGATCACCCGGGTGACGGGCTCGCGGCGCAGCGGATCCGGATTCGGCGCGATGGTCAGCGAGGGACAGCCGGAGAGGCGGATGCAGGAATGATCGCCCGTGCAGGTGTCCGGGTCGACGCCGAAGCGCTCGCGCGCGACGCGCTCGCCGGCCTTGGCGCGGGCGCGCAGCATCGGGCGCACGCGGCGCTGCTTGTTGAGCATGCATTCGGACTGGGCGACGATCACCTTCGGCCCCGGCTCGCGCGTGGTGAGCGCTTCCTTCAAGGTATCGCGCATGCGGGCGACGTCGTAGGTGTGGGTGAGCGTCCTGACCCATTTGACGCCGACGCCGCGCACCGCCGTCTCGATCGGGTTGCCGGTCGCGCGCCGCGGTGTCTCGGCGGCCGAGGACAAGAGGTCCTGCCCGCCGGTCGCGGCCGAATAGCCGTTGTCGACCACGACGATGACGTTGTCGCTCCTGTTGAAGACGGCGTTGCCGATGCTGCTCGCGAGCCCGTTGTGCCAGAGGCCGCCGTCGCCCATCACGGCGATCGCGCGCCTGGCCGCGGGCGCGTTGAGGGCGGCGGCGCCGGCCGCGCCGAGGCCGTAGCCCATGGTGGTGTTGCCGATATTGAACGGCGGCAGGATCGAGAACAGATGGCAGCCGATGTCGCAGCTCACGTGATAGGGCCCGAGCTCGCGCTCGACCAGCTTCATGGCCGTGAAGATCGGGCGCTCTGGACAGCCGGTGCAGAACGAGGGCGGGCGCGCATGGACGGCGTCGGCCACGCGCGCGGCCGCGCCATGGCCCGCCTCGGCGACCGGTGCCGGCGGCGCGAGCGCGAGGAGATCGGGACGGTAGCGCGCGATGAACTTGCGCAAGCCCTCGCGCACCACGGCGCCCGTGTACTCGCCGGCCATCGGCAGCATATTCTTGCCGTCGACGCGGGTCTGCAGGTCGGCCCGGCGCAGGATCGTGTTCACGGCCTGCTCGATGAACTCGGGCTGGCCCTCCTCCACGATCAGCACCGCCTTCTTGCCGGCGCAGAAGTGTACGAACTCGGCATCGACCAGGGGATAGGTGACGTTGAGCACGTAGAGCGGAATGCGGCTGTCGCCGAAGCAGTCGGCGAGGCCGATCAGCTCGAGGGCGCGCAGCACGTTGTTGTAGAGCCCGCCCTGCATGACGATGCCGATCTCGGCGCTATCCGCGGCGAACATCTCGTTGAGCCGGTGCTCCTCGATGAAGCGGACCGCGGCGGGCCAGCGCTGCTCGACCTTCTCGCGCTCGTGCAGATAGCTCGCGGGCGGCAACACGATGCGGCTGACGTCGCGATGCGGCCGCTCGAGCGCGTCCTTGAGCCCGTAGGCGGGGCGGACATTGTCCCGGGCCGTGAAGCTGCCGGTGACGTGACAGGCGCGGATGCGCAGCTCCAGCATCACGGGCGTGCGCGAGGCCTCCGAGAGCTCGAAGCCCTGCTCGACCGCCGCGACGATCGAAGGCAGGTTCGGCCGCGGATCGAGCAGCCAGATCTGCGACTTCATCGCGAAGGCGTGGCTGCGCTCCTGCATGATGGAGGAGCCCTCGCCATAGTCCTCGCCGACGATGATCAGCGCGCCGCCGGTGACGCCGCCGGAGGCGAGGTTGGCGAGCGCGTCGGAGGCGACATTGGTGCCGACCGTCGCCTTGAAGGTGGCGGCGCCGCGGATCGGGTAGTTCACCGAGGCCGCGAGCGCCGCGGCGGCGGCCGCCTCGTTGGCGCTCGACTCGAAGCGCACGCCGAGCTCCTCGAGGATGTCGCCCGCATCGTTGAGCACGTCGACCAGGTGCGAGATGGGCGCGCCCTGGTAGCCCGACACGTAGGCGACGCCGGCCTGCAGCAGCGCCTTGGTGACCGCCAGGATCCCCTCGCCGCGGAACTCCGCGCCGGCTCCGAGGCGCAGCTTCTCGACTTCCTGCTTGAACGACCGCTCGGCCATCCCGTCTTCCTCCCACGGCCTGCCGCGGCGCGACATCGTGAAATATGGCAACCTGTCACGACGCGCCGGGGGGCACGCTTGTTATCGGTCAATTCTCCGCGATAATCATAGGCCAAATTCGATCCGCAGGCAGGGGCATCAATCAAGCCCCGGATCCGACAGGGAGGGGATTCAATGCGTCTTTCGCCCACTACGATCGCTCTCGCGCTCTCGACGGCCCTCGCGGCCGCACCGGCCTCGGCGCAGGAGGTGACGCTGCGCGGCGTCTCGTCCTTCGCGGAAGGGACCCAGTTCTCCAAGAACTTCGAGCGCTTCGTCGAGAAGGTGAACCAGGACGGCAAGGGAGTGATCAAGATCAACTATATCGGCGGCCCGCGCGCGGTGCCGCCGTTCGAGGTCGGCAATGCGGTGCGCACGCGCGTGGTCGATATCGCGAACGTGACCGGGGCCTTCTACACCAACCTGATGCCCGAGGCCGACGCCTTCAAGCTGCTCGACAAGCCGCTCGCGGAGCAGCGCCGGAACGGCACCCTCGAATACGTGAACCAGCTGCACAACCAGAAGCTCAACGCCCACTACCTGGTGCGCCAGTTCCACAACGTGCCGTTCCACATCTATCTCACCAAGAAGATCGACAAGCCCGACTTCACGGGCCTGAAGATCCGCGTCACGCCGGTCTATCGCGACATCGTGCAGGCGCTCGGCGGCACGCCGATCACCACGGCGCCGGGCGAGGTGTACACGGCGCTCGAGCGCGGCGTGGTCGACGGCTACGGCTGGCCGGTGAGCGGCATCTTCGACCTCGGCTGGGACAAGATCACCAAGTACCGCATGGAGCCGGGGTTCTACAGCGTCGACGTCAACATCCTGGTGAACCTGGACGCCTGGAAGAGCCTCACCGACGCGCAGCGCAAGGTGCTCACCGACGCGGCCGCCTGGGTCGAATCCCTCGATGCCGAGAACGTCGCGGCCAACAAGGCGGAAGTGGAGCGGCAGACCAAGGCCGGCATCCAGGCGATCGCGTTCTCCCCCGAGGCCGCGAAGAAGTTCCTGGAGCAGGCACGCGAGGTCGCCTGGAAGTCCGTGATCGCGCGCGCTCCGGAGGCCGGCGCGAAGCTGCGCCAGCTCGCCGGCAACTGAACCGAGCCGCCGGCATCGCGCGGGGACGCGCGACGCCGGCCGACCGCGAAGGATCCGATGACCCGGCTGTCGGCCGCCTATGGGCGGCTCCTCGACGCGCTCGCGGTGCTCGCGGCGCTGCTGCTGCTCGCCATGGTGGCACTGGTCACCGGCGACATCCTGCTGCGCAACCTGACGCGGGGCGGCTTCGCCTGGGCGAACGAGGTGTCGGAATATGCGCTCTACCTGATGACGCTGCTGGTCGCGCCCTGGCTCCTGCGCCGCGGCCAGCACGTCCGGCTCGACCTCGTCCTCGCCAACGTCCCGTTGCGCGCGGCGCGGGTCATGGAACTCCTCGCCGACCTGATCGGGCTCGGCGTCTGCCTGGTGATGCTGCGCTACGGCATCGGCATCACGCTCGAGAGCTGGCGGCTCGGCTCGATCACGATCAAGAACCTGGTGTTCCCCGAATGGTGGCTGCTGGCGCCGCTGCCGGCCGCATTCCTCCTGATCGCGCTCGAATTCGTCTTCCGCATGCAGCGTCTCGACACGGGCGGGCGCCGGCACGACGCCACCTCGGTCGGCTGAGGCGCGGCATGGGCTGGGTCGAGGCGAGCCTGATCCTGTTCGGCGGACTGATCGCCGTGATGGGGCTCGGGCTGCCGGTCGCCTTCGCGTTCCTGGTGCTCAACACGGTGGGGGCGCTGATCTTCCTCGGCGGCGAGGTCGGGCTCGCCCAGCTCGCGCGCAACGCCGTGCAGGCGGTCGCGAGCTTCTCGCTCACCCCGATCCCGTTCTTCGTGCTGATGGGCGAGGTGCTGTTCCACAGCGGCGTCGCCATGAAGGCGATCGACGCCTTCGCGGTGCTGATCCGGCGCGTGCCCGGCCGCCTCGCCGTGATCGCGATCGTCGCCGGCACCGTGTTCTCGGCGATCTCGGGCTCGACCATCGCGACCACCGCCCTGCTCGGCAGCCTGATGCTGCCGATCATGCTCGACCGCGGCTACGAGCCGCGCATGGCCATGGGGCCGATCATGGGCATCGGCGGCGTCGACATGCTGATCCCGCCCTCGGCCCTGACCGTGCTGCTCGGCAGCCTGGCGGGCATCTCGATCTCCGGCCTGCTGGTCGCCGGGATCGTGCCGGGATTGATGCTGAGCGTGCTGTTCGTCGGCTTCATCGTGGCCCGCGCCCTTGCCGACCCGGCGGCGGCCCCGAGCGAGCCGCTCGAGCCTGGCCCCGGCGCCTGGGCGCGCTGGCGGCCGTTCCTGGTGCACGTGCTGCCGCTCATCTCGATCTTCGCCCTGGTGGTGGGCGCCATGTCGGCCGGCTGGGCGACCCCGACCGAGGCGGCAGCGCTCGGCGCCGCCGGCACCATCCTGGCGGCGGCCGCCTACCGCAGGCTGACGGCGCGGAATCTGATGCAGGCCCTCATCGGCACGGTCGCGATCTCGGGAACCATCCTGTTCATCATCGTCGGCGCCACCACCTTCTCCCAGGTGCTGAGCTTCTCGGGAGCGACCAACGGCATCGTCGGCCTGGTGGCCGGACAGGGGCTCTCGGCGGCCGAGATCGTGATCGGGATGATGCTGGTGCTCCTGTTCCTCGGCTGCTTCGTCGACCAGGTCAGCATGATGCTGGTCACCCTGCCGTTCTTCATGCCGCTGGTGCAGCGCCTCGGCATCGACCCGATCTGGTTCGGGGTGATGTTCCTGATCTGCATGCAGCTCGGGCTGCTGACGCCGCCGTTCGGCCTGCTGCTCTACACCATGAAGGGCGTGGCGCCGCCCACGATCACGATGCAGCAGATCTACGCGGCCTCGCTCCCCTATGTGGGGTTCGGCGTGCTGGTGCTGGCGCTGGTGTTCTTCTTCCCGCCGCTCGCCACCTGGCTTCCCGGCCTGATCGCGAAGTGAGCCCTTGCCACGATCCGCGGACCGGTCTCAGATGACGCCCATGGATCGTCGGGTGGGCAAAGGCGCGCCCAGCCGCGGCGACCGGAACGACGCGTCGCGCGCGCCGTGCCCACGCGTGGGCGCGGCGGGGCGCAGACGGTGCCGGACACCGCGCGCCGAGGCCGACCGCGCCCGCCCTACCGCGATGTCTCGAGCGGGAGGATCACCATGAACCTTCTCAGGCCCATCCTTGCGGCGGCGGTGTCGGCGGCCTGGGTCGCGGGCGCGGCCGCGCAGGAGCTCAAGATCGGGCTGTCGGCCGAGCCCTCGGCCATGGACCCGCATTTCCACAACCTGGTGCCCAACAACGCGCTCACCAAGCACGTGTTCGACCGGCTGCTGGACCAGGACGAGAACCAGCGCGTCAAGCCGATGCTCGCGACCTCGTGGCGCAACGTCGACGAGACCACCTGGGAGTTCAAGCTGCGGCCGGGCGTGAAGTTCAGCAACGGCGCCGACTTCACGGCGAACGACGTGATCTTCTCCTACTGCCGGGTACCGCGGGTCGAGAACTCCCCGTCCTCGCTGGCGATCAATGTGCGCGCGATCACGCGCATGAGCGCGCCCGATCCGCTGACCCTGGTGATCGGCACCGACAAGCCGCACCCGCTGCTGCCGAACGAGCTCTCGAATGTCGCGATCCTCTCCGCCAAGGCGAACGGCGCCGGCCAGGTGGAGTTCGACCGGCAGGCGTGCCGGAACGCCGGCAGCTATCCGAAGACCGAGGCCTTCAACGCGGGCGAGGCCGCGATCGGCACGGGCCCCTACCGGCTCGTGCGCTTCACCAAGGGCGACCGCACGATCCTGGAGCGCGCCGACGGCTACTGGGGCGAGAAGCCGGCCTGGGCGCGGGTGGTGCTCCGCCCGATCACCAGCGCGGGCCCGCGGGTCGCGGCGCTGCTCGCCGGCGACGTCGACATGATCGAGAGCGTGCCGATCCAGGACATCGAGCGGATCAAGGGCAACCCGGCCTACCGGGTCGTGCAGGGCCTGTCGAACCGGGTCATCTACCTGCACTTCAACTACCAGGCCGACAGTCCGCCCGGCGTCGCCGATGCGGGCGGCAAGAACCCGTTTCGCGACAAGCGCGTGCGCGAGGCGATCGCGAAGGCGATCGACCGCGACGCGATCGTGGCGCGCATCATGGGCGGGGTTGCGGTCGCGGCGGGCGAACTGCTGCCGCCCACCATGTTCGGCGCCAACAAGGAGATGACGGCCGCGAAGGCGGATCCGGATGGCGCCAAGAAGCTCCTGGCCGAGGCCGGATATCCGGGCGGCTTCACGCTGGTGCTGGCGACGCCGAACGACCGCTACGTCAACGACGGGCAGATCGCGCAGGCGGTGGCGCAGATGCTGACGCGCGTCGGGCTCAAGGTCTCGCTCGAGGCCATGACGGCGAGCCAGTTCTTCGCCAGGCGCAATCGCCGCGAGTTCGGCTTCTGGCTCGCGGGCTGGGGCTCGGACACGGGCGAGATGTCGTCACCGCTCAAGTCCCTGGTCGCGACGCCGAACCGGGACAAGGGCATGGGCACGACCAATCCGGGCGGCTACTCGAACCCGGCGATGGACCCGCTGCTCGAGCAGGCGCTCGCCACCGTCGACGATACGCGGCGCGCGGCGCTGCTCGCCGAGGCGAGCCGCACCGTGATGGCCGACTTCGGCGCGTTGCCGCTGCATTTCGAGATGACCACCTGGGCGTTCCGCAAGGACCTCGCCTACACGCCGCGCGCCGACCAGTACACGCTCGGCATGCTGGTGCGGAAGGCGGATTAGGCTCGGGGGCGGCCGCGCGGATCCGCACAATGCCGAGCTCGCAACGTTCGCCGCAGGTAGGGTGCAATAGCCGCGCAGCGGCGTATTGCACCGACAGCGCGCGCGGACGCAGCGACGGTGCAATACGGCGCTGCGCGCCTATTGCACCCTACGGGCTCAGCGGCCGCGGCACGGAAAAGGGCCCCTGAATGCTCGCCTTCCTTCTCCGGCGGATCGGGCAGAGCGCCTTCGTGATGGCCGCGATGGCGCTCATCGTGTTCGTCGGGGTCTACGCGCTCGGCAACCCGATCGACATCCTGATCAATCCCGAGGCGGACCAGATCGAGCGCGAGCAGGCGATCGCGCGCCTCGGGCTCGACCGGCCGCTCTGGGAGCAGTTCTGGATCTTCGTCAAATCGGCCGCCTCCGGCGATCTCGGCCGCTCCTTCGTGCACGGCGTGCCGGCGATCGACCTGATCGTGAGCCGGATGCCGGCGACCCTCGAGCTCGCCTTCGTGGCGCTCGTGCTCTCGATCGGGCTCGGCATCCCGCTCGGCCTCGCCGCGGGCGTCAAGCCGGACTCGTTCGTCAGCCGCACGATCGTGACCGGCTCGATCTTCGGCTTCTCGCTGCCGAACTTCTGGCTCGGGCTGATGCTGATCCTGCTGTTCGCGGTGGAATGGAAGATCCTGCCGGCGGGCGGGCGCGGCGAGACGCGCACGCTCTTCGGCATCGAATGGTCGATCCTCACCCTCGACGGGCTCCAGCACCTGATCCTGCCGGCGCTCACGCTCGCGATCTACAAGGCCTCGCTGGTGGTGCGGCTCGCCTATGCGGGCACCCGCGAGGCGCTGCTGCAGGACTACGTGAAGTTCGCGCGCGCCAAGGGCCTGAGACCCTCGCGCATCCTCGGCGTGCACGTGCTCAAGGCGATCCTGATCCCGGTCGTCACCGTGATCGGCCTCGAGCTCGGCTCGATGATCGCCTTCGCGGTGGTCACCGAGACCGTGTTCGCCTGGCCCGGCATGGGCAAGCTCCTGATCGAGTCGATCTACCGGCTCGACCGGCCCGTGATCGTCGCCTACCTGATCGTCGTGGTGGCCCTGTTCGTGGCGATCAACTTCCTGGTCGACGTGATCTACACCCTGCTCGACCCGCGGGTGCGCCTCTCGGAGCGCGAGGCATGAGCATCCTGCCGCTCGAGACGCAGGCCCGGGAGACGGCGCTCGGCCGCGGCTGGCGCGCGTTCGCGGAGAGCCGCATGGCCGTGCTGGCGCTCGGCCTCGTGACGCTGCTGATCGGTGTCGCGCTCGCCGCGCCCTGGATCACGCCGCAGGACCCCTACGACCTCACCCAGCTCTCGATCCTCGACAACATGCTGGCGCCGTTTTCGCAGAGCCTCGACGGCAGGAGCTTCTGGCTCGGGACCGACGACCAGGGCCGCGACATGCTCTCGGCGATCCTCTACGGCCTGCGGCTCAGCCTGTTCGTCGGCGTCGCGGCGACCGCGATCGCGCTCCTGGCCGGCACCACGGTCGGCATCGTCGCGGCGTATTTCGGCGGACGCATCGACGCGGCGCTGATGCGGCTCGTCGACCTGCAGCTCTCGTTCCCGGCGATCCTGGTGGCGCTGATCCTGCTCGCCCTGCTCGGCAAGGGGGTCGACAAGGTGATCGTGGCGCTGGTCTCGGTGCAGTGGGCCTACTATGCGCGCACGATCCGCGGCGCCGCGCTGGTGGAGCGGCGGCGCGAATACATCGAGGCGGCCCAGTGCCTGGCGCTGCCGCGCCGGCGCGTGATCTTCCGCCACCTGCTGCCCAACGCCTTCCCGCCGCTGATCGTGGTCGCGACCGTGCAGGTCGCGCACGCGATCGCGCTCGAGGCGACGCTGTCGTTCCTCGGCGTCGGGGTGCCGATCACCGAGCCCTCGCTCGGCCTGCTGATCGCCAACGGCTACGGCTACATGCTCTCCGGCAAGTACTGGATCGCCTTCTATCCGGGCATCGCCCTGCTCGTGGCGATCGTGGCCATCAACCTGGTGGGCGACCGGCTGCGCGACGTCATGAACCCGCGGCTCAGGAGGTGACCGTGACCCCCCTGCTCGCGGTCGCGGACCTGCGCACGCACTTCTTCACCCGCGAGGGCGTCGTGAAGGCCGCGGACGGCGTGAGCCTGACGGTCGGCGCCGGCGAGGTGCTGGGCCTGGTCGGGGAATCGGGCTCGGGCAAGAGCGTCACCGGCTTCTCGATCCTCGGGCTGGTCGATCCGCCCGGCCGCATCGTCGGCGGCTCGATCCGCTTCGCGGACGAGGAGCTGGTGGGCGCGCCCGAGGAGAAGCTGCGCCGCCTGCGCGGCCGCCGCATCGCCATGGTGTTCCAGGACCCGATGATGACGCTCAACCCGGTGCTGCG
>PQAH01000219.1 GCA_003105195.1 Bradyrhizobiaceae bacterium
AGGTGCGCGACCAGCTCGGCCGGCTGCCCGAAGAAGCGTAGCCTCGCCCGTGCCGCTACTGCGCCAGGAACCCGCCGTCCACCGCCAGCACATGCCCCGTGGTCATCGAGGCCGCCGGGCTCGCCAGGAACAGGATCGCGGCCGCCACCTCCTCGGGCTCGGCGATGCGCCCCATCGGCGTGATGCGCGCGACCTCGGTCATCAGGTCGGGCTTCTCCAGCAGCGGCTGGATGAAGCCGGTGCGCACCCAGGTCGGCGCCACGGCGTTGACGCGGATCTTCTCGCGCGCCCACTCAACCGCAAAGGCGCGCGTCATGTTCACGACCGCGCCCTTGGTCGCCTGGTAGGACGCGTTCGGATAGAGCCCGCCGCCGGAGAGCCCCATGATCGAGGCGACGTTCACGATCGTCCCGCCGCGCCCGATCATCTGGCGCGCCGCCGCGCGCGTGCACAGGAACACGCCGGTCATGTTCACGGCGACCACCGTGTCCCAGTCCGCCTTCGGGAGCTCCAGCGTCGCCTTGCGGATCGAGGCGCCCGCATTGTTGACCAGCACGTCGAGCCGGCCCTTGCGCGTCGCGACGTCGGCGAAGAACGCCTCCACGGCCGCCTCGTCGGTGACGTCGAGCGCTCGCGCTTCGGCGCCGCGGCCGATCGCCGCCGCGGTGCGCGCGGCCTCCGCGCCGTCGCGATCCGCGAGCACCAGCTTGGCGCCTGCCGCCGCGAACAGCTCCGCGGTGGCGCGCCCGATTCCGCGCGCTCCGCCCGTGATGACGGCGACCTGGTCGTCGAGCCGGAAGCGGTCGAGAGGATTGGGCATCTGAGGTCTCCTGTGTACGGATGGATGGGGCCGCGACCCGCGGCAATGCGTGTCAATCGGCCGTGCGAGCCATTGCCCGCGCCTGCAGGAACGCGGGGATCAGCAGGGGGGCGAGCCGCTGCAACGGCGGGACATCGGCGTCCTCGTAGTGATGCTCGGCATCGAGCAGGTTCATGGTGCCGATGGTCTCGCCGTCATAGACCACCGGGATGTTGATGGCCGAGCCGAGGCCCATGCTCTCGATCAGCGCGTGGTCGAAAAAGGCCCAGCGGATCGCTTCGCGGTCGCGGCCGAGGAAAGGCTGGCGCTTCTTCAGCACCAGGTCGCCCCAGGGCGTCGGACCCATTCGCTTGCGGCCCGAGACCGGGTATTCGGTCGGGCGGTTTGAGTAGACCCGCGCCACCTCCTCGCCGTCCACGAACAAGAGCGTGAACAGCTTGTGGCCGACGAGCGCGGCGGTCGCCTGGTCGAGCGCGCGATAGAGGCGCTCGGGCTGGCCGGGCTCGGCGAGCAGCATCGAGAGGTCGGCGAGCGGGTCGGTCATGACATCCTCGGGGCAGGGGGAATGCGTTCGGGCAGGACGCCCTGGGGCCTCAGGTAGAAGACCAGGATCAGGGCGGCGCCGACCAGCATCTCGCGCAGCGCCGCCACCTGGACGGGCTGGAGCGCCGGGACCACCTCGGCGACGAAGCGCGTCGCCTCGAGGAAGAACACCACGCCGTAGGCGCCGATCAGCGCACCGCTCGGCCGGCCGACCCCGCCGGCCGAGACCGCGAGGAAGATGTAGATGGTGATCAGCGGCTGGAAATGGTCGGGCGAGATGTAGGTCTGGTAGTGGCCGTAGAGCGCGCCCGCGAGGCCGGCCACGGCAGCCGACACCGCGAACGCCTGCAGCTTGAAGCGCAGCACCGGCTTTCCCGCGAAACCGGCGAGCTCCTGGTCCTCGCGGATCGCCTTCAGGGCGCGTCCGAAAGGCGAGCCGTCGAGCCGGCGCAGCAGCGCCCAGACCACGAGCACGATGCCGCTGACCAGCGCGAGATAGAACAGGTTGAAGCCCGCGATTCCGAGCGCCGCCTTGAACGGGGCGGGGACCCCCGAGATGCCGTCCGAGCCGTTGGTGAGCCAGCGCTCGTTCAGTGCGACGAGCCGCACCACCTCGGCGAAGCCGAGGGTGACGATGGCGAGATAGTCGTCGCGCAGCCGCAGGGTCGAGAAGGTGACCACCAGCCCTGCGGCGACGCCGGCGAGGAGCGCGGCCGCGAGCCCGACCGGCACCGGCGCGCCGGCGCCGGTCACGATCGCCGACGCATAGGCACCGACCGCGAAGAAGCCCGCGAGCCCGAGATTGACCATGCCGGCGCCGCCCCAGATCAGGTTGAGGCTGAGCGCGAGCAGGCCGTAGATGCCGCCGAGGGTGAGGGCGAAGAGCAGATAGGCGACCATCAGCTGGCTCGTTCGCCGAGAATGCCGCGCGGGCGGAAGGTGAGCATGAGCAGGATCGCCGCGAAGCCGATTGCGCTGCGGTAGGTGGCGGGCACCGCCAGCAGCGAGAGCTCCTCGGCGATGCCCACCGCAAAGGCGCCGACCACCGCGCCCGGAATCGAGCCGAGCCCGCCGAGCACGGCGGCCGCGAACACCGTGAGCAGGATGCGCGCGCCGGCGAGCGGGTCGATCGAGGTGTCGACCGCGAGCAGCACGCCGCCGACGCCCGCGAGCCCGGCTCCCAGGAACAGCGTCGTCACCGCCACGCGTTGCGGGTCGATGCCCTTGAGGCGCGCGAGGTCGATGTTGTCGGCCACCGCCCGCATCGCCTTGCCGTAGCGCGTGAAGCGCAGGAAGGCGAAGACCGCCGCCATGACCAGGATCGCCAGGAGCACGTTCTCGATCTGCTGCGGCCCGATCCGCAGGTCGGCGAAGCGCAGGTCGGGCCTGAGCGGCAGGTCGTAGCCGCGCAGGTCGTTGCCGAACAGGAAGCGCGTGACGTTCTCCAGGATCAGGTTGGCCGCGATGGTCGCGATCGCGACCGTGAGCGCGCCGGCGGGGCGCAGTCGGCGCAGCGCGCCTTCCTCGGTGGCGACGCCGGCCGCGCCCGCCACCAGGAAGGCGATCGCCAGCGCCGGCAGCACGCCGGCGCCCCACAGGCTGTTGGCGAACCAGCCCGCGAACCCGCCGACCGTCACATAGGCCGCGATCGCGAAGCTCGGATAGCGCAGCACCGCGAAGATCGCCGTGAAGCCGATGGCCGGCACCGCGATCAGGGTGCCGGTCATCACGCCGTTGAGGATCGCCTGCAGCAGCACCGACATCGTCGGCGTCAGGCGACCTTGACCAGGGCGATCTTGCCGCCGCGCACCTGCTCGTAGCGGAACCGGCAGTCGGTGATGTCGCCCGAGTCGAGGAAGTCGCAGGGGCCGCTGGCGCCGTCGTAGTCCACCGGCTGGCGCGCCGCGATCGCCTTGAGCCCGTCGAGCGCATTGTCGACCTTCGCCCCGCCCTTGGCCTGGCTCACCTTGCGGATGTTGTCCTTGATCGCCGTGCCGGAGGCCTCGCCGGCGAGCGCCATCGCCATCACGACCAGGTTGATATGATCGTAGACCTGTGTCGTATAGGGATCGGGGTTCGCCACGCCGATCAGCCTGGTGAGCCGCTCGTAGGCCTTGGAGCCTTCCGCGGGCGAGGGCGAGATCGTGAAGATGCCTTCCACGACCTCCGCCGGCAGGCTCTCCACCAGCTTCTGGTTCACCGAATAGCCGAAGGCGAGCTTCTTGCCGGCGAACGAGGCGCGATAGAGGTCGCGCAGCAGCACCGTCGTGTCGGGCTGGTAGCCGCCGAGGATCAGCACGTCCGGCTTGAAGCGCAGCACCTCGTCGACCTCGGAGCGGTAGGACGGCTTCTTGTCGTCGTAGATCAGCGAGCCGGTCGCGCCGCCGCCCGCCTTCACGGCGAGGGTGATGTTGTCGAACTGGCTCTTCTGGAACGGCGTCTGCGGCGAGATGAAGAACACCCGCTTCCCGCCCGTCTCGAGGCAGAACTCGCCGAACTTGCGGCCCTGCAGGGTCGTGTTCGGCTGCGTGCGGACCAGGTAGCCCTGGTGGGGCAGGGCGGTGATCGAGTCGGCGCCCGAGACCGTGCAGAGGAAGGTCTTGGAATCCCAGCACAGCGGGGCGACCGCGGTCGTCACCGAGGAGGCCCAGGTGCCCAGGATGGCGACGACCTTGTCGACGTCGATCAGCTTGCGGGCCGCGCGCACGCCCGCCTCGGGGTTGGTCTGGTCGTCCTCTGAGACGAGCTCGATCTTGCGCCCGGCGATGCCGCCCGCGGCGTTGACCTCGTCGACCACGGCCTTGATCGCCTTCACCATGACGGGGCCGTAGGGGCCGCCCGCGCCGGTGAGCGGCGTCAGCGTGCCGATCCTGATCGGCGCGCCCTGGGCGTGCGGAAGCCGCGGCAGGGCGAGCGTCCCGGCGAGCGCGACGGCCGCGCCCATCAGGCCGCGGCGCGTAGTGGACAGATGCGACATGTCGGTTCTCCTCTCCTCTCGTCTCGTTGAGCGTCAGCCGCCCAGGAACAGGCGGCGGATTTCGGGATCCGAGGCCAGCGCCGGGCCGGCACCCTCGGCGCTCTCGCGCCCGGCGACGAACACGTAGCCACGGGTCGACACGGCGAGCGCCTCCACGGCGTGCTGCTCCACCATCAGGATCGGCAGCCCGCCGCGATTGAGGTTCACCACCGCGTCGAACAGGTCGTCGGCCGCCTTCGGCGAGAGCCCGGCGGTCGGCTCGTCCAGCAGCATCAGCTTCGGCTCGGTCATCAGGCCCATGGCCATGGCGAGGATCTGGCGCTGGCCGCCCGAGAGCGTGCGCGCGAGCGCGTGCCGTTTCTCGGCCAGCACGGGATAGCGCTCGTAGAGGCGCGCGGCGCGGCCCTGCGCGCCGGCCGGGTCGA
The DNA here is from genome assembly GCA_003105195.1 of Bradyrhizobiaceae bacterium. Lineage (GTDB taxonomy): Bacteria > Pseudomonadota > Alphaproteobacteria > Rhizobiales > Xanthobacteraceae > FEB-22. The sequence goes on from PQAH01000219.1 coordinate 4,766, forward strand.
GATAGCCGGAGATTTCCAGGTTCTCGGCGACCGTCAGGCTGCCGAACACGTTGCGCTCCTGCGGCACGAAGCTGATGCCGGCGCGCGCGCGCCCTTGCGGGTCGCGGCGGGTGACGTCGGTGCCGGCGAAGCGGATGGTGCCGGCGCGCGGCTGCAGCAGGCCCGCCACCGCCTTGAGGAAGGTCGACTTGCCGGCGCCGTTCGGGCCGATGATGCTCACGATCTCGCCCGGCTCGACGTGCAGCGAGGCGCCCTTGAGGATCTCCTCCGCGGCGCCATAGCCTGCGACCAGCGCCTCCACGGCGAGCACGCTCAATGACGCCTCCCGAGATAGGCTTCCTGCACACGGGTGTCCGCGGCCACCGCCGAGAAGGAGCCTTCGGTGAGCGTCCGGCCCTCGGCCATCACGATGATCGGGTCGCAGAGCCTGCGGATCAGCCCCATGTCGTGCTCGATGAGGCAGATCGTGATGCCCTCGCGGTTGAGCGCGGTGAGATGCGCGGCGATCTCCTCGGTGAGCGCTGGATTGACCCCGGCCATCGGCTCGTCGAGCAGCAGCAGGCGGGGTGCGGCCATCAGCGCCCGCCCGATCTCCAGCAGCTTCTTTTGGCCGCCCGAGAGGGCGGTGACCGGATTGTCCAGGAGATGGTCGAGGCGCAGTCGGCGCGCCACCGAAAGCGCGCGTTCGGCGAGCTCCGTCTCGCGCTCACCGCCCGTCCCGATCAGCGCGGCGAGGAGCCCTTCGCCGGGCTGGCCCTGGCCATACAGCATCAGGTGCTGGAACACGCTGAGCTTGGGGAAGCCACGCGCCAGCTGGAACGTGCGCACCAGCCCGTGCGCCACGCGCCGCTCCTTGGCGAAGCCGCCGATCTCCTGTCCGGCGAGCAGGATGCTTCCGCAATCGGCGCGATAGAGTCCCGAGATCACGTTGAACAGGGTCGACTTGCCGGCGCCGTTCGGGCCGATGAGACCGGTCAACGTGCCGGCCTTGATCGTGAGGTCGACCCCCTGCAACACGCGGACGCCGTAGAAGCTCCGCTCCACCCCGCTCACCGAGAGAGCGGTGCTCATGCCAGGTTCCCGCGCCACGTTGTCCCCTTGGGCCGAGTGACGCATGTCGCCTGCGAAACTGCAAGGCCGTTCCCGGGCGCAGCGCAGCACGGGCTCGCATCAAGCGTGTGGGCGTCCCGCGATCCCGCGGGCAGCGGCGGAAACGATACTGCGGCGGGCACGGCATGCGGCCACGCCTTGCATCGCCATCGCGGTTCTCAGGCGACCGACCCGTCCACCACCACCTCGACCAGCTTGGCGCCCGGTGCCGCGAACGCGGAGGCGAGCGCCGGCGCCAGCGCGTCCGGCTCGGTGACGCGCGTCGCCGTGCAGCCGAGCGCGATCGCGAGCGCCACGAAGTCGACCGGCGGGTCGGCGAAGTCCATGCCGACGAAGTGGTTCGTCTGATGCATCGCGAGCAGCCGCTGCTTGATGATCCTGTAGCCGCCATTGTTCGCGATCACGACCGTGAGCGGCAGCCTGTGATGCGCCGCGGTCCAGAGCGCCTGGATCGAGTACATGGCGCTGCCGTCCCCCGAATAGCAGACGACCGGGCGTTGCGGATTGGCGAGGCTCGCGCCCACGGAGGCCGGAACGCCCCAGCCGATTCCGCCCGAGGCGAGCGCGTGATAGCCGTAGCGCTCCCGGTGCGGCCGCAGCGCGGAAATGTAGCGCGCCGAGGTGAGGCCCTCGTCCACCAGGATCGCGTCCGTCGGCATCGTCTCGATGATCTTGAGCGCCAGCCAGTCCGGATCGATGGGCCGGATCGATCGCTTGTCCTCGATCGTCGCGATGAGCTTCTTACGCCTGGCCGACCAGTTCCGCGCGTGCAGCGCCTCCACGCGCGCGGCCGCCCGGTCCCTGAGGACGTCTCCGCCCGTCGCGACGAGGCGCGGTACGAGAGCTCGCAGCGTCTCCTTCACGTCGGCATTCAGGGCGAGCTCGGCCGGATAGTTCTTGCCGAAGTCCCAGTCCACGAGTCCGATATGCACGAGCGGCATGCGGTCGGGCAGGGGGACCACCTCGCTGTAGACCGACATCCGCAGCGGGTCCGCCCCGAGCACGATCATGAGGTCGAACGGCTCGAGCTCCTTGCGCGCCTGCGCCTGCACGCGCGGCAACGGCCCCATGAAGCACGCATGCTCGGAGAGGAAATGCGCCCCATACGCGACGGTCTGCTGATAGGCGGGCGCCCCGATCGTCTGCGCCAGCGCGGCCGCCTCCGCGAGCGCATCGCTCTTCACGACTTCGTCGCCGGCGACGATGACGGGCCGCTCCGCCTGCAGGATGCGGTGCGCCAGCGACGCCAGGGCTTCGTCGGACGGCCGGACGCGCGCGTCGACGCGCGTCGCCCGTCCGAGGTCGAGCTCGGCTTCGGCGTTGAGGATGTCGCCCGGCAGCGAGATGAACACGGGGCCGGTCGGCGCGGTCGTCGCGACCTTGGCGGCGCGCCGCACGATCCGCGGCAGGTCCTCGAGCCGTGTCACCTCGATCGCCCATTTGACGAGCGGTTCGGCGATTCGCACCAGCGGGTCGTAAAGCATCGGCTCCATGAGCCCGTGCCCCTGTTCCTGCTGGCCGGCCGTCAGGATCAGCGGCGTTCCCGTGAATTTCGCGTTGTAGAGCGAGCCCATGGCGTTGCCGAGGCCCGGCGCCACATGAACGTTGCAGGCCGTGAGTCGGCCCGATGCCCGGCTGAACCCATCCGCCATGGCGACGACGAGGCTCTCCTGCATCGCCATCACATAGGTCAGCTCCGGATGGTCCTGCAGCGCCCGCATGATCGGCAGCTCGGTCGTGCCGGGATTTCCGAACAGATGGGTGATGCCCTCGTCCTTCAGCAGGGAGAGGAAGGCGGAACGGCCTGTCAAACGCGGCATGGAGGGCTCCGGGCATCGACCGCAGACAACCTCGCGCATCGGCGCTGCCCGAGTCAAAGGCGGCGCGAATCCCGCTGCGCCGCATGGACCATGCCGTGGCCAGGTGATGCGCCGTGACTCGGAGGTCCTTGGGGATCTCGCAGCTTGCGGCTGTTTCGGATTGCAGTGCCGGAGAGGAGTGGTCCCGTGCCAGCCGAAATGGCGTCGCCCCCGCGCTACGTCCCGGCGCGCAACCGTCGCACTCGCCCCGCGCCGCGAACTCACTTATAATTCCCACCAAGCGCCCCGCGAAGCGGCTGTCGGAGGGGAAAGCAAAGCAGTGCCAGTGACCTACGAGTGGTGGCTCGTCCTGCTCTCGATCGTGATGGCGATCCAGGGCGCCTATGTCGGCTTGAGCCTCGCCGTGCAGGTCCGCGACGCGACCGGCCTGCGCCAGCGGGTGCTGCTGGCGTCCTCGGCCTTCTCGCTCGCGGTCGCGATCTGGACCATGCATTTCGTCGGCATGCTGGCGGCCCGCCTGCCGTTTCCGGTCGACTACCTGGCCTTTCCGACGCTCCTGTCCTTCCTGGTCTGCGTCATGGTGGTCGGCGCCGCGGTCTATGCCACGAGCTCCGGCGCGCTGACGCCGCTCCGGCTCGCGCTGGCCTCCTGCCTCCTGGGCATCGGCATCTTCACGATGCACTACATCGGCATGTCGGCGCTGCATGCGAGCGCCCACATGGTCCACGACCCCATTTGGGTCGCGGCCAGCCTGATCATCGCCATTGCCACGGCTGGCCTCGCGCTCTGGCTCGCGACCGGCGGGGGCGGCCGGTTCCCGCTTGTCCTCTCGGCCATCGCCTTCGGCATCGCGGTCTCGGGCATGCACTACACCGCCATGGCCGGCATGACGGTCTTCCCCCACGAGGCGACGGCGCGCGGCAGCCCCGCGCTCTCGACCGACCTGCTCGCCATCGTGGTTGCGATCGTCGCCTTCATCCTGTCGGCCCTGTTCCTCTTGTTCCTGGTGCCGGACCCCGCGCGCGCCGCACCCGAGCCGCCGCTGGCCACCGGCCCGGACGGTCCCGACGAGGCCGCTATCGGCTTCGCGCCCGTCGCGAGCCCCGCCGCGGGGCACGGCCCGGCGCGGCAGCTCCCGGTCGAGCGCGACGGCGTCCGCCACTTCGTGCGGGTCGAGGACGTGGTCGCGGTGCATGCCAATGCGCATTACACCTATATCTTCAACGGCACCGCCAAGCTCTTCTGCCCGCTCGCGATCGGGGAGGTCGAGGCGCGCCTCGACAAGGCCCGCTTCGTGCGCATCCACCGCAGCCACATCATCAATCTCGAGCGGGTCGTCGGCTATCGTCGCTCGGGCGACAACGAGCTGGTGGAGCTCGCCGCGGCCGAGCGCTATGCGGTGCCGGTCAGCCGCAGCCGCACCGGCTGGCTGAAATCCCGCATCCGCGCGCTGGCCGATGGGCCGGAGGCGCCGGCGCCCGCCGGCCACCGGCAGCATTTCGCATCGCAATAGGCCCCGCGGGTCCGCTTCGCTCCGCCGCGATGGGTGAGCGTCATTGACGCAGTTCGTGCACGAGCGCCGCCGTTCGTGCAGCCCGTCTCGCCGTTGGTGAGCCCACGGCCCGTTGGTGCAATCCGCCTTGTGGCCGGCCCGGGCGCACTTTCTCATTGCTCCAATACGAGGATGGCGCCCTGGCGAGAACCAAGCCGGCCCCGAGCCGGCGGCCCCCGGGCGTCTGCGAGGAGCCTCCGATGATCCCCGGACCGTTCGCCTACCATCGTCCCGCATCCCTTCAGGATGCGGTGGGTCTCCTGAGCGAGCTCGGCGAGGACGCCCGCCCGCTCGCCGGCGGGCACAGCCTCATTCCCATGATGAAGCTGCGGCTCGCGAGCCCGGCCCACCTGATCGACCTCGCCGGTATCGCGGGCCTGAAAGGCCTCCGCGAGGACGGCGGCGAGATCGTCATCGGTGCGACCACCACTCAGCAGGAGCTCGTCACCTCCGACCTGGTTGCCGGCAAGCTCCCGATCTTGCGCGAGACCTCGCTCACGATCGCCGATCCGCAGGTGCGCTACCTCGGGACGCTGGGCGGCAATGTCGCCAACGGCGACCCCGGCAACGACATGCCGGCCGTGATGCTGGCCCTCGACGCGACCTACGAGATCGCCGGCAAGTCCGGGACGCGCCGCCTCGCCGCCCGCGCCTTCTACCAGAGCGCCTATGTCACGGCGCTCGCGCCCGGCGAGATCCTGACCGCGGTGCGCATCAAGGTGCCGCCCGCCGGCCACGGCTACGCCTACGAGAAGCTCAAGCGCAAGGTCGGCGACTACGCCACCGCCGCCGCCGCGGTCGTGCTGACCATCGGCGGCGGGAAGGTCGCATCCTGCGCGATCGGCCTCACCAACCTGGCCGAGACCCCGCTCTATGCCGAGGAGGCATCCCGCATCATCGCCGGATCCGCGCTCGACGACGCGACCGTCAGGAAGGCCGTCGCCGCCGCCGAGGCGATCACGGCGCCCGCCTCCGACGGGCGCGGGCCGGCGCACTACCGCACCAAGATGGCCGGCGTGATGCTCGCCCGCGCGCTCGCCCGCGCCAAGGCGCGCGCCGCCTGAGGAGGACCGCATGGCCAAGACCCAGATCGCCCTCACCGTCAACGGCCGCAGGGAGGAGGCGCTGGTCGAGCCGCGCACCCTGCTGGTCCACTTCCTGCGCGAGCAATTGAACCTCACGGGCGCCCATATCGGCTGCGACACCAGCCATTGTGGCGCCTGCACGGTCGATCTCGACGGCAAGTCGGTCAAGTCCTGCACGGTCTTCGCCGTGCAGGCGAACGGCGCCGAGATCCGCACCATCGAGGGCATGGCCAATCCCGACGGCACGCTGCACGCGCTGCAGGAGGGCTTCCGCGAGATGCACGGGCTGCAATGCGGCTTCTGCACCCCCGGCATGATCATGCGCGCGCACCGGCTGCTGCAGGAGAATCCGTCGCCGACCGAGGAGGAGATCCGCTTCGGCATCGCCGGCAACCTGTGCCGCTGCACCGGCTACCAGAACATCGTCAAGGCGATCCAGTACGCCGCCGCCCGGCTTGCCGGCACCCCGTTCCAGGAGGCCGCGGAATGAACGACATGACCCCCACGGCCGCCGAGCGCGCCGAGAAGCTCCAGGGCATGGGCTGCAAGCGCAAGCGCGTCGAGGATGTGCGCTTCGTCCAGGGCAAGGGCAGCTATGTCGACGACCTCAAGCTGCCCGGCATGCTCTATGGCGACTTCACCCGCTCGCCGCACGCGCACGCGCGCATCAAGCGCATCGACACCTCGAAGGCCCAGCAGGTACCGGGCGTGCTCGCGGTGCTCACCGCCGCCGACCTCAAGCCGCTCAGCCTGCACTACATGCCGACGCTCGCCGGCGACGTCGCCGCCGTGCTCGCCGAGGACAAGGTGCTCTACCAGAACCAGGAGGTCGCCTTCATCGTCGCGGAGGACCGCTATGCGGCCGCCGACGCCGCCGACCTGGTCGAGGTCGAGTACGAGGCGCTGCCGGTCCTGATCGACCCCTTGAAGGCGATGGCGCCCGATGCGCCGCTGCTGCGCGAGGACATCAAGGACAAGACCGACGGCGCCCACGGCAAGCGGCGGCACCACAACCACATCTTCACCTGGGAGATGGGCGACAAGGACGCCGTGGAGGCCGCCTTCCGCAAGGCGGACGTCACCATCAAGGAGCTGATCTCCTACCAGCGCGTGCACCCGTGCCCGCTCGAGACCTGCCAGGCGGTCGCTTCCTTCGACAAGATCAAGGGCGAGCTCACGGTCTGGGGCACCTTCCAGGCGCCGCACGTCATCCGCACGGTCGCCTCGCTGATCTCCAAGATTCCCGAGCACAAGATCCACGTGATCGCGCCGGACATCGGCGGCGGCTTCGGCAACAAGGTCGGCGCCTATCCGGGCTATATCTGCGCCATCGTCGCCTCGATCGTGACCGGCCGCCCGGTGAAATGGGTCGAGGACCGGATCGAGAACCTCACGACCACGGCGTTCGCCCGCGACTATCACATGACGACCGAGATCGCCTGCACCCGCGACGGTAAGGTGACGGGCCTGCGCGTCCACACGGTCGCCGATCACGGCGCCTTCGACGCCTGCGCGGATCCGAGCAAGTGGCCGGCCGGCTTCTTCAACATCGTCACCGGCTCCTACGACTTCCCGGTCGCCCATGTCGCCGTCGACGGGGTCTACACCAACAAGGCGCCGGGCGGTGTCGCCTACCGCTGCTCCTTCCGCGTCACCGAGGCCGCCTACTGCATCGAGCGCGCCATGGACATCATGGCGCAGAAGCTCGGCATGGACCCGGCCGAGTTCCGCATGAAGAACCTGATCCGCCGCGAGCAGTTTCCCTACACCTCGGCGCTCGGCTGGGAATACGATTCCGGCGACTACCACGCGGCCCTGCAGAAAGCGCTCGAGGCCACCGGCTACAAGCAGCTTCGCCGCGAGCAGAAGGAGCGCCAGGACGCGTTCCGGCGCGGCGAGACGCGCGAGCTGATGGGCATCGGCGTCATCTTCTTCACCGAGATCGTCGGCGCCGGGCCTTCGCGCAACTGCGACATCCTCGGCATCGCCATGTTCGACTCCGCCGAGATCCGCATCCATCCGACCGGCAGCGCGATCGCGCGGCTCGGCACCAAGTCGCAGGGGCAGGGGCACGAGACCACCTATGCCCAGATCATCGCCAGCGAGATCGGCATTCCCGCCGACGCCATCACGGTGGAGGAGGGCAACACCGACACCGCACCCTACGGTCTCGGCACCTACGGCTCACGCTCGACGCCGGTCTCGGGCGCCGCGACCGCCATGGCGGCGCGCAAGATCAAGGCCAAGGCGCAGATGATCGCGGCGCACCTCCTCGAGGTGCACGACGACGACCTCGAATGGGACGTGGACCGCTTCCGCGTCAAGGGCAATCCCGAGCGCTTCAAGACCATGACCGAGCTCGCCTGGGCGGCCTACAACAGCCCGCCGCCCGGGATGGAGCCCGGCCTCGAGGCGGTGAGCTACTACGATCCGCCCAACATGACCTATCCGTTCGGCGCCTATGTCTGCGTCGTCGACGTCGACGTCGACACGGGCGCGACCAAGGTGCGTCGCTTCTACGCCCTCGACGACTGCGGCACGCGCATCAATCCCATGATCATCGAGGGCCAGATCCACGGCGGCCTCACCGAGGCCTTCGCCATCGCCATGGGCCAGGAAATCCATTACGACGAGGACGGCAACGTCACCACCGGCTCGCTGATGGACTATTTCCTCCCGACCGCGGTCGAGACTCCGAACTGGGAGACCGACTGGACCACCACGCCCTCGCCGCATCATCCGATCGGCGCCAAGGGCGTGGGCGAGAGCCCCAATGTCGGCGGCGTGCCCTGCTTCGCCAACGCCGTGATCGACGCCTTCAAGTTCCTCGGCACGACGCATGTCGCGATGCCGCACGACAACTGGCGCACCTGGATGGTGGCCGACAAGCTCGGCTTGCATGGATAGTCGGGCCCGGACGCGAGCCGGATGACCCTTGACCGCGATGCCATCGCCGACCGTCTCGCCGCTGCCGGCTATATCGCCGACCGCGACCTCGCAACCGCGCTCTGGCTGATGGAGATGCTCGGCCGGCCGTTGCTCCTGGAAGGCGAGGCGGGCGTCGGCAAGACCGAGGTCGCCAAGGCGCTCGCGCGGGTGCACGAGGCCGAGCTGATCCGCCTGCAGTGCTACGAGGGCCTCGACCAGAACGCCGCGCTCTACGAGTGGAACTACCAGCGCCAGCTGCTCGCCATCAAGGCGCGCGAGGGGACCGGCGAGAACGCCGACGACATCGAGGAGCACATCTTCTCCGAGAAGTACCTGCTCGAGCGGCCGCTGCTCGCCGCCATCCGCCGTCCGACGCCGCCGGTGTTGCTGATCGACGAGGTGGACCGCGCCGACGAGGAGTTCGAGGCCTTCCTGCTCGAGCTGCTCTCGGACTTCCAGGTCTCGATTCCGGAGCTCGGCACCGTCAAGGCGACCGCGGTTCCGCGCGTCGTGCTCACCTCCAACGGCACCCGCGAGCTCTCCGACGCGCTGCGGCGCCGCTGTCTCTACACCTATGTCGATTTCCCCGACGAGGCGCGCGAGGCGCGCATCATCCTCGCGCGCATTCCGCGCATCGACACCGCGCTCGCCGCCCAGATCGCCCGCATGGTGGCTGCGATCCGCCGCGAGGACCTCGCCAAGGCGCCGGGGGTCGCCGAGACCCTCGACTGGGCCGCCGCGCTCCTGGCCCTCGGAGCCCGCGAGCTGGCACCCGACCTCGTCGACGAGACGCTCGGCGTCCTTCTCAAGTACGAGGAGGATGTCCGCCGGGTCCGCGGCGCGACCGCCGCGGCCTACGTCGACGACCTGGTCGCGGCGGGCACCTGACGCCGCCGACGGGGGCGATCGGATGACCGGCGGCCGCGCGCCCGTGCCCGACCCGCTCGCCGCGTTCGACGGCACCGTCATACAGAAGAACGC
>PQAH01000220.1 GCA_003105195.1 Bradyrhizobiaceae bacterium
TGCGCGCGGGCCGGCCCGACCGCGGCGGCGTGCCCGCGGCACGCGCCTTGGCTCCGGCCCTGCCGGCGCCTATATGAGCCTCGGGGCAATTGCCCGTCAACGATCGGGCGGCAGGAAACGCTCGGCGGCTGAACGGCTTGGGCCGGCAGCCGGGCCGCCGATCTGCGGTCTGGACACCGGGGCGAGGCCTTGTTAGACCCTCGCGACCGCGCGAGACCACGCGGCCGGGCGGGCGCATAGCTCAGTTGGTAGAGCAGCTGACTCTTAATCAGCGGGTCCAAGGTTCGAGTCCTTGTGCGCCCACCAATCTTTCCAGGCACTTGGCGGCAGCGGAGAGAGAACAGCCCGGGATCGTGCGACTGCTTCAGCTGTCGCACGTGACCTTATCCGGGCGCCGCGCTCACCGGTCCAGGTGCGCGATCGAGGCGATCTCGACCAGGAACTCCGGCTTCACCAGGTCGGCGCGGATGCAGTAGCGCGCCGGCGGGGTCTCGGGGAAATACTCCCGGTAGACCTCGTTCATGGCCGCGTAGCCGCCCATGTCGGACAGGAAGATGTGGTTGAAGACGATGTCCTTCATCGACCCGCCGGCGGCCTCCAGCACGCTCTTGATGGTCTCGAGGACGTGGCGGGTCTGCGCCTTGACGTCGCCCTTGCCGATCAGGTTGCCGGCCGCGTCGAGCGCCAACGTTCCCGAAACGTAGACGGCATTGCCGGCCTTGGTTCCCGGAGAGTAGGGGGCGAGCGGCGGCGCCGAGCCTTTGGGAATGACGGGCGTGTACGGCATGGATCGCTCCTCTGTGTGCGCGTGGGGGAGACGGGCGCGGCGCCGCCGCCGCGCCCGCCGGCCTTGTCACCAGCCCTGCAGGACCTTCAGCTTTCCGCCCTGCCACTGGGCATAGCCGAACGACTTCGGGCCGCCGTGATAGGACGCGCTCCACTCGATCGGCGGCACCAGGCCGGTCTCGTGGCGTCCGAGCGATTCGAGTCCGGCGATCAGCTTGGCGCGGGTGAGGTCGTCGCCCGCCCGCTTGATGCCCTCGACGATGATCATCGCTCCCGCCATGCCGAGGTAGGGATAGTAGCCCGGCTTGGTCTTCGGATAGTGCTTGGCGAGGATCTCGTTCGCCTTCTTCACGGCCGGCGTGTCCATGCCGTCCACCGCCGTCATGAGATTGACGTAGACGCCTTCGAGAGCCTCGGGCCCGGCCAGGTCGAGCACGACCGGATCGGCCACCGTGTTGTGGCCGATGATCTTAGGCTTCCAGCCGAGACGCTGCGCTTCCTTCACGAACAGCGCCGCGTGCTTGGGAATGATGCCGAGAATCACCGCGTCGGGATCGGTCTGGCGGAGCGAGACCACTTGCGCGCTCACGTCGACGTCGCTCGGGACATAGGTCGCCTCGCCGACGGCCTGAAGGTTGTGCTTCTTCAGGGCCTCCACGGCGCCGTCGCGCTGGTCCTTTCCGAACTGGTCGTTCTGGTAGAAGATCGCGACGCGCTTGGCGCCGAGCTTGCCGACCGCATAGTCCGCCATCGATTCGCCGATCTCGGAGCTGAGCGGCAGGATGCCGAACACGTTCTTGTCCTTGGGCTTGTTGAGCAGCAGGTGCCCGCCCGCGGGGTTGACGATCGGCACGCCGCGCTGCGCCAGGAACGGCAGCACCGCGAGGTTGGTGACCGTGCCGAGCGTGGAGACGATCGCGAACACGCCGTCACGATCGACCAGCTTCTTGACGACGGCCGCGGTCTGCTGCGGATTGTAGGAATCGTTCTCCACGATCCACTCGATCTTGCGGCCGTTCACGCCGCCGGCCTCGTTGAGAGACTTGAAATAGGCGTCGGCGCCCTCGCGCATCTGGGTGGCGCCCGCGGCGAGCCCGCTCTGCAGCGGCAGGAACGAGCCGAGCGTGATCTTGTCCTTGGTCACGCCCGGATCGGCCGCACGGGTGGCGCCGGGGAACAGGAAGGCGGCCGTCGCAAGGGCCGTTACGGCAAGCAATGCCCGCATAGGTCCATTCATGACACTCTCCTCGGTTGGTGGTCAGGCTTCACCCAGATAGGCTTCGATGACATGCGGGTCGCGGGCGAGCTCGTCCGCCGCGCCCGACGCCGTGACATGCCCCTTCTCCAGGACGTAGGCGGCATGCGCGATCCGCAGCGCCTGGCGCGCGTTCTGCTCGACCAGCAGCACCGTGACGGACTGGCCGTTGATGTCGCGGATCAGGTTGAAGATCTCCCGCACGAGCAGAGGCGCGAGGCCGAGCGACGGCTCGTCCAGCAGGACGATCCGCGGCCGGGCCATCATGGCGCGCCCGATCGCGACCATCTGCTGCTCGCCGCCCGACAGGGTGGCGGCCGCCTGTCGCCGGCGCTCCACCAGCCGCGGGAACAGCCGGTAGACGCGGTCGAGATCCGCGCGCCAGTGGCGGCCGCGATCGACGCCATAGGCGCCCATGCGCAGGTTCTCCTCGACGGTGAGCTCGGCGAAGAGCTGGCGGCCCTCGGGCACCAGGACCAGGCCGCGCGATATGATCGCATCGGTCGGCAGTCCCAGGATTTCCTCGCCCTCGAGCCGGATCGAGCCGCTCATGCGGCACGGCACGCTGTTGGTGATGCAGCCCAGCAGGGTCGACTTGCCCGCGCCGTTGGACCCGAGCAGCGACACGATCCGGCCGCTGTCGACCCCGAGCGAGACGCCGTTCAGCGCCGAGATGGCGCCGTAGCGGGCGGAGAGGTTCGACACTTCAAGCATCTTCCAGCTCGTCGCCGAGATACGCCTTGATGACCGCGGGCGAGCGCCGGATCTCGGCCGGCGATCCCTCGGCGATCTTCTCGCCGTGGTCGAGGACGACGATGCGCTCGCACACCGTCATGACGACGCGCATGTCGTGCTCGATGAGCAGGACCGTGATGCCGTCGCGGTCGCGCAGGCGGCGCACGGTCTCGGCCACCTGGGTGCTCTCCTCGCGGTTCATGCCCGCCGCCGGCTCGTCCAGCAGCAGGAGCTTCGGATGGCCGGCGAGGGCGCGCGCGAGCTCGACGAGCTTCTGCAGGCCGTAGGGGAGCTCGGCCACGCGCGCCTCGGCCCATTCGCCGAGGCCGCACTCGGAGACGATGCGCTCGGCGTCCTCCAGCGCGGCACGCTGCTTCGCGCGGACGCCGGGCAGGGCCAGGAACTCGGCGAGCAGCGGCGAGCCGTAGCGATAGACGAGGCCGAGCGCCACGTTCTCGCGCACGCTCGCTTCGCGGAACAGCTCGAGGTTCTGAAAGGTCCGGCGGATGCCCATCGCGGCCACCTCGGGGGCGCTCCGCCCGCCGAGATCGTGTCCGTCGAAGCGGATGGTTCCGCCGTCGGGCTGATAGAGCCGCGAGATGCAGTTCAGCAGCGTGGACTTCCCGGCGCCGTTCGGGCCGATCAGGCCGACGATCTCGCCCTCCTCGACGTCGAAGGAGACGTTCGCCAGGGCGCGCAGCCCGGAAAACGCCAGGGACAGGTTCGCGATCTCAAGGAGCGGCACGCGGAGGCCTCCGGATCGTCCAGACCCGCTCCACCAGGCTGATCAGGCCGCCCGGCAGGAACTGCACGCACAGGATGAGGGTGATCCCGTAGATCACCATCTGCGCATCCTTGAATTCGCGCAGGAGCTCGGGAGCGAGCGCCAGGTAGGCGCCGCCGAGCAGCGCGCCGGCGCGCGAATGCAGACCGCCGATCACCGCCATGGTGAGGAACGACAGCGACACGGCGAGCGAGAAGGTCTCGGTGCTGAGATGCCCGAGCAGGTGGCCGTAGAGCGCGCCGGAGACCCCGGTGAAGAAGGCGCTGATCGTGAACGCGATGATGATGTGGATCGGCCGCGCGATGCCGCAGCACTCGGCGGCGACGGAGCTCATCTTCAGCGCCATCAGCGAGCGGCCCGTATGGGATCCGGCGAAATTGCCCGTGATCCAGGCGAGCAGCAGGAAGACGGCGAGCAGGACGTAGTAGTAGGAGAAATCGGTCTGCAGCTCGTAGCCGAACAGGGACGGGCGCGGAACGAACAGGCCCTGGCGGCCGCCGGTCAGGCCCTCCCACTCGAACAGGACCTGCTGGACGAACAGGGCGAAGCCGAGGGTCGCAATGGCGAGATAGTGCCCCTGGACGCGCAGCGCCGGCAGCGCCACCAGGGCGCCGAAGATCGCGGCGACGAGCCCGCCGACCAGGACGCCTGCGAGGAACGGGAAGCCGAGCTTGATCACGACAAGCGCGGAGCCGTAGGCGCCGAGCGCCCAGAATCCGGCATGGCCGATCGAGATCTGTCCGCCCATGCCGATCAGGACGTTGAGGCTGAGCGCGACGATCGCGTAGATCATCACGGTCGCGAGGATGTAGTAGCCGTAATGGCCGAGCCCGAACGGCAGGGCGACGAGGACCAGCAGCACGAGAAGCGTCGCGATGGTGCGGGCGTGCTTCATACCTTCTTCGCGATCCGGCGCGTGAACAGGCCCTGCGGCCGGAACATCAGGACCAGGATGATGATCCCGAAGGCGAAGGTGTCCTTGAAGGCGGTCGAGACGTAGGCCGCGATCAGGTTCTCGAGGACGCCGATGACGAGGCAACCGATCACCGCGCCCGGAAGGCTGTTGAATCCGCCGAGGATCGCGCCCGCGAACGCCTTCAGCAGGACCGAGAACATCATCTCGAAATCGAGGAAGGTCAGCGGAGCGATCAGCAGCCCCGACACCACGCCGATCGCGCTGGCGAGCCCCCAGGCGACCAGCGACGTCCGCGTCACGTCGACGCCCATCAGCTGGGCGGCGCGGCGGTTCATGCTGGCGGCCCGCATGGCCACGCCCATCCGGGTGAACTCGAAGAACAGGTAGAGCAGGACGACGACCAGGAGCGAGACCGCGATGATGCCGAGGCTGTTCTGGGCGATCCGGGCGCCCATGATCTCGACGGGTTCCGGCGAGAACAGGGAGGGAAAGCGCACCGGGTCGTAACCCCAGATCCAGCCGGCGGCGTGGTGGAAGATCATCCAGAGCCCGATCGTCGCGATCAGGGCGTTGACGGGCGGGGCCGACTGGAGGGGGCGCATGGTCGCCCGCTCGGTCACGACGCCGAGGGCGACGCCGAGCGGCGCGGCGAGCAGAAGAACCGCCGGGAGGGGCAGGCCGGCCCTGGTGAGCAGGGCGAAGCAGATGAACGTGCCGAACATCGCCATCTCGCCCTGGGCGAAGTTGACGACGTCCGTCGCCTTGTGGATGAGGACGAGCGAGAGAGCGAGCAGCGCGTAGATGCTGCCGAGGGCGAGACCCGATGCGACGAGCTGCGTGATCATCCGGGTGCCCTGATGGCCGCGCCCCGCGCCACGGCTCAGGCGCGCCGGGCGCGAGAGACGCCCGGCGCGTCCTGGCGCGCGATGAAATCGAGGACGGCCGCATCGAAGGCGGCCGCGTTCGTCTCGGAAGCGCAGTGTCCGCCGCGCTCGAGCAGCACGAGCTCCGCGTCCGGGATCAGGCGGGCGAGCTCGGCGCTGAAGTAGGGCGGCGTCAGGATGTCGTCCTCGGCGCAGATCACGAGCGTCGGAACCCGGATCTTCGGCAAGTCCGCCGTCCGGTCGAAATCGACGATCGCGTCGATCCGGCTCGCCACGATCTCGGCCGGCGGGAAGCCCGGCGCGAGCGCGCCCTCGCGCTCCTCCAGCAACCCGATGTTCTGGTTGATCCACCAATCGGGATAAAGGAACACCGCCGTCGAACGAATATAGGCGGTCGTTCCCGCGTGGAGGAGAAGCGCGCGGCGCGCTTCGAAGACCCTGCGGAAGAACGGATCGGCCTTGGTCCAGCTCGCATAGATCACGAGGCTCGCCAGCCGCTCGGGATGGGTCGCCGCGAGCGTCTGCCCCATGGCGCCGCCGGTCGAGTGGCCGACCAGATGGGCCTTCTCGATGCCGAGGTCGTCCATGACGGCGACGAGGTCCCGCGTCATCTGGTCGACCGAGTAGCGGATCCTCGCGCGGCTGCTCCGGCCGGTGCCGCGATGGTCGTGGACGACCGTCCGATGGCGCGCCGCGAAGGCCGGCAGGTTCGGAGCCCAGTAGCCGCCGACGCCGCCCAGTCCCGGCACCAGGAGGACGGGCGACCCGGCGCCATGGGTCTCGTAATAGATCTCGCCGCCGTCGACTGAAACCTCGGGCATGTCCACCCCACGCTACCGACGGCCGCCGCCGCGTCGCCGCGAGACACGCTAGACGCCGGGCCGGCGGGCACGGTAGTCGAATCGTGAGGCAGGGGCGTTGCCGGAATTAGAACGCCTGCCGCGCCTGCCCGAGGGCTTTCACGACCGGCACCAGGGCTTTCAGGAATTCCTGTGCGGCCGTCGAGATCGTCCGGTTCCGGTGGACGCACACCTCGGTCCCGACCGAGCGGAACGCCTTCTCGTCGAGCGGCAGGCAGCGCAGCGAGCCGGCGCGGATCTCGCGCGCCACCGTGAAGGCGGGCATGAAGGCGACGGCGACGCCGGCGGCCGCCAGTTGCTTGGTCAGTTCGAGGGAGTCCGTCGTCAGCATGGGCTGCAGGGAAATTCCCCTGCGCTTCGCCGCCAGGTCGATGAGCTGTCGCAGGCCGAAGGCATTGGTCGGCAATGCGACGGGGTAGGATTTCAGATGCTGCAGCGAGACCGACTCGCTGCAGGCCAGGGGGTGGCTCGGGGAGACCAGGCAGCTCAGCGGCTCGGCGTATCGCGCCACGATCGCCAGCTCGGGACGGGGCCTCGCATTGAACGTGATGCCGATGTCCGCCTCGTCGCTCAGCACGGCTTCGACGATCCTGTCGGTGGGCGCGAACACGAGCTTGAAGCTGATCCCGGGAAAGCGGGCGTGGAAGGAGGAGAGAAGCCGCGGCAGGACCTCGCTCACCATGCCCTCGATGGCATAGATGACGACTTCGCCGGCACGCAGGCCCTTCAGGTCCTCGATCGCCGACCGCGCCCGGTCGATCTCGCGGAACATGGAGCGCGTGTGCCGGGCGAGGACCTCGCCCGCCGCGGTGGTGGCGACTCCCGTCGCGGTCCGTTCGAACAAGGGAAGGCCGACCTCGCGTTCGAGGATGGCGATCTGGCGCGACACCGCGGAGGCTGCCACGTGCAGGCGCTCCGCGGCCTTGCGGATGGACCCGCACTGCCGGGCGACATGGAAGTATCGCAGCGACTCGAGCTTCATCGACGGTCCGGGCGCGGGGAATTCGAGCGCCCGGCCAAGCTAGGACGGAGTTCGCGCGACTGGAACCGGAAAAGAGGCCGTCAGAGCCGGATCAGGTTGAGCTGCGCGCCGGCGAGGTGGTCGAGCACGCCGCGGTCGAGGTCGGCCCCCGGCAGCGTGCGCGCCGTCTGCTGCTTGAGCTTCCACCAGAGGTCGGCGCAGGCATTGGCGAAGCTGTCCGCGTCGGTGACGTCGTAGGTGTTGGCGAGGAGCGCGTCGCCGTCCTTGGTGATCTGCAGGTCGATCTTCATCGGGGGCCTCCGGCTCAGGCGTTGAGGGCGTT
>PQAH01000221.1 GCA_003105195.1 Bradyrhizobiaceae bacterium
GTCGGCGTCTCGGTGGTCAACGCGCTCTCGACCTGGCTGCGCCTGACCATCTGGCGCGACGGCAAGGAACACTTCATGGAGTTCCGCGACGGCGACGCCGTCGCGCCGCTCGCCGTCGTGGGCGACGCCCACGGCCGGCGCGGCACCGAGGTCACTTTCCTGCCGTCGCCCGCGACCTTCACGATGACCGAGTTCGACTGGGCGACGCTGGAGCATCGCCTGCGCGAGCTCGCCTTCCTCAATTCCGGCGTCAGGATCGTGCTCTGCGACCGGCGCCACGCGGTCGAGAAGCGCGAGGAGATGCGCTACGAGGGCGGCATCGAGGCCTTCGTCGCCTATCTCGACCGCAACAAGACGCCGCTCGTGCCGAAGCCCGTCGTGATCAAGGCCGAGCGCGACCGGATCCGCGTCGAGTGCGCGCTGTGGTGGAACGACGGCTACCACGAGAACGTGCTCTGCTTCACCAACAACATCCCGCAGCGCGACGGCGGCACGCATCTTGCCGGCTTCCGCGGCGCGCTCACGCGCCAGGTGACTGCCTATGCGGAGCGCTCCGGCGGCGCGCGCAAGGAGAAGGTCGCGCTCACCGGCGACGACTGCCGCGAGGGCCTCACCGCGGTGCTCTCCGTGAAGGTGCCGGATCCGAAGTTCTCCTCCCAGACCAAGGACAAGCTCGTCTCCTCCGAGGTGCGCCCCGTGGTCGAGGGCGTGGTCAACGAGGCGCTGGCCGCCTGGTTCGAGGAGCATCCGAGCGAGGCCCGGGTGATCGTCGGCAAGGTGGTGGAGGCCGCCGCGGCGCGCGAGGCCGCCCGCAAGGCGCGCGAGCTCACCCGCCGCAAGGGCGCGCTCGACGTCGCCTCGCTGCCCGGCAAGCTCGCCGACTGCCAGGAGCGCGACCCGGCCAAGTCCGAGCTGTTCATCGTCGAGGGCGACTCGGCCGGCGGCTCCGCCAAGCAGGGCCGCAACCGCGAGTTCCAGGCGGTCCTGCCGCTGCGCGGCAAGATCCTCAACGTCGAGCGCGCCCGCTTCGACAAGATGCTCGGGAGCCAGGAGATCGGCACGCTGATCACCGCGCTCGGCACCGGCATCGGCCCCGACGAGTTCAACCCCGACAAGCTGCGCTACCACAAGATCATCATCATGACGGACGCCGACGTGGACGGCGCCCATATCCGCACGCTCCTGCTCACCTTCTTCTTCCGCCAGATGCGCGAGCTGATCGAGCGCGGCAACCTCTTCATCGCGCAGCCGCCGCTCTACAAGGTCTCGCGCGGCAAGTCCGAGCAGTACCTCAAGGACGAGCGTGCGCTCGAGGACTACCTGGTCGACACCGGCATCGAGGACGCGGTGTTCCGCCTCTCCTCCGGCGAGGAGCGCGCGGGCGCGGACTTGAAGCGCATCGTCGAGGAGGCGCGCGCCGTCCGCAACACGCTCGCCGGCCTGCACAGCCGTTACAACCGCAAGGTCATCGAGCAGGCCGCGATCGCCGGCGTGCTCTCGCCCGCGATCTCGGGCGACGTCGAGAAGGCGACGGCGGCGGCGGAATATATCGCGCGCCGCCTCGACATTCTCTCCGACGAGACCGAGCGCGGCTGGAGCGGCCGCTTCGCCGAGGGCGAGGGCTTCGCCTTCGCGCGCACCGTGCGCGGCGTCGCCGAGGTCGCGGTCATCGATCATGCGCTGCTCGGCTCGGCCGAGGCGCGCAAGCTCGACGAGCACGCCGCGACCCTGCAGGACATCTACGCCCGCCCCGGAGTGTTGCGGCGCAAGGCCGACGAGACCCAGATCCACGGCCCGGTCGGGCTGTTCGAGGCCGTCACCGGCGCCGGCCGCAAGGGCCTGACCCTGCAGCGCTACAAGGGCCTCGGCGAGATGAACCCGGACCAGCTCTGGGAGACCACCCTCGACACCAATGCGCGCTCGCTGCTGCAGGTGAAGGTGAAGGAGGTCGACGACGCCGACGACATCTTCACCAAGCTGATGGGCGAGCTGGTCGAGCCCCGCCGCGACTTCATCCAGGAGAACGCGCTCGCCGCCAGCGTGGACGTGTGAGACGGTTCACGTGTATCGCTGCGCTCGGGCATCCGTTGGAATCCGCCTCGGTGGCGGCCTGGTGTCCGGCGGGGCACGCTTGCAGCACGTGGCGTCAGGGCGGCCGTTGCTGGCTCGTCTGCTGTACAGGAGCTGGCCGAGGGCTTGAGCTCGCGATGAGGCGGCCACTCGCGGTGACAGAGCGGTGACACGCCTGCCCTCATGAGAACGCAGGGAGCTCGACGCGTCGCACCGTGTCCCCTGAATTGCATTGAACCGATCCGAGAATACCCCAACCGCCGTTCGCCTTCTCTCTCTGCCCGTGCCGACGGCAACCCGACGGCCCGAGGACCACCGCATCGCGGCTCGTGGCTGCCGATGCGCTTCTTGGTCGCAACGATTGAGAAGATGCGCGAGGAGGCCGCGGCGCACCACGCCGGAATCCGCGTGGCCGGCGCACCTTTCCATTCGCAGGCGCGTTGTCTAAGACTCATCCGATCGCCATGATCCAGCCTCGACCGTCGAGTTGCCAATGTCACCTTTGTTCGAGCCATTAGCCCTCCGCGGAGTCACATTGAAGAACCGTGTAGTGGTCTCGCCCATGGCGATGTACAGCTCGCACGAAGGGTTCACTGATGATTTCCATCTGATCCATCTCGGGCGGTTCGCACTCGGCGGCGCCGCTCTGGTCTTCACGGAGGCAACGGCAGTCAATCGGACCGGCCGGATAACGTCCGGCTGTAATGGGCTGTGGCTGGCCGCACATGGTGCCAATCTCAGCCGCATCGTCGAATTCCTTCATCGATGCGATTGCGCGGCCGGAATTCAACTTGGACACAGCGGGGCGCGCGGTTCGACCCGGCGGCCCTGGCACGGGGGATCTCCGCTCGACCGAGATGATGTCGCGCAACGCCGAGAATATTCCTGGCCGATCGTAGGCGTCACCGACGCCCCCTATGACGAGGGATCGCCCTCGCCAATGCGGCTTGACGAATCCGACCTCGAGCTACTCGTTGAGGACTATCGCCGCGCCACCCGTCTGGCGCACGTGGCCGGTTTCGACGTGCTGGAGCTGCATTGCGCCCATGGCTATCTTCTGCATTCGTTCCTTTCCCCGCTCACCAATTCGCGCGATGACGCCTACGGCGGGTCGTTTGCGAACCGGACGAGATTTCCGTTGCGGATCGTGGCGGCCGTGCGGAGCGAATGGCCGGTCGAAAAGCCGCTGTTCGTGCGCATCTCCGCAGTCGACGGGGTGGACATCGGCTGGAGTTTGGAGGACTCGATCGCCTTCGCCCGGCAACTGGCTGCGCGCGGCGTTGATGCCGTTGACTGCTCGTCGGGGGGCATGAAGCTCCCGCGCGACAAGCAGGTCGTCTCGCGAACGCTTGGATTTCAGGTTCCGTTCGCAGCGTCGATCCGCAAGGAGGCCGGAATTGCAACCGTCGCCGTTGGGCTGATCGTCGAGCCGAAGCAGGCCGAGACGGTCATTTCCTCCGGCGCAGCCGACCTCGTCGCACTCGCGCGCCAGGCCTTGTTCAACCCCAACTGGGCAGCGCAGGCGGCGTTGGAGCTCACCGGCAAGGACGGCTGGCGCCTGTGGCCGGATCCATTCCGCTGGTGGCTGGAGCGGCGCGCGCGGACCCTGGAGAAGCTCCGTGGCGAATAGCCTTGGTCCCGCGCTCGGAGGACGCCGGAATCAGCCGAAAACCGTGCGCTCGCGCGTAATGATGATCGGCAGATGGCCGTCAGGGAGGAAGTTCGGCTCGTCGGCGCGCGTGGCGGCATACTCCGGGGTTGTCGTGCCCTGACGCATATCGGCGGTCGACGCAAACCACGTGACGGCGAGCCCGTCATATGCAGGATTGCGAGCCCCCTGGTACTCGCTCATTGCCAAGTGGTATTGCTCGTACCGGCGAATGACCGGGATGCGCGCGGCGAGCGGCCCGTGCACGTCGCGCCAGTAGCTGCGGAACGCGTCGAGCGGCATTCCGGGCCGGCGGTTGACGAATTCGATGTTCTTCACGGCCCTTGGCGGGATTGGACCGTCCTTGGCAACATGCACGTCGACGGGCATGACCACCGTGCGTCCCTCGTCGGTCAGCGCGGCGATTCGAGGAATGACGGCAGAGCCTGGGGTGTCTGCTCCATCGTTGCGCCACAGGTCCAGGATCGCGTCGAACAGGAGCTCGGCCTTGGCGTACCCTTGCGGCAGCGCGAGCGAGAGGATGCAGCGGCGCACTTGCGGATTGCTTCCGAGGCCGGCGCAGGCGCCCGGCAGCTGCTGCTGAAACAGCTCGACCGAGAGGTCGGGCCTGCGCTTCAAGAGAACCACGAGCCGGCTCATCGCCACCCCTCCCAGTGCACCGCCCGGCACGTCACGAGGCGAGTTCCTCGCGCAGGACGCGTTTGAGCACCTTGCCGGATGGATTGCGCGGCAACTGCTCGCGAATGATCATCTGCTTGGGGACCTTGAAGCTGGCCAGGTGAGCACGGCAATGCGCAACCACCTGCTCAAGCTCGAGGCTCGCTCCCGGGACCAGCACGAGAACGGCCACCGGCCGCTCGCCCCACTTCTCGTCGGGCAGGCCGATCACGGCGGCTTCGCGCACCTGCGGCAGCTGATAGATGACGCGCTCGACTTCGGAGGAGGCGATGTTCTCGCCGCCGGAGATGATCATGTCCTTCTTGCGGTCGGTCAGATAGAGGAAGCCTTCGCCGTCGAGATAGCCAACGTCACCGGTACGAAACCAGTCGCCATGGAACGAGGCCGCCGTCTTTCCGGGATCGTTCCAGTAGCCGCCGGTGATCTTCGGGCCGCGCAGGCAGATCTCGCCGGCTTCGCCCACCGGAACGGCGTTTCCGTCGTTGTCGCGGATTTCGATCTCGACATGGGCGAGGGCGCGGCCGACGGAGCCGATCTTCTCGATCTCGCGGCCGGCCTCCATCAGGGTGTCGCCGCTGCAGGATTCGGTCAGGCCATAGGCATCGATGTAACGGCCACCGGTGAAGTACTCGGCGAACGTCCGGATGCGCGTCTCCGGCGTGCGCTCTCCTCCACCAATCGCCCATTTCAGGCTCGTGACATCGTGGCGGTCGCGGGTGGGCTCGGCGAGCAGCGCCGAAGTCATGACTGGCGCCAGCCAGGCGCAGGTCAGCTTCTCCGCCTCGATCGAGGCGAGCACGTGGGACGGATCGAAATCGCGGTGGATCATGACCATGCCGCCGACCCACAACACGGCGACGCCGGGAAGGTCGAACGCGCCGACGTGATAGAGCGGTCCCGTCATCAGCAGCCGGTCGTCGCGGCTGAGGCCGAGTGCAATGACGTGGTCGGCGCATTTCCAATAGAAGTTGTCGTAGGTGTGCACCACGCCTTTCGGCCGGTCGGTCGTGCCGGAAGTGTACATCAGCCGGAACAGGTCGCCGGGTCTGCGCGCGTGCAGGGGGGCGGGGGTTGCGCCAGGCGAGAGCAGCGTCGAATCGCTCTGCGCCGGCTCCTCGACGAGGACGACGTTCGGCAGCGACCCCACCGTAGCGGCGAACTCGGAATCGGCCAGCAGCAGCTTCGCGCCGGCGTTCCCGGTTATGTAGCGCACCTCATCGCTGGCGAGGCGGAAGTTGATCGGGAGAAAGATCGCGCCGAGATGGCTCGTCGCGAAGGCGAGCTCGAGGAACGCGGCGCTGTTCTTCATGAATACCGCGACGACGTCATCCGGCTTGATGCCCTGCTGCGCAAGGAAGCCCGCCGTCGTTTCGATCCGCCGCTGCAGGGCCGCGTAACCGATACGCTGATCCTTGAACACGACCGCCAAGCGCTCCGGCGTCCGCGAAGCGTGGAAGCGAACGAAGGTCGACAGGTTCACCATGTTATTCCTCCCTCGCCCCGCCTCAGTACGAGCGCGGCAGGCCGAGATTCTGCATGGCGATGAAGTTCAGAATCATCTGCTCGGAGATCGGCGCGAAGCGGAACAGCCGGGCGTCCCGCCACAGCCGTTCCAGGTGCGTCTCCTTGGCGAAGCCCATGCCGCCGAGCGTCTGCATGGCGTGCTCGATGCCGTTGGAGGCGCCCTGCGACGCGATCAGCTTGGCGACGTTGGCCTCGGTGCCGTAGGGCAGGCCCCGATCGAACAGCGACGCCGCTTTGTGGTTCATCAGGCGCGCGCATTCGACCTCGGCGAAGGACTGAGCCAGGGGGAACTGGATACCCTGGTATTCGCCGATGGGACGGCCACCAAACACGCGGCGCTCTTTCGCATAGTCGACCGCGATGCGGAAGGCGAGTTCGGCGGCACCAACCAGTCCCGCGGTAGTGACGATGCGCTCGGTGTTGAGCACGTCGAGCAGCTCGTACCAGCCTCCGTCGAGGGTCCCGACCAGTTCGTCCCCGCTGACGTCGACGTCCTCGAAGAACACGCTGCAGGACGAGAGCGTGTTGGTGCCGAGCTTCTCGATGGACGAATAGCTGAGGCCCTTGCGCCGAACGTCGACCAGGAACATCGACAGTCCTTCGGTGCGGCGCTTGACATCCTGGACCTTGCTGGTCCGGGCGATCACCAGCATCTTCTCCGCCGACTCGACGCCGGTGATCCAGATCTTGCGGCCGTTGAGCCGCCAGCCGTTGCCGTGCCGGGCGGCGAAGGTCTGGATCTCCAAGCTGTTGGAGCCGGCGTCGGGCTCGGTCAGCGCCATGCAGCAATTGATCTCGCCCGAGATGATCCGCGGCAGCAATTCCCGCTTCATTGCGGGCGTCCCGAACTTGGCGATGGAAACGCCGCCGAAGATGGGGTTGATCATGAACAATTGCCCGACGGTCGAGCCGCCGCCTGATGCCGAGAGCGCCTCGACGATCAGCGCCATCTCGATCATGCCCAGTCCGGATCCGCCATATTCGGTCGGCAGCGCCACGCCGCACAGGCCGGCCTCGCACACGGCCTTCCAGAATTCCCCGGGGAATGCCTTGGCGGCGTCGAGCTCGCGCCAATACTCGAGACCGAAGCGGTCGCCAACCTTGCGCGCCGTTTCGCCGATCATTCTTTGCTCTTCAGTCAACAGGAAGTCCATGATCGCTCCGGGGATCAACTGGCAAGGAGAACGAGCGGGCTCTCGAGGAAGGTACGAACACGCGACAGGAAGCCGGACGCATCGGATAGCGTGGATGCTTCGCTGACGGTCAGAACCAGGCTGATTTCGCTGCACAGGACCGGTCTGCCCTCGGCATCTGGGCGAAACACGCTCGTGAGAGCGCCGACGCCGAGCGTCGCACCGCGGCCGGTGGGCGCGCGGCCGAGGAATGCAGCCCCCGCGGCATCCGAAACGATCAGAGTGGCCGTGCCGCTTTCCGCTTCGACCTCGGCGCGATCGGCGGCCACGATTGTCGACAACCGCCGGGTCGTCTCCGGAGGAAGGTGGCGCGCCGCCCGGCCCTCGTGCTGCAGGCCGATGGTCCCGCCAGCGGCTTCAAGCACGCGGGCCGCAGCGAGCGCGACGAAATGGATCGGCGAAGGCTGCAGGTCGGGCATGCCACTGTCGATCTCCTCCAACAGGCCTGCCAAGCGGTCGACACGGACATCGACACCATAGAAGGCGAAGCCGGCGGCGGAGGGGGGAGCGGCGTTCGGCGCGCCGGCGGGCGCGAGGGCGCTCTGCGTTCTCGCCTCGGCGCGCCGCGCAAGTGCGACCTCGATGTCGGCCGCCCTGATGCGGCGCCCGTTCGCGGCGGTCACGGCCGCGAGATCGAGACCGGCATCGCGTGCGAGCCGCCGTGCGTAGGGCGTCGCGATGATGCGGTCGCCGGTTCCCGTGGCCCCGGCCGACGCGATCACCGACGGCGTCGCCGTCGGTGGGGCGGGCGGGGTCTGCGTGGCCTCCCGCGGCGCGACGGTCGGGCCATCGGATGCGAGCCAGCGGGCGATTGGCGTGCCGACGGCGACCGTCTCGCCTTCCCCGACCAGAATCTCGGCGAGCGTGCCCGTGCCGGGCGCCTCGACGTCGTAGGCGATCTTGTCGGTCTCGACCACCGCGATGGTATCGCCGGCAGCGAACAGCGCGCCGGGCGCGATGGCCCAGCGGGCCAACGTCCCCTCGGTCATCGTCAGGCCGAGCTTCGGCATGACGAGGTCGGCGCCAATCGTCATCGCGGTCACTTGCCGGCGAAGCTCGCCTTGCGTTTCTCGAGGAAGGCCGAGCAGCCTTCGTGCGCATCGGCCGTGTCGAGCACGAGGCCGATCATGCTCTGCTCGTAGGGCAGGGCCGCGGAGAGGGGCATGTCGGCACCGTTGAGCAATGTGCGCTTCAGCAGCTTCAGCACCACCGGCGACTTGGCCGCGATCCTCGCGGCGATCTCCCTGGCGGCGGCGAGCACCTGGTCCTTCGGCACCACCTTGTTGGCGAGGCCGATGGCCACCGCTTCCTGGGCCGAGATCTGCTCGCCGGTGAACATGATCTCCTTGGCGCGGCAGGGTGGGATCTGACGGATGATGCGCTGGGTGCCGCCGGCCCCTGGGAAC
Source organism: Bradyrhizobiaceae bacterium (assembly GCA_003105195.1). Classification (GTDB taxonomy): domain Bacteria; phylum Pseudomonadota; class Alphaproteobacteria; order Rhizobiales; family Xanthobacteraceae; genus FEB-22. The sequence continues at coordinate 8,541 of PQAH01000221.1, forward strand.
AGGCCGAGCGTGATCTCGGGCAGCCCGAGCCGTGCCGTGTCGGCCAGCACGCGAATATCGGTGGCGAGGACGAGCTCGGTGCCGCCGCCGAGCGCGAAGCCGTTGACCGCCGCAATCGTCGGCTTGTCACTGATCTCGATCCGACGGAACACACGATGCACGACCTCGGCGAATTCCTGGTAATGGGCGAGGCCGTTCCGGGAATTGAGATCGGCGATGTCGCCGCCCGCCACGAAGGCGCGGTCGCCGGCGCCCGTGATGATGACCGCACGGACGGCGGCATCGGCCTCGAGCCGGGCGAACGCTGCCTCCAGCTCGAGCAGGGTCGGGACGTCCAGGGCGTTGAGCACCTTCGGGCGATTGATGGTGAGGAGGCCGATGCCGTCCTCGACCGAGGTGAGAATACTGTCGCTCATCGAATCTCTCCCTTAGGCCATAGTTCTCTTGACGGCGGCGACGATCTTCGCCGCGTCGGGCCGGAACCAATCCTCGAGTGTCTTCGCGAAGGGGGGCGGCATGAACGGCGCTCCGACGCGCACAATGGGGCCATCGAGTTCGTCGAACCCCACGTCGGACATGCGAGCGGCGATCTCGGCGCCGACACCGAAGGCCTCGACCGCTTCATGGGCGATGACCAGCCGGTGGGTGCGGGCGAGGGAGGCGAGAACGGCCGGCTCGTCCCATGGCTGCAGCGATCGCAGATCGATGACCTCGGCATCGACGCCATCTCTTCCGAGGTCCGCCGCGGCCGCGAGCGCGACCGGCACCATCGCGCCATAGCTGACGATGGTCGCGTCGCGCCCCGCGCGCGCCGTTCGGGCCCGTCCGATCGGCGTTGCGGCGGCCGTATCGGGGAGGTCGCCCTTGGCGGCGTAGAGCGCCTTGTTCTCGACCACGATCACCGGATCGTCGTCTGCGATCGCGGCGCGGGTCAGGCCATAGGCATCGGCGACCGTCGCCGGACAGACGACCTTGAGGCCGGGCACGTGAGCCAGCCACGCTTCCAGGCACTGCGAATGCTGCGGTCCGGCGTTGATGCCGCCGCCATGCGGCATGCGCACCACCATCGGCACGGAGAGCTGGCCGCCGAACATGAATCGCGCCTTGGCCGCCTGATTGACCAGGGCGTCCATCGTCAGCGTGACGAAATCCATGAACATGATCTCGACCACGGGCCTCAAGCCCGTCATCGCGGCCCCGACGGACGCCCCGACGATGGCGGCTTCCGAGATCGGCGTGTCGCGCACGCGCTCGGGGCCGAACCTGTCGAGCAGCCCGCGGGTCACGCCAAACGGCCCGCCGGGGCGGGCGACGTCCTCGCCCAGCACGATGACCGACGGATCCGCCGTCATCGCGTCGGCAAGCGCCTTATTGATCGCCTGGCCGAAGCGCACTTCGTTCATGTCGCGACCTCGCGCGGCGGCGAATAGACGTCGGCGAGCGTATCGGCCGGTGAGGGCGGTGGGCCTGCGCGGGCCTTGGCCACTGCCGCATCAACGCGCGCCGCGGTCGCCGTCTTGACGGCCTCGATGTCCGCCTGGCTGATGCCGTCGGCGATCAGCTGCGACTCGCAGCGCGCCAGGGGATCGTCGCGCGTGGCCGCTGCGACGTCGCCAGCGTCGCGGTATTTCTGCGGGTCGCCTTCGAAATGTCCGCGCACGCGTCTGGTGACGCACTCCAGCAGGCACGGACCCTTGCCGGCACGGACGGTGGCCACGGCCTCGCGCGCGGCACCGGCCACCGCGATCACGTCGTTGCCGTCGACCTTCGTCGCCTTCATGCCGTAGGCGGCCGCCATCCGCTGAGGGTCCGTCGTGAGCTGACGGGCCCCTTCGGTGAATTCCGACCAGCCGTTGTTCTCACAAACGAACAGGACCGGCAGGGACCAGAGTTGAGCGAGATTCATGCTCTCGTGCAGCACGCCCTCGGCCAGTGCTCCGTCGCCGAAGAACACCACGGCAATGTGGCCCGTGCCGCGGATCTTGTGGGCGAGTGCGCTGCCGACCGCGATCGGCAGGCCCGCGCCGACGATGCCATTGGCGCCCAGCATGCCGAGCTTCATGTCGGCCACGTGCATCGAGCCGCCGCGGCCGCGACAATAGCCGTCCTGCTTGCCCAGCAGTTCGAGAAAGAAGCGGTCGAGATCGAGCCCCTTGGCGATGGCGTGGCCGTGGCCGCGATGATTGGATGCGAGCGTGTCGGCCTCGTCGAGCACCGACGCGACGCCGACCGGCACCGCCTCCTGACCAATCGAGAGGTGGATGAAGCCCGGTATTTCGCCTTCGGCGAACAGGGCGCTGAGCCGCTCCTCGGCTTCGCGCACCAGCCGCATGCCGCGGTAGAGCTCGAGCAGTCGATCGGTGGCGAATGGCGCCAGGGTGTGGCTCAAGTCGTCCCTCCCTTCTCCCGCGCGTGTTGAGGAGGCGAGCTCGTACCAACTGCACGAGGATGACAGAGTCTCGGAAGCCCGGGCGCTCAAGTCAAGGCGAAAATGAATATAGACTCACTGTTCATTATTGTCCAAACGGGACCGGCCCTCGTTGACAGCCGCGGCACTGCGGCGCACGAACCGGGCACGCAGGAAGACATGACGGGGCCCATGGCAACACGCACACCGACCCAGCGCAAGGCGAAGCAGACGATCGCGCGGCCCCCCAAACCGCGCATGACGCGAGCCGACAAGCTGGCCGCGACGCGCAGCACGCTGATGGCGGCGGCGACCGAAATTGTCGGAGCCGAAGGCTATGGCGACGCATCGGTCGCCAAGATCACGGCGCGCGCGCGTGTGGCCCAGGGCACCTTCTACAACTACTTCCAGTCGCAGCAGGATCTCTTCGATCAGCTCCTTCCGGAGCTCGGCACTCAGCTGCTCGATCATATCCGGGCGCGGATCGCCGGCAGTCCGGACGGCCTCAAGCGGGAGGAGATCGGCTTCCGAGCCTTCTTCGAGTTCCTGGCCGAGACGCCGGAATTCTATCGTGTGCTCAATGAGGCCGAGACGTTCTCCCCGAAGGCGTTTCGCGATCACATGTCGAACATGATCCGCGGCTTCGTGAGGGCTCTGCAGCGCAGCCAGGAGAAGGGCGGGCTGCCCGGCTACAGCACCGATGAGCTCGAGGTCATCGTCTGTGTCTTGCTCGGTGCGCGCAACTATCTGGCCTACCACTTCGTCACGCGTACCGGCCATGTCGGCCCCGTGCCCGACTGGATCGTCCGGGCCTACATGAAATTCGTTGCCGGCGGGCTTCTCTACGGCGGCACCAGCGGGCCCACCTACCGGCCCAAGCGCGCGCCTGCGAGCAACGGTGCCGACGCGGCCGGCGTCGAGGGCAGTCGTGTCGTCACCACCGGCGCGGACAGTGCCGTGCTGGAATTGCGGGTTCAGGACGGGCATCGCGATCCGACCGGCACGGTACGGCGTGGCGTCTTGCTCGATCTCGCCGCCTCCGTCGCCGAACTCGCGGCCAGCGGTGAGCGCGTGCCGCCGCCGGTGCTCCTCAACCTCGCGGTCAGCGTGCTGGCGCCGACCCGTGCCGGACGGCTGGTCGCGAGCGCGCAGTGCGAGCCGCGTCGCGCCGAGGCGATCCATGTCGCGCTGACCATTCACGAGGACCGCCGCGCCGGCGCGGCCGTGATGACCGCGCAGGCGACTTTCACCGAGCCGGTCCGGTCGCCGCGCAAAACTGATCGATGATTCACAAATCAGAATTGCCTTGACGCCCGCGCCGGGGGTGCGTCAGAATTCTCCCCGGCAAGCCATGGCGCCATTGCCTGCGGTCCATGCCTGACCGCAGCGACGGCCGACCAACAGTCGCCTCTTTCCCCGCGTGAGGCGGACGAGCGAGCGCTGCTCAAAAGGAGGAAGCGGAATGACCGGGAATCGCAAGTCCAGACTCGACCGGCGCACATTGCTCAAGGGCACGAGTGCCGCGGCTATCGGCATCATCGGTGCGCCGCTGATCGCGCGCGGCCAGGCCAAGCCGATCAAGATCGGCATGCCGACCATCCTGTCGGGCCGCGTCGCCCAGCTCGGCGCCTCGTCGCGCAATGGCGTGATGCTCGAGGTTGAGAAGGTGAATGCCGCCGGCGGTCTTGCCGGACGGCCGATCGAAATGGTGATTCGCGACTCCAAGGGAGCGCCGCAGGAGGCGGCCCGCGTCGCGCGCGAGCTCGTCAATTCGGACGGGTGCGAGATCTTGATCGACGCCGAGGCGTCGTCGGGCGCCTTCGCGGTGCACGAGGTGGCGCGCGACCTGAAAGTGCTGTGTCTGCACACCAACTCGGAAACGAGCTCGCTGACCGCCGATCCGAAACTGCGCATCCCGAACGCCTTCCGCGTCGCGCGACAGGGCATCCACGACTCGATCGTCGGCGGCGGATACGCGGCGAAGATCGCCGAGGCCAAGAAGCTCACCAAGTGGATGACGTGCTCGCCGGACTACGCGTACGGCCGGGACACCACGGCGCAGTTCATCGAGTACCTCAAGCACTTCAAGAAGGATATCGAGGTCGTCGGCGAGGCATGGCCGAAGCTGTTCCAGCCCGACTACACCGAGGTCGTCACGAAGATTCTCCAGACCAAGCCGCAGGCGATGTATTCCTGCCTGTGGGGCGGCGATCTGACCTCGTTCATCGACCAGGGCAATATCTACGCGCTGTTCACCCAGATCGAGACCTTCGCGGTGAACATGGCGGACTACACGGCACTGACGGTCGTGAAGAACCTTCCAAAGGGCATTCATTCGGGCAACCGCTACATCAAGACGTTCCCGAAGACCGCCGCCAACGCCGCCTGGGGCGATGCCTATCGCGCCAAGTACAAGGAGTATCCGACCAACTGGGCGTGGCAGAATGCGACCGTCATCCAATTCCTGGCGGCGGCGGCCAAGAAGGTGAATTCGGCCGACGGCGCCAAGCTCGCCGAGGCGCTGCGCGGACTCACGATCGAGTCGCCCTTCGGAACGGATGGCAAGCTGACGCTGCGCGCCGAGGACCAGACGCTGGTCGGCTACGCCATCGGTTGGGGCACCACGATCCCCGCCGAGCCCTACGTTCCGGAAACGACAGCCGGCGACTGGAAACAGATCACCGAGCTCGAAGCCGAGTGGAAGAAGAAGAACAACTATACCTGAGCGCCGGCGCATGCTCTGATCACATCCAGCTCGCGGCGCCCGCGCGCCGCGAGCGAGTTCGAGCCACTCTGCCGTGCAGCCATCGGGCCCGCCGTGGATCTGTCCTCGCTCGCCAATTGCCTCGGCTCACCGGCCTGCGTCGTCACGCAGGTGACGAGCGGGCTCATCATCGGCATGTTGCTGTTCCTGGTGGCGGCCGGCCTCACGCTGATCTTCGGCGTCCTGAAGGTGATCAACTTCACTCATGGCGCCTTCTACATGCTGGGCGCCTATTTTGCCCTCACCATCTTCCAGTTGACCGGGAGCTATGTGGCGACGCTGCTCGGTGCCGCGCTCGCGACCGCGCTGGTCGGCCTGGCCTTCGAACGGTTCTTCATGAGCCGGGTCTACGGCCAGAACATCCTGATGCAGCTGCTGGTCTGCTACGGCTTCATCCTGATCTTCGACGACTCCGTGAAGATCATCTGGGGCCCGGAATTCAAGTCGATGGGCATGCCGTCGACGTTCCAGGTGCCGCCGCTGTTCATCGCCGGCGGCGTGGTGCCGCCGTTCTACCTGTTTCTGGTTGGCGTCACGGTGGCGATCGGCATCGCGCTTTGGCTCGTCATCGAGCGCACGCGCTTCGGCAAGACCGTGCGCGCCGCCGCGCACAATCCCAGCATGGTGTCGGCGCTGGGCGTCAATACGGGAATACTCTACGGCTTGGTGTTCGCCCTCGGCGGCCTGCTCGCCGGCTTCGCCGGCGCCCTCGCGGCTCCTGTGCGCTCGCTCACGCCCGGCATGGGTTTCTCGATCCTGATCGAGTCGTTCATCGTCACGGTCATCGGCGGCATGGGATCGATCGTCGGCGCCTTCGTCGGTTCGCTGCTGATCGGCCTGATCCGCACCTTCGGCAGCGTCGGCTTTCCGCTGTTCACCGAGGGGCTGATGTACCTGTTCATGGTGGTGGTGCTGATCGCAAAGCCGACCGGACTGTTCGGCAAGGAGGTCGCCTGACATGCGGCGCAGTGCCGTCCGCGATCTCCTGATCGGCGCCGTCGTCCTCGCAGCCCTGGTGCTCTTGCCGGTCCTGTGGCCGAGCAAGGCCCTGATCGATTTCGTCATCCGCGGCGCCGCCCTGGCGCTGTTTGCGACCTCGCTCAACCTGCTGGTCGGCTACGGCGGCCTGGTATCGTTCGGCCATGGCATGTTCTTCGGCGTCGGCGCCTACTCGTTCGGCCTGTTGATGCAGCGCACCGGCATGCCGATTCCGGTGGCGTTCGTCGTGACGATCGTGGTGACGGCGGCGGTCGCACTCCTTGTCGGCGCCATCTGCGTGCGGTTGAAAGAGATCTACTTCGCCTTCCTGACGCTCGCCTTCCAGATGTTTCTGCATAGCCTGATCATTCTGTGGGTGCCGCTGACCGGCGGGGACCAGGGGCTGCTCGGTGGGATTCCGCGGCCCCCATTCTTCGGTATCGATCTCGGCGACCAGCGCCAGCTCTACATCGCGGCCTGTGTCCTCCTCGTGGCCGGGCTCCTGCTGATGCGCCACATCGTCGAATCGCCGTTCGGCTTCACGCTGCGCATGATCCGCGACAACGCCGCGCGCACCGGCTTCCTCGGCGTCGAGATATTCCGCATCAAGCTCGTCGCCTTCGTACTCGCCGGGGTATTCGCCGGTATCGGCGGCGTCATCATGAGCCTGTTCGTGTCTGGCGCCTACCCCGAGTTCGCCTACTGGACCATGTCGGGCGAGGGCATATTCATGATCATGCTCGGAGGCATCACGACGTTTCTCGGACCGACCATCGGCACGGTGATCCTGCTGCTGCTGAACGATTTCGTGACCAGGTTCACCGAGCACCATGGCCTCATGCTCGGCGCGATCATCCTTCTCTTCGCGCTCGGCCTGCGGCGCGGGATCACCGACTTCCTGGTCGACCACTGGCGGCGCACGCGGACGCCGGCCGCGACGCGGCGGGGGCACTGATGGCCTCATTCGAGATCGATGGCGTCGCCGTGGTCACGGGAGGAGCGAGCGGGATCGGAGCGGCCTGCTGCCGAGTGCTGGCGGCGCGCGGCGCCCGGGTCGTGGTCCTCGATCGTGCGGAGGAGCCGGCCCGGGCCGTCGCCAACGAGGTGAAGGGTGTCGCCTGGGTCGGCGATGTGGGCGACGAGGTCGCGATCGAGGCCGCCGCCGCGGCGATCGAGGCGGCGGCCGGACCGGTCGAGGTGCTGGTCAACAGCGCGGGCGTGATCCAGGTCCCGCTGCCGCCCGAAGAACTGGCAATGAGCGCCTGGGACGACGTCGTCAGGATCGACCAGCGCGGCACCTATGTGGCCTCGATCGCCTTCGGCCGTCGCATGGCGTTGCGCGGGCGTGGCGCGATCGTCAATATCGCGTCGATCGCGGGCATGCGCTCGATGCCGCTGCATTCCTACGCGCCGGCCAAGGCGGCCGTCATTGCCATGACGAAATGCCTGGCCGCCGAATGGGGACGCTCCGGCGTGCGCGTCAATGCGGTGTCGCCCGGCTACACCCGCACGCCCGCCCTGCAGGCGGCGATCGACAAGGGCGAGCGCGACGTCACCAACCTCGAGCAGAACGCTGCTCTTGGCCGCATGGTCGAGCCGGATGACATCGCCCGTGCCGTGGCGTTCCTGGCGAGCCGCGAGGCCGCCGCCATCACCGGCGTCAATCTGCCGGTCGACTGCGGCTGGCTGGTCGCGCCGTCTTGGCACACTTATGGCGGCGTGCGGCCGTCCCGGAGCTGACGGAACATGCTCTCGGTGGAGTACCTCTCCAAGTCCTTCGGGGGTGTCGCCGCCATCCGCGACGTCACGCTCGAGTTCCCGACCGGCTCGCTCACGGCGGTGATCGGGCCGAACGGCGCCGGCAAGACGACCTTCTTCAACCTGATTTCCGGTGCGATCGTGCCGGATGATGGCCGCGTGCTGCTCGACGGAACCGATCTCGTCGGCATGTCGCATACCGAGATCGTTCACCGCGGCGTCGCGCGCGCCTTCCAGGTGGCCAGCATCTTCCCGACCCTCACCGTCGCCGAGACACTCGACGCCGCCGTGCAGGCGCATCGCGGCCACGCCGGGGTGCTTGGCCGGCGCTTCCCGCTGGCCGAATGCCAGGAACGTTCGCGCGAGGTGATGGACATGCTCGGCCTCGCCGACGAGGCCGACACACTGTCCGCCAACTTGTCGCACGGCGATCAGAAGCTGCTCGACATCGCATTGGCGCTGATCCTCCAGCCGCGCGTGCTGCTGCTCGACGAGCCGACCGCCGGCATGGGGCCGGAGGAACGCTGGCAGATGATCGACAAGGTGTACCGCTTGTGGGAGCGGGAGAAGATGACCGTCATCTTCATCGAGCACGACATGGATATCGTGTTCAAGATCGCGGGCTCGATCCGCGTGCTGTGCTACGGCCGGGTGCTGGCCGAGGGCACCGCCGAGCAGATCCGCGGCAATCCGGACGTGATCGCCGCCTATCTCGGCACCGAGACGCGGGGGCATTGATGAGCGGCAGCGCCGTCTTCTCGGTTGAGGACATCGACGTCTTCTACGGCTCGAGCCAGATCCTGTTCGGCGTCGGATTCGAGGTCGCGCAGGGCCAGACCATGGCCCTGCTCGGGCGGAACGGGGCGGGGAAGAGCACCACCTTGAAGGCCATCGCGGGACTTGCGCCGCCGCGGCGTGGCCGTATCGCGGTGCGCGGCGTCGAGATGCAGGGCTGCAAGCCGCATGTGATCGCCCGCGCCGGCGTCGGCTTCGTGCCGGAGGACCGCCAAGTATTCCCCGAGCACTCGGTCGAGGACAACCTCACGATCGCCGCCAAGAAGGGACCGAACGGGGAGGACTACTGGACCGTTGCCCGCATCTACGAGGTATTCCCGCTGCTCTCGCCGCTGCGGCACCGGCAGGCGGGCCGGCTTTCCGGCGGCGAGCAGCAGATGCTGTCGGTTGCGCGCGCCTTGATGGGCAACCCGATAGCGCTCCTGCTCGACGAGCCGAGCGAGGGGCTCGCTCCGATCGTCGTCCAGCGCATCGGCGAACTGGTGCGCCATCTGCGCGATACGGGCGCGACCATCCTGCTCGCCGAGCAGAACATGCATTTCTGTCTCGGCATTGCCAGCGACGCGACCGTCATCGACAAGGGCCAGATCGTCTATCGCGATACCATCCAGAACCTGAAGGCCAACGACGGGGTTCGCCAGCGCTATCTGGCGATCTGACGTTGGCGAACACGGAGGAGGGCACCATGACCACCCTGTCGCAGCACATCGCCGGTTTTGTCCACGCTCTCGATGTCGACCGTATGCCGACCGAGGTCGTGGAGAAGGCGCGCGGCTGCCTGCTCAACGCATACGGCATGGCGCTGGACGGCCGCGATACGCCCTATGCGCCGGTCGCGCGGGCCGCCGCCATCGCCATGGACGGCGAGCAGCGCGGCGGCGCAACCATGCTGGGCGACGGCCGCAAGACCGCGATCGGCGGCGCCTGCCTCGCCAACTCGGCGTTGTTTCACGGGCGCGCCCAGGAGGACACGTGCGGCGCCGCTCATTTCGGTACCATCCTGATCCCGCTGCTGACGGCGCTCGCCGAGGTGCGGCGCTATCCGCTCGATCGTCTGCTTCCCGCTCTGGTCGCGGGCTACGAAGCGGGCGGTCTGTTGGAGAAAGCCTATGCGGGCTTGACCACGCCAAGCGGCCTGCGGGCATCGGGGATCTACGGCGCGGTCGCAGCCTCGGCCGCCGCCGGCAGGATGATGGGGCTCGACGCTCGCCAGCTCGCCGCCGCGCTCGCCAACGCCGCGTCCTTTTCCGGCGGCTTGCTGCAATCCTTCGCGGACGGCACCGACGAATGGCGTTACCAAGTGGGCGTTGTCGCCAAGCTCGGCTGGACGGCGGCCGAGCTCTCCAAGGCCGGGTCGGTCTCGGCGCCGTTCGCGTTCGAAGGGCGCGCCGGCTTCGTGCGCGCCTTCGCCCGCACCGATTGCGACGTCGAGGCCTTGGCCAGGCGTCTCGGCGAGGACTGGGCGGTGCTGCGGGTCACCTACAAGCCATTCCCCGTCTGCGCCTTCAATCAGACGCCGGTCACCGCGGCGCTCGCGCTGCGCGAAAGGCTCGCCGGAGCCGAGCTGAAGGCCGTGCGGGTGCGGATGAACCCGTACGAGACCGGCTATGCGGGCATGGACGCCGTCGGACCCTTCACGACGATTTCGGGGACGCTGATGAGCATTCCGTTCTGTATCGCCACGACGCTGATCTACGGCGTGCCGGATATGAAACGGATGACGACCTATGACGACGCCGGAGTGAACGGCTTCATCGATCGCATTACGCTTGTGAGCGATGCCGGCGTGCCGACACTGTCGTGTATCATCGAGGCCGATACTGCCGACGGCCGGACGGTCGTTCAAGAGCAGCCCATGACGCCCGCCGACTACGCCTATGATCGTGCGGGAGTCTCCCGGCTGGTGCGTCGCATCGGCATCGAGCAGGACGTTCCGATGGCCGCATTCGACCGGCTCGAGGCGTTTGTGGACCGGCTGCCGATGACCTCGATCGACGAGGTTCTGGCGTCCTTTGCCTTGATCGAGCCGGAGCGGCGGGCGGCCTGATGCGAACGGACGGCCCATGACCGACATCACGGATGGCGCCTTGGTCGTCACTGGAGGTCTCAGCGGCATCGGCGCCGCCGTCGCTGCCGCGGCCACCGTCGAAGGCTGGCGCGTCGTTGTTCTCGACCGGGCCGCACCCGGCGATCTCCATTCGCCGGCCGGCCACACGATCTTCCCCGAGCCGGTCGATGTGACGGACGCCGAGACCGTCGCGCGCACATGTGACGCGATCGAGAAGCAGCACGGCCCGATCTCCGGTCTCGTCAACGCGGCCGGAATCCTGGGCAAGATGCATGCCCCGCAACGCCTCGCCTTGTCGGACTGGGATCGCGAGATCGCCGTCGATCTCCGCGGGACTTTCGTGCCCTGCCGGGAGATCGGCGGTCGAATGGCCCGGCGCGGGAACGGTGCGATCGTCAATGTGGCGTCGGTCGTCGGCATGACGTCGGCGCCGGTCCATGGCTATGCGCCGGCCAAGGCGGCGGTCATTCACTTGACCGCGACGCTCGCGGCCGAATGGGGGCCCTCCGGGGTGCGGGTGAATTGCGTTTCGCCGGGGTTCACCGACACACCCGCGCTGCAGAAGGGCTTTGCCGCCGGCGCTCTCGACCGTGACACACTGTCCAAGGCGGCTGCGCTCGGCCGGCTGGTGCGGGCGCAGGAGGTGGCGGCGGCCATTGTCTGGTTGCTCAGCGACCGGGCGTCGGGCGTGACCGGCGTCAACCTTCCCGTCGATGCCGGCTTCCTGGTCGGACAGCCATGGGCTGCCTACGGAGGATTGAGGCGGATGTCCTGAGGCGGACCCGCCGATGTCGCAGACGCGGTCGGGGAGATGTGGGCAGATGAGTCGCCTGCAACTCCGGGCGTCGCCGAGCGAAGGCTTTCCGTCGCACGGGCATCGTTCTTATCCATCGTTTCATTTGACGATCACGCCTGAGAACATGGACCGTGAGGCCTCGAGTGCGTGAATTGTCCCGCATCCGGTTCGCGAATATTGGTGGACTGACCAGTATGGCAAGGCGGCTGGGTCGGAGACGCGCCGCTCGTGGCTCACGGTGTCGCGAAACTGACGATCACGCCGTTCGCCGCGCAGGCCGGAACGCTGATCGCGCCGTCGTGTGTGACCGCGAGCGACGCGAGCACCTCTGAGGCGGCCGCCTGATCGCGGGTCTCGATCGTGAGCGCGACCGCTCCATCGGCTGCGGCGCCGCTCCGCACCGCGTCCGGATAGCGTCGTGCGAAGCCGGCCTGATCGTAGAAGACGAAAGCCGCACGCCCGGCGCCCGAGGGCACGCCCCAGGTGTCGCCATCCGGTGCGACGGGCTCATCGATCAGACGCGCGAGATGCTCGGCCTCCGCGCGCGGCGAAGCCGCGAGAATCTCGATCCGGGCGATGCGCCGCGCGCCGTTGGCGTGCGTCTGCAGATCCGGAATCCATACCGCGTCGCGCGTGAGGTGCTGGCAGGCGAAGATGCGCATGCCGCCGGGATTTTCGTTCGGCGGCCACAGAAAGACGTCGAACCGGGCCTCGCCCTTGCGCCCGTCCGGCAGGTCCACGGGCCGCCCGAAGCGGATCGGCCCGACGGCGCCCAGGCCGCGCGCGATGAGCTCGTCGGCGCCCGCGGCCGCGTCATCGGTGGTGAAGGCCGTCCGTTCGATGCCCTCGCGGCCTTTCAGGAAAGTCCGCGTCGGCTCGTTGTGGTCCGTCTCGGTCAGCACGCCGAGCAGCTCGAGATAGTCCTCCTCGAACATGATCGTGGCGTTGCCGGTTCCCAGCAGCGGCGAGTGCGTGCCGCGCGGCGACAGCGTGAAGCCCATGCGCCGCCATTGCGCCGCCGCCGCATCCAGGTCGCGGACCGCGATGACGACATGGTCGGTTCCCAGGATGTGCGCGAGCGCCATTGGTCACGGCTCCTGCAGGGTGCGGGGCGCGGGAGCACCCTTGCGCCCACCACGGTTTCGTCGCACTGGGATAGCGGCGCAGGACGCGGTTTTCAACGAATGCGCCGCATCAGCGAGACGCGAACCATGCCGACCGACATCTCCTGGCCGCCCTCGCTCTGGGCCCGGGTCAGCCCGCCGGGCCCGGTGCTTGCGAGCCTCGAAGGCGAGCAGGCCTCGGACGTCGTGATCGTCGGTGCCGGCTTCACCGGGCTCTCGGCGGCCATTCACCTGCGCGAGATGGGGGCCGCTGCCACCGTCGTCGAAGCCGCGGAGCCCGGGTGGGGGGCCTCCGGCCGCAACAACGGGCAGGTCATTCCGACGCTTGCGGGTCACGACCCTTCCGACATGGTGGCGCGCCACGGCGCGGCCGGCGAACGCTTCAATGCGCTGCTGCGCGACAGCGCCGCCGACCTGTTCGATCTCGTGCGCCGCTATGGCATCGCGGCGGAGGCCGAGCAGACCGGCTGGGTCCAGCCGGTGCATTCGCCCGGACGTTTCCGGCTCGCCGAGAAGCGCGTGCGCGAATGGTCCGCCCTGGGCGCGCCGGTCGAGCTGCTCGACCGGGCCGCGGTGGGAAAGATGCTCGGCTCCGAGGCATGGTTCGGCGGCTTCTGGAATCGGACGGGCGGCCACGTCAACCCGCTGGCGCTGGCGCGCGGGCTCGCGGGCGTCGCCTTGCAGCGGGGCGCCGTCGTCTACGCGCGCTCCCCGGCCCTCGCCATCGCGTCCAGCCGGGGAGGCTGGACCGTCCGATCGGCCAACGGCTCGGTCACGGCGCGCGCCCTGGTCCTGGCGACCAATGCCTACACGGACGCGTTCGCGAGCGGGCTTGCGGCGCGGATCGCGCGCGAGGTGATCCCCGTGGCGTCCTGGCAGATGGCGACGGAACCGATCGGCGACGACATCGCCAGGACGATCATTCCGGGCCGCCAGGCCATGTCCGACACCCATCGCGATCTCCATTTCGCGCGCTGGGCGACCGGAGGCCGCCTGGTGTCGGGCGGCGCTGCCGTGCGGCCCGGCCGCGATGCCGCCAACCTGCGCAGGCTCGTCTCCGCGCGCTTGCAGCGGCTCTGGCCCCAGATCGGCGATGTTGCGTTCGAGTTCGTCTGGTCCGGCTTCATCGGCATGACGCCCGACAGCCTGCTGCGCCCGGAGGTGCCCGGCTTCCCGCGCATTCATCGGCTGGGCCCGAACGCCTTCGCATGGGTCGGCTGCAATGGACGGGCCGTTGCGCTGTCGGTCTCGCTCGGCCGCGAGCTCGCGCGCGCGAGCCAGGGCGTCGCCCTGGAAACGCTCGGCCTGCCGCTCTCCGAGCCGAGGCCGCAGCCTTTGCGCGGCGTCGTTCGCAGGCTCGCCCCACTCGCCTTGCCGCTTTTCCGGCGCCTGGACGCGCAGGAAATCTGAAGGAAGATCCGCCGCCGCCTGCCATGGCGCCGATTTCGGCGGCTACATCGGACCGGCGCTCAATCGCGACGCGCTCGCCCGCCACAATGCGGCCTGTGTGCGCAACGCGGTCGCCACCGGAGGGGTCGACAGCTTGATGCCCAGCCATCCGGTCCTGGGCCCGACCGAGTCCCCGGCGGCGCATCCCGACGCGCCCCATATCGTGGTCGACATCGTCGGCAAGGGTCCGGACACGGGCAAGATCCAACTCATCGACAAGCGCAGCCTGGAGGTCGTGCGCACGATCACGGTCGGCGGGCACTCGCAGTTCCCGGAGTACACGTCGGACGGGCGGCACCTCTATGTCAGCGCCGGCTATCGCGGCAACCGGCTCGTGATCTACGACGCGAGAACCTGGCGTCGCGTCAGGTCGGTTGCGATGGAGGCTCCGGCCGGGATCTTCTCGCATCGGCGCGGCCGCGCGGTGGCGATCGGGCTGGAATAGGCCGCATCATCGCCGTGCGCGGCCGGGTCGCGCTGCGCGCCCCTCACAGCGCCGTATCCAGCAGCATCATCAGCGCGAGGCCGGCCATCAGGCCGACGGAGGCGCTGGTCTGCGAGCCGCGCCGGTGGGTCTCGGGGATGATCTCGTGGCTGATCACGTAGATCATGGCCCCGGCCGCGAAGCCCATGGCCCAGGGCATCAGCTGCTGCGAGAGGCTCACCGCCCAGGCGCCGATGAGGCCGGTGACGGGCTCGACCAGCCCGGTCAGCGCGGCGACCGCGAAGGCCTTGGCGCGGCCATGGCCGATCGAGAGCAGCGCCAGCGCCACCGCGAGCCCTTCCGGCGCGTTCTGCAGCCCGATGCCGGTCGCGAGCACGGCGCCGTCGACGATGTTGCCGGCCCCGAAGCCGACCCCCACCGCGAGCCCTTCGGGCAGGTTGTGGATCGTGATCGCGAGCACGAACAGCCAGACGCGCCCGACCTGTTCGACGTCGGGTCCTTCCTTGCCCTGCTCGAAATGCTCGTGCGGGATCACCTCGTTCAGGAGCCCGACGAACCCCGCGCCCAGCAGCACCCCCGTGGTGACGACGAGGGCCGCGAGCCCCTGCTGCGCGAAGATCGACTGCGCGCTCGCGAGGCCCGGAATGATGAGGGAGAAGAACGAGGCCGCCAGCATCACGCCCGCCGCGAAGCCCAGCATGGTGTCGCTGGTGCGGCGCGACACCTCCTTTCCGACCAGCACCGGCAGCGCCCCGACCGCGGTGACGAGCCCGGCCGCGAGGCTCGCGAGGAAACCGAGCGTGACGGGACTCATCGGCGGGTCCGTCCCCGACGCCGATCAGCCGAGGGCCGGTCCGGATGCGAGCCGCTCGGCTTCCCCGCCGCTTGCAGCGTTCATCAGGGTTGGCCTCCAGTGGGGCGAGAATTGGCGTGTGCCACGGGGCTCGGCACGACGAACGATGCCCCCCTCGCGCGTCGGTCCGAGCACGCGAACAGCCTACAGGAGACCGGTGCATGGGCGATTGATGTCGCTCAATGCCCGGTCGGCGCCGCTCGGCCTACTGGGTTCATGGCGATCCGGGCCGCCGTGGTCGTCGCCTGCGGTGCGTCGTCGGCGTTTCACAGCGGAGAGCGAGTCATGACAGGCAAGCGTTCTCGACCCGAGCAGCCGACCGGTCGGAAGCGGCCGGTCTCGCGCCGGCAGAAGGAGCATCTCGACGTGGTGCTCGACGAGGGGCTCGAGGAGACCTTCCCGGCGAGCGACACGCCCGCCGTGGTCGAGCCGGTCGCCGATCGCAAGCCGGTCGAACCGGACGCCGGATGAGCCGGGCATTGCTGCAGCCTTTCGCTACGCAAGATCAACAAGGAGCGCACATGCCACGCTGGCTGGTCAGGGCGACCTGGATCGAGGACGATGTCGAGGCGAGCGAGCAGTGGGAGGTCGAGGCCGACACGGCGCATGACGCCGTGAGGGACGTCTCGGTGCATGTTCGCTTCCCGCCGCACCACGTGGAGGCGAAGCGCGCGCCTCCCGACCAGACGGCGGCGCATCCGCTCCGGCGCGGGGACCCGCGTCGCATCCCCGGGTGATCGCCCGGCCGAATGCGCATTGGTATAAGGGCATCCGGCGCGAGTCGCGGGCTCGCGGGAGTTGGGCTGCGCACCGGGAAGGACCGGACCCCGGCGGAGCCCCGCGATCAGGAAGAGGCTCGACGTGCAGGATGTCGCGCTCGTCATGCTCGGCAGCGCGCTCGGCGGGATGGCCCGCTACGCGGTGTCCGGCTTCGTCGCCCGCCGCGTCGGCGAGGCCTTTCCCTGGGGGACGATGGCGGTCAATGTCAGCGGCGCTTTCGCGATCGGCCTGATCGCCGCGGCCGCGACCTCGGGCGCGTTCGCCGGTCCGTCCGCCTGGCGGCTCGCCGTGGTCGGCTTCCTGGGCAGCTACACGACCGTCTCCTCCTTCAGCCTGCAGACGCTGGCGCTCGTCCGCGACGGAGAGTGGGCGAGCGCCGCCTTCAACATCGCGGGCTCCCTGGCCGTGTGCCTGGGTGCGGCCGGTCTCGGACTGCTGGCCGGGATGCGCGTCGTCTCATGAACCGCGGCGTCCCCGAACCGGACGGCTCCGGCGCGCGGCCCGGGCGCTTCGCCCGCGTGCTGGCGCGCGTCCGCGCGGGCCTGCGTCTCTACCTGGCGGTGGCCCTCGGCAGCGTTATCGGCGGCACCTTGCGCTGGCTCGCCTCCGAGGCCCTTCTGCATGGGCTCGGCCCGGGCTTTCCCTGGGGCACGCTGTTCGTCAACGTGACGGGCTCCTTCGCGATCGGCTTCTATGCGGCCGCGACCGGACCGGACGGGCGGCTGTTTCCCGGGCCCGCCCAGCGCCAGTTCGTGATGGCCGGGATCTGCGGCGGCTACACGACCTTCTCGATCTTCAGCCTGGAAACGATCCGGCTCCTCGAAGCCGGCGCGCTCCGCATCGCAGCGCTCAATGTCGCGGTCTCGGTCACCCTGTGGCTCGTCGCGGTCTGGGCCGGCTTCGCCCTCGCGACGCGGCTCAATCGCCTGAGGAGATGAACATGCATATTCCCGAACAGGCGCTGCTGCTGCGCATCTTCATCGGCGAGAGCGACCGGCACGGCCACGTGCCGCTCTACGAGGCGATCGTCCTCAAGGCGCGGGAGATGCAGCTGGCGGGGGCCACCGTTCTGCGCGGCCCCATGGGCTACGGGCAGTCGAGCCGCCTGCACACGACCAAGATCCTGCGCCTGTCCGAAGACCTGCCGCTGGTGATCGAGATCGTCGACGGCGAGGAGAAGATCGAGGCCTTTCTCGCGGAGCTCGAGGGCATGATGGGAAGCGGCCTGGTCACGGTGGAGAAGGTGCGCGTGATCCAGTACGGGGAGGACCGGAGCCGGGCGACCTGAGCCCCCCTCAGTCGCCGGTCGGCCGCAGCAAAATCCGCCCGTTCGCCCGGTCCTCGCGGATCCGCTCCAGCCCGGCCATCGCCTCCCCGAGCGGCAGCACCGCGTCGATCGGCGGCTTCAACCGGCCCTCGACCGCCAGATCGAAGATCTCGGCCTGCGCCCGCGCCGTGAGCTCGGGCGTGCGGTCGCGGTAGTCGGACCATTGCAGGCCCGTCGCCGCGATGTTCTTCACCAGGAGATAGTTCGCCCGGATCGTCGGAATCTCGCCGCCCGCGAAGCCGACCACCACCAGGCGGCCGCGCCAGGCGAGCGCGCGCAGCGCCGCCTCGGTCGCGGCGCCGCCGATCGGATCGACCGCGATGTCGGCGCCGTGGCCGCCCGTCGCGGCGCCCACCTCCTCGCGCAGGGCGTCGCGCAGGT
>PQAH01000222.1 GCA_003105195.1 Bradyrhizobiaceae bacterium
CGGCCGCCGCCGCGACCTGCGCGGCCACGGCCGGCTCGGCCTCGAGAAATCCGCCGTCCGGCTGCCAGACGCCCACATAGCCGGCCGGGATGCGGAACGCCGGGACGCGCCGCATCAGCGCCTCGGCCGTCAGCACCTCGTGCGGCAGCCCGTGCAGGCGCGCGGCGGCGAGCGTGCCGGCGACCAGGACGCCGTCCGGGCGGCCGATCTCGGCAATGCCGGTGACGTGCAGCAGCCGGCGCCCGCTCGCGGCCTCGAGGGCGCGCCAGAGCGCGTAGGCGCGGCGCAGCAGCGGCACGTAGGAGGGATGCTCGAAATAGGCGAGCCGGATCACGCGCGTGAGGCCGTGGGAGGAGCCGCGCGCATGGCCGGGCGCGAACTCCTCGAGGCCGAGGACGCGGCGGCCGCGCGCCGCCAGATGGTGCAGCGCCGCGCTGCCCATGACGCCGAGCCCGACCACCACCGCGTCGTAGGCCGCCATCTTTCGTCCGGCTTTCTGCTGCACCGAGTCGGCGACTTGTGCGTTATCCCGGGACGCCACGCAATGGAGGCCGGATGTCCGCCACGCCGAGCCGCCGCGTCCGACCGGCACGCCTTCTTGCGGCCCTGCTGCTCGTCGCGGGCGCATGCCCGGGCGCGGCGGAGGTCCGGTCCGGCCGTGCTGTCGCGGACGTCCCGGTTCCGCGCCCGCGTCCCGACACCGCCCCCTTGGCCGTGCCGGCAAGCGAGCCGCCCTCGCCCTCCGCCTGCCAGCAGGGGCTCGGCCCCGACCTTGCGGTGATCGACGTGCTGCCCGCCTTCACGGGTGCGAACGGCTGCGGTGCCGACGACGTGGTGCGGCTCTCGGCCGTGGTCACGCGCGACAAGCGGCGGATCGCCGTGACGCCGCCCGCGACGCTGCGCTGTCCCATGGCGGAAGCCGTCGTGCACTGGATGCGCGATGCGGTCGCGCCGACGCTCGCGGCGCACGGGGCGCCGCTTGCCGGGCTCGCCAACTATGCCTCCTACGACTGCCGCGGCCGCAACCGCGTGGCCGGAGCCAAGCTCAGCCAGCACGGGCTCGCGAACGCCCTCGACGTGCGCGGCTTCGCGCTCGCCGACGGCAGGATGCTGGCGCTCACCGAGGCGGGCGTCGCCAAGGCGCTGCGCGAGGCGCTGCGCGCGAGCGCCTGTGCGCGCTTCACCACGGTGCTCGGCCCGGGCTCCGACGGCCATCACGAGAGCCACGTGCATCTCGACCTGATCGAGCGCCGCGGCGGCTACCGGATCTGCCAGTGGGACGTCCGCGACGCCACCGAGCTGGCCGTGCCGCTGCCGCGCGCGCGCCCCGCCGAGGCGCCGCCGCACCCGGACCGCCGCGCCCGCGCATCGGTGCCCTGAGGAGACGGCGGTCCGGCGCGAAGGCCGGCTACTCCGGTGCTGCCGAGCGTCCCGACCGGGAGCGGAAGCTCACCGCCTCGAAGACGAGAAGCGGGAGCTGCAGCGCGACCGCGACGGCGGCGAGGAACCACAGGGCGGCCGACGCATCCGCGATCGAAAGCGCGAAGCCGAACACGGCCGGCGCCAGTGCGGTCGCAATCACCATCAGGCTGGTGACCAGGCCGCGGATCGCCCCGAAATGCCGCGTGCCGTACCTCTCGGCCCAGACCGCGGTGAGCGCGGTCTGGGCGGCTCCCGCCGACGCACCCGCGCCGATCATCGCGGCGAGCAACGCGACCTCCTGGTCGAACGCGGCGAGCAGCACGACGGCGGCCGTGATCGGAATGCCGTGGAGGACCGTGAGGGCGCGTGCCGAATACCTGTCGACGAAACGTCCCGACGCGAACAGGGCGGCGACTTGCGCGACGGCGAGCGCCGAGAGGCTGCCCGCGACGAGCCCGGTGTCCCACTGGCGGCTCTGCGCGACCACGGTCATCTGGAACAGGAGCCCGGTCGCAATGAAGGAAACCAGGAGGGCCGCCGGAACGGCGGCCCAGAAGTATCCGTCCCCGAGCAAGCGGCCGAGGCGGAACGGCGGGACCCGATCCCGTGCCTCGGCCGCCACCGTCGAATCCGGGGCGTGGCCCAGGCGTGGCTCTTCCGCGGTGCGGGGCAGCATCCAGGTTGCCGCCGCGGCGAGCAACGGCACGACCGCCAGGCCGATCGCCGCATAAGCCCACCGCCAGCCGACCGTCGCGACCAGAAAGGCCGCGACCGGCGGAAACACGGCCGCCGCGAGCGGAAGGCCCAATCCGGTCACGCCGAGGGCCGACCCGCGGCGGTCCGTGAAGGCGCGGGCCGTGGCCGTCGCCTGGATGTGCATCATGAGGCCCTGTCCGGCCAGCCGAAGCCCGAACAAGCCGAACGCGAGCGCCGCCAGGTTCGGAGCAAGGGCGGTCGACAGGCAGGCCGCGACCAGCAGGCCGCTCACGCCGATGCTGTAGGCGCGCAGCGCCACGCGATCGATCCAGGCACCGACCCGCGACAGGACGAGTGCGGCCGCGAGAGTCGCGAACAGATAGATGGCCCCGAGTTCGGCGGCCGAGGCATCGAAGGTCGCGGCGAAGGACGCGACGAACAGGGCAATGCAAAAGGTCTGCCCGGGCGCCGAGCAGAACGCGTGGACGAACCCGAACGCGAGCGGCCCACGATGTGCGCGAATGAATTGCCAGGATATCAAGGCTACGGACCGGGGTTGCGCCGCGTGAATCGAATTTGCGTCGATCGAGGGGGCCGGATCAACGGGCTTTGTCGGACGCGCAGGCGACGCAGAGTGCTCGAGACGCCCACGAAGCCTGTCGATCCGCTCCCGCTCGGCAGCCGTGATCGCTTCGCCCCGTGTGCCCGCGGACCGGCGGCACCATAATGCCTGAGGCTGCGCTTCGCCATGGCGCTCGGGCGATGCGACCGCCGCCGCGGCGAGGCTCGCCAGTCCCGTTGCCGCGCTTCTATTCAATCGGAACCGCGTGGATCGGGCTTCCGGGTCGGAACGCGTGGAATGCGAAGGCAAACGGCACGTCATAGGCGGTGTCGACGAGCGCGCCTTCGCGGCCGCGCTGCACCGTCACATTGCCGATGTCGCGGCCATCGGAGATGAGAGGCTTGTCCAGCGCCGAGGCCTGCCCTGCGCTCCAAGTCAGCACCAGGTCGCCGCTGCGGATCGTGCCGTGACGGCGCAGGAGCTCGAGGGACCAGGCTTCGTAGCGTCCCGGCGCGGTTTCGACGGCCACCACACGCGCCATCGGCTCGATCCCGGCCGGCAGCTCCCCATCGTACAGGAACGGTCGTTGTCCCGTTGCGTCGTAACCTGCGTACGGATTCATGCCGTACCTGCGCGCGTCCGGGCTCGTCGGAACGAGAACTCGGCCGCGCGGTACGCGCTCGCGAAAGTTCCGGAAGGACTCCAGCCGCGATGGGACCAGATTCAACTGCGCTCCCGTCATGGCGCCGACGATCGCCTCGCCGGTGAATTGCTGCCACCAGCTTTCCGTCTGGCGGTCGTACATGACCAGGTCGGAATGGCGCAGTTTTCCGGTCGTGCCGAAGTCGAGGATCTTTCCGGCGGCGCTGCGGTCGAAGACCAGGGCCGCGTTGCAGAGCGGGCAGTAGGTGACGGCGACCGGCCGACCGCCGACCGTGTCGTTGACGATCTCGTGCCAGATGAGGATGCGCAGCGGATAGGCGCGCGCATCGCCGTCGACCTCGAGCGAAATGACCGGCTCCGTATCCGCGAGGCGCGATATCCAGCCGCGCGCCTTCCCGTCCACCAGATGCTGGAAGCGGGGTCGGTCGATCGAGGGAATGCCGTCCTTGGGCGGACCGCCCGACTTGATTTCGGCAAGGGGCACAGCGTGTTTCGCGAAGTCCGTGCGCGGCCACTCCGCATACCAGGCCCCGGGATCCGCCAACGCAGCCGACGACGCCAGACCGAATGCCGAAGCGATCAGGACGATCCTCGAGACCGGACGAGGTACCCGCATGGCACACCTCCGCTTGCTCCGGCCGACCCGCCGCACCACACCATCAAGCTGGCTTCCTGGACGGGAGGCTGCCTTCGTCACCGACCTCTTGTCGACACGCAGCCCCCTTTCGCGCCGATCACTTGGCTGTGATCCTGCGCAGACGCGACGGGCCGTAACCTTCCAGCCGGGCAACGCGAATAATGGATGGCGCGGCATGGGCCGCGTGGCGTTCCACGGAGAGCGCGCTCGTGAGCTTCCTTCCGCCGCTGCGGCCCTCCTGATCGCGAGTCCTGCCGCCCCAGGGTCCGCAAGCGTGTCGCAGGCCCTCGACCTCGGCCCTTCACGACGCGGGCCCGAACCGTGGAAGCCGAGTGAGCCTCCGACGAGTCCCACGGGAGATCGAGAGCCCGATGATCTGCGACCAGGAGAAGACAGCGAGCGGACGGCCGGTCGCGGGCCTGGTCCTGCCGGGCGGCGGTGCGCGCGGGGCCTACCAGGTCGGCGTCCTGCGCGCCATATCCGAGCTCGTCCCGGACGGGCGCAA
This sequence comes from Bradyrhizobiaceae bacterium, assembly GCA_003105195.1. Classification (GTDB taxonomy): domain Bacteria; phylum Pseudomonadota; class Alphaproteobacteria; order Rhizobiales; family Xanthobacteraceae; genus FEB-22. The sequence goes on from PQAH01000222.1 coordinate 4,486, forward strand.
TCCGGTGCCGGTCGTCACCGGCGCCTCGGTCGGGGCGATCAATGCGGCGGCGATCGCGTGCCACGCCTGCGATTTCAAAGCCGGCGTGAAGCGGCTGGTCGCGATGTGGTCACAGCTTCGCACCTGCGACGTCTACAGGACCGATCTTCGCTCCATCGCGGCATGCGGCGCGCGCTGGATGCTGTCCCTCGGCCTCGGCGGGCTCGGCGTCTCCAATCCCAGATCTTTCCTGGACAACGAGCCCCTGGCCGCGTTGCTCGCCCGCGAGCTCGATCCGTCCCGCATCGGCGAGGCGATCCAGAACGGCGCCTTGCGGGCCGTCGGCGTCACGGCGTCGAATCTGCACAACGGTTCCGCCGTGACCTTCATCGAAGGTGCGCCCGATACCGAGGAATGGCAGCGCGCCCGCCGGCAAGCCGTCCGCTGCCGTCTGACCATCGATCATCTGATGGCGTCGCTGTCGCTCCCGTTCCTGTTTCCGGCTCGCCTGATCGGCTCGGAGTATTTCGGCGACGGCTCGTTGCGGCTGACGTCGCCGCTCAGCCCGGCGATCCGGCTCGGCGCGGATCGGCTGCTGGTGATCGGAATCCGCGACCTGAAGCGGAGCAAGGCACCCGCATCGCCGGGTCCGTATCCGACATTGGGCGATCTGGCCGGCTACATGCTCGACCTCATCTTCATGGACAGCCTCGACGCCGACATCGAGCGCCTCGAGCGGGTCAACCTCACCCTCTCGTTCCTGGCGCACGACCGCCGGGAGGCCGTGCGGCTGCGGCGCATCGAGGTCATGACCATCGAGCCGTCCCGGGACCTTCGCGAGATCGCCGGACAGCACGCCCGCGAGATGCCGCGGACGATCCGCATGCTCATGCGCGGCATCGGCGCCTGGGATTCGGAATGGCGCCTGGCCAGCTATCTCCTGTTCGAGCCCCCGTATGTCCGGGAGCTCATCGATCTCGGATATCGCGACGCCATGGCGCGGCGCGACGCCATCGTGGATTTTCTCGCCCTTGCACCGACCTGATCGGAACGATCGAATGACCCCGGTTTCCGATGATGCCGAGGAGTGAAACGAATATGCCGTTCCTACCGTCCCTGCCGAGAGGCGCGAGCCTCCTGAACCTGTTCAAGATGTTTCCCGAGACGAGCGGGCCGTTGATCGCGTTTCACGAGGTGCTGCTGCGTGGGCCCTCGCCGTTCAGCGAAGCCGAACGCGAGCTGATCGCGGCGTTCGTCTCGGGGCTCAACAACTGCCGCTACTGCCACGGCGTCCATTCGGCGACCGCCGAGCTGCTCGGCGTCCCCGGGGATGCGATCCGCGGCGCCTTGGACGGCATCGATGCGTCTCCGGTCGCGGCCAACATGAAACCGGTTCTGCGCTACGCGGAGAAGCTGACCCGGATGCCCGACGGCCTGTCCCAGGCCGATGCCGATGCCGTGTTCGCGGCCGGCTGGGACGAGACCGCGCTCTATCACGCGGTGGCCGTGACTGCGCTGTTCAATTTCATGAACCGGCTCGTCGAAGGGATGGGCATCGAGCTCGATCCGGCCTATGTGAAGCCCGCATCGGAACGGCTCGCCAAAGGCGGCTACCTGCCACTGCTCGACCTGATGCGACGGTGAGACCGCGGGCCAATCCGCACCCGATCGCGATCGGGGCCGGAATCCGGCCCGTGGAACGTGTGCGGCAGCGACCGAGATGCTCCGCCGCTGGCGCACGCGCGTCCCGCCGAGGCGCCGCCGCGCCCGGATCGCGGCGCGCAGGCGAAACCGACCCTCTGAGACCGGATGAACGGCCGCGCCGACTCGTGCGACAAATGGAGTCCGTGAGGACGCCATGTCGACGACAGAACAGGTCTCGCCCGCTCCGGATCTCGCGGCGCCCGCGCCGCCGCGCCGCCCCTGGGGCTTCTGGGGCACCAGCGCCTGGGCGCTGCTCGCCTTCGCGGTGTGGTTCGCGGCGCAGATCGCGGCCGTCGCCCTGATCCTCGCCTGGCAGGCCGGGTCCGGCGACACGCTGCCCGACTTCGAGACCCTCGACGAGGCGACCGTGATCACGCTCGCGACCGCCGTCGCGGCGCCGCTCGAGCTCGGCGCGATCGCGGCCGCGGTCCGGTTCGCGCGCTGGCCGCTGCGCGACTATCTGGCGCTCGTCGGCTTCACGCGGCGCGACCTCCTCATCGGCCTCGGCTCGCTGCTGGCGCTCGGCCTGATCTACGACGCCAGCATGTACTTGCTCGGGCGCGACGTGATCCCGCCCGTGATGATCAGGATGTACCAGGGGGCGCGCGACGCCGGCCTCATGGTGCCCTTCGTGCTGGCGATCGCGGTGCTCGCGCCGGTCGCCGAGGAAGTGGTCTTCCGCGGCTTCGTCTATCGCGGCTGGGCCGGCTCCTGGCTCGGCGTGGCCGGCACGGTCGCGGTCACGGCGGGCCTGTGGGCCGTCCTGCACACCCAGTACGACTGGGACGGCGTCGCGCTGATCTTCCTGATCGGCCTGCTGTTCGGCTGGCTGCGCTGGCGCAGCGGCTCGACCTCGCTGGTCGTGGCGCTGCACATCCTCACCAACCTGCTCGCCCTCGCGCAGACCGCGATCTGGGTCGAATGGCTGTCGAAAACGGCGTGACGCCGGCCGGCGCCGCGCGCCGTTGAACCGGCCGGAACCGTCCCACGACCAAGCTCCGTCAAGGAGCGCAGCATGTCCGAAATGACGAACACCCTGGGCGCGACGCTCGCCGCGCGCCTCGCATGGCCGGCCGGACCGCGTCCCTGGGGATTCTGGGCGACCAGCGCGTGGGGCGCCGCAGCCATCGGCGTCTATCTGGGTGCGGCGATCCTGACGTCCCTGGTCATGATGGACTGGCGTCCGGTCATCGGACTGGAGCCGACCGCCGGGACGATCCTCGGCGGCGCGCTCGCGATCGCCGTGGTCCTGGTCGCGATCCGCTACACCGGGCTGCCCTGGCGCGACCATCTCGCGTTGCGCCGTCCCGAGCGCATCGATTTCCAGTTCGGCCTCGTCTGCATCCTGTTCCTGGTCGGGGCCTATGCGGTGATGGACCACTTCCTCGGCGACCGCAGCCCGATGCGGGCGTCGAGCGAGCTGTTCCGCAGCCTCCAAGTGCACGGGATGCTGGTGCCGTTCGCGCTCGCCGGCGTCGTGGTCGCGCCGGTCGCCGAGGAATTGGTGTTCCGGGGCTTCCTCTACCGCGGTTGGAGCCCCGGCCTGCTCGGCGTGGCCGGGACGATCCTCCTCACCTCCCTGCTCTGGTCCGTGCTGCACATGAAGCCGACCCCGGGCGAGTCGCTGCCCATCCTCTGCGTCGGCCTCCTGCTCGGCACCGTGCGCTGGCTCAGCGGCTCGACCTCGCTCACCATCGGCATCCACATGGCGCACAACGCCGTGGTGGTCGCCTGGGCGTCCACGATCGCGGCACCGCTGGTCTGATACGCCTCAGGCCCGCGGCGACCGCGGATCGATCGGCGTCGTGCCGCGCAGCCCGAGCAGCTCCTCGATCCATCGCGCGGCCGCGAGCACGCGGCCGTCGGCGCGCGGCGGCGCCACCACCTGCAGGCCGACCGGCAGCCCCTCGGCCGTGAAGCCGCAGGGGAGCGACAGGGCCGGGCAGCACACCAGCGTGATCGCATAGGCGATCGCCAGCCACTCCACGTAGTTGCCGAAGGTCCTGCCCGCGCAAGACGCGACATAGCGCTCTTCCACCGGAAAGGCCGCCACGATGGTCGCGGGCGTGAGCAGGAGGTCGTAGGTCTCGAAGAAGGCGAGCGTGCGTTTCGTCATGGCGAGACGCTGCGCCTCGGCGCGGGCGATCTCCTCGACCGAGAGCGCGAGCCCCTTCTCGATGTTCCAGACCACCTCCGGCTTCAGCAAATCGCGATGGCGACGCAGCAGGTCGACCTTGCTGATCGCGAAGTCGACCGCGCGCAGCACCTGGAAGCTGTCATGCGCCTCCGAGAGGTCCGGATGCGCCTCCTCGACCGCGACGCCGGCCGCGGCGAGACTCTCGGCTGCCTGGCGGGTGACGGCGGCGACCTCCGGGTCGACCGGGGTGATGCCGAGGTCGGCCGACCAGGCGACGCGCCGCGGGCGCCAGGGCGAGCGTGCCGCCGAAAGGAACGACTGCGGCGGCTTCGGGAGCGAGAGAGGATCGGCCGGATGCTCCCCGCTCATGGCGTCGAGGAACAGGGCCAGGTCCTCCACGGTGCGCGCCATGGGCCCATTGACGCCGAGGGTGCGGTCGACGCCCGCCGCCGGCGTGCGGGCGACCCGGCCGATGCTCGGGCGCATGCCGACGATGCCGCAGAAGCTCGCCGGATTGCGCAGCGAGCCGCCCATGTCGGAGCCGTGGGCGAGCCAGGCCATGCCGGTCGCAAGCGCGACCGCGGCGCCGCCCGAGGAGCCGGCCGCCGAGCGCGCCGTGTTCCAGGGATTGCGGGTCGCCCCGAACACCTCGTTGAACGTGTTGGCGCCGGCGCCGAACTCCGGGGTGTTGGACTTGGCGTAGATGAGGCCGCCCTCGGCTTCGATCCGTTCCACCAGCAGGTCGGACTGCGCCGGCACGTGGTCGGCAAAGATCGGCGAGCCGTAGGTTGTGCGAACCCCGGCGACGTCGTTGAGATCCTTGATGGCGACCGGCAGGCCGGCGAGCAGGCCGCGCTCGGCCGGCGGCTTCTGCATCAGGCGGTCCGCATGGACGCGGGCGCGTTCGAAGCAGAGGGTCGGCAGAGCGTTGACGGCGCCGTCCACGGCCGCGATCCGCCGCTCCAGCGCATCGAGCAGCGCGTGGGGCGTGACCTCGCCCTGCCGCAGGCGCTCCACCGTCGCGCAGGCATCGGTTTCCAGGACACCGCCAATCTCCGCCATCACGTCCCCTTCCCCGGCCTTTGACGCCCATCCCGACAGCGCCTATACGGGCCGTTCATCCGAGAGACCACCATGGCCCCCCTCAGCAATACCGCGGTTCGCGACATCGAGACCGTCGTCCATCCCTACACCAATCTCGCGGCGTTCCGCGAGACCGGCCCGCTGCTGCTCGAGCGCGGCAAGGGCGTCTACGTCTACGACAGCGAGGGCAAGGCCTACCTGGAAGGCATGGCCGGCCTCTGGTGCACGGCGCTCGGCTACGACAACGAGGAGCTGGTCGAGGCCGCGGCCGCGCAGATGCGCAAGCTCCCGTTCGCGCACCTGTTCACCGGCAAGGGGCACGATCCGGCGATCGAGCTCGCCGAGACGCTGAAGGAGATCGCGCCGGTGGCGATCTCCAAGGTGTTCTTCTGCAATTCCGGGTCGGAAGCCAACGACACCCAGATGAAGCTCGTCTGGTACATGAACAACGCGCTCGGCCGGCCGAAGAAGAAGAAGATCGTCAGCCGCCTGCGCGCCTATCACGGGGTCACGATCGCGGCCGCCTCGCTCACCGGGCTGCCCAACAACCACATCGACTTCGACCTGCCGATCGCCAATGTGCTGCACACGATGTGCCCGCATCACTACCGCTACGCCGAGGTGGGCGAGAGCGAGGAGGACTTCGCGACGCGGCTCGCGGCCGCGCTCGAGGAGCTGATCCTGAAAGAGGGGCCCGACACGGTCGCGGCCTTCATCGCCGAGCCCGTCATGGGCGCGGGCGGCGTTCTGGTGCCGCCGAAGACCTATTTCGAGAAGATCGCGGCGGTCTGCGCCAAGTACGACGTATTCATGATCGACGACGAGGTGATCTGCGGCTTCGGCCGGCTCGGCGCCATGTTCGGCTGCGAGGTGCTGGGCTTCAGGCCGCACGCGATCTCGGTCGCCAAGGCGCTCTCCTCCGCCTACCTGCCGATCGCGGGCGTCATGATCCCCGAGGACATGTACCAGGCGCTCCTCGTGGAGAGCCGCAAGATCGGCACGTTCGGCCACGGCTTCACCTATTCGGGCCATCCGGTCGCCGCGGCGGTGGCGCTGAAGACGCTGGAGATCTACCGGCGCGACCGGATCGTCGAGAGCGCCGCCGCGCGCAGCCCGCAGTTCCAGAAGCGCCTCGCGGCGCTCGCCGACCACGTCCTCGTCGGCGAGGCGCGCGGCCTCGGGCTGGTCGGGGCCGTCGAGCTGGTCGCCGACAAGCGCACGAAACAGTCCTTCGATCCGAGCAAGGGCGTCGGCGCACGCTGCGTGCGATTCGCCGAGGAGGAAGGGCTGATCGTCCGCTTCATCGCGGGCGACATCGTCTCGGTCTGCCCGCCCCTGATCATCTCGCCGCAGGAGATCGACGACCTGTTCGACCGGCTCGGTCGCGCCCTCGACAAGACCCGCGACTGGGCGAAGCGCGAGCAATTGCTCGCCGCCTGAGCAGTCCGTTTCCCCGTAAAGACCTCCTTTACGATTGCCGGGCAACGACGGCCGCGGCGCCGGCGCGGCCGGCGAGGAGCACCCCCGATGGCCATGACGCGACGGCGGTTCATCCTGCGCGGGCTCGGCGTGGCGAGCCTCGCGGGCACCGCCACGGCGAGCTATGCGGCCATGGTCGAGCCGTTCCGGCTCGAGGTGACGCGCTATGCGCTGACCCCGCCGGGCTGGCCCGCCGGACAGCGCCTGTCGATCGCCGCGATCGCCGACCTGCACGCGGGCGGTCCCAACATGGGGCGCGAGCGGATCCGCGCCGTGATCGACGCCACCAACGGGCTCGGCGCCGACCTGGTCGTGCTGCTCGGCGACTATTTCGCGACGCACCGCTTCGTCACCGAGGTGGTCCCGCACGCGGCCTGGGCGGCGGAGCTCGCACGTCTTGCGGCGCCGCTCGGGGTCTACGCCATCCTGGGCAATCACGACTGGTGGCACGACATCCAGGGCGCGCGCCGCGCCCTCGCCGGGGTGGGCATTCCGGTGCTGGAGAACGACGCGGTCCTGATCGGCGCGCCGGGCCGGCGCGCCTGGCTCGCGGGGCTCGGTGACCAGCTCGCCTACCGTATCGGCCACCGCCGCTATCGCGGGGTCGACGACCTGCCCGGCACGCTCGCCCGCATCACGGGCGACGCGCCCGTCATCCTGCTGGCGCACGAGCCCGACATCTTCGTGCGCGTGCCGGGGCGCGTCGCGTTGACGCTGGCGGGCCACACCCATGGCGGCCAGGTGCGCGTGCCGCTCCTGTGGCCGGCCTGGGTGCCGTCGGCCTACGGCCGGCGCTTCGCCTACGGGCACATCGTCGAGGGCGGGCGCCACATGATCGTCTCGGGCGGCCTCGGCACCAGCGCGATGCCGGTGCGGATGGGCGTCCCGCCCGAGATCCTGCGCATCGACTTGGGTTGAGGGACGCGAATGCGTCGCCCGCATGAATCGCGAAGCCACATGCGGGGACGCCGCTCCCGGCTGTCGCCTCGCTCACCCGGGCTGCGGCGCGGTCGGCGGCTCAGCCGGCGCGGCCGCCCGTGAACGCGACCTGCGGATTGGTCGGCGAATCGCCGTGGCCGGGCGCCAGCACGACGACCGGGGATCCCACCTTCACGCGGTTGTAGAGGTCGATGACGTCCTCGTTGGTGAGGCGGATGCAGCCCGAGGAGATGGCGTGGCCGATATATTCGGGCTGGTTGGTGCCGTGCACGCGGTAGAGCGTGTCGCGGCTGCCCTCGTGGATGTAGAGCGCCCGCGCGCCCATGGGATTGTGCGGGCCGCCCGCGACATAGGACGGGATGTTGCCGAGCCGCTTCTTGATGTCCGCGGTCGGGGTCCAGGACGGCCACTCCTCCTTGCGGCCGACGCGGGCGACGCCCGAGAAGGCGAGCGCCTCCTCGCCGACGGTCACGCCGTAGCGGATCGCCTTGCCGTTCGGGAGCACATAGTAGAGATAGCGCGCGTCGCTATCGACCACGATCGTGCCGGGCGCCTCCTTGCGGTGATAGTCGACGATGTGCCGGCGATAGGGCTCGGGAATCGTGGCGTTCTCGTAGGGTGTCGAGGCGAGGAGCTTCTTGTCGCGCTCGGTGAATCCGGCGGTCGACGCGGGCTCCAGGGTCGACTGCATGCAGCCGCCCGCCAGCAAGCCAAGAAGCAGGATTCCGACAGCCCTCGGGGTCATGCAGTCCTCTTTTCGGCGTTCTCGGCGCAGATTCCACTGCTTCGTCAGTTAACCGAAACGGGCCGCCGGTTCCAGGGTTTCCCGCCCCGAGCGCTGCGAGTTGGCGCGACATGTTGCGCGAATGCCGCACCGCAGTGATTACGTCGTTACCGCTCCCCGCCGCCATGGGGCGGACCAGGCGATTTGATCCATCGCATGGCCAAGCCTCCCCTCCGGAGGCAGTCAACAGGGTCGCAGGAACCGGTAAACGAGCATTTACCAAGCTTGACGTATGACCGGGCCCGCGACCCTGGAAATTCCGCAAAACGGACAAACATTTAGGCCAAGACACTGCGCAATTCTGCCGTACCGCCGGGCGAGAAGCCGCGGACCGGCAGGCACAGGATGGAGGAAACGATGACACCCGAACGGCCCGAGGCCAAGCCTCGCGCCTCGAGCGAGCAGCGACGCGAACGGACCGAGCTCGATGCCCGCTATGGAAAGATCGGAATCTCGGCCGTCGCCGCGGCCGTCCGCTACAAGAGCGATTCCCGCAACCCGGCCTATGCACCCGTCGTGCAGCGCGATCGCGCGAACGACGAGGACGCCGCCTGATCCGCACGCCTGACCCGCACGCCTGATCCGCGCGCCTGATCCGCGCGTCTGGTCCGTGGCGCCGCGCCGCGCGCGGCGCGAGGATGGCGGGCGTGCCCGGTTCGGATGGACGCGGGCGCATCCGCGCGCTAGGGATGCGCCGTCTCCCACGGGCCGGTCATCCGCCGATGCTGTCGATCTTCGTCCCCCATGGAGCGTCGCTCGCGCGCCAATCCTGGGAGGGCGGGCCGATTCCCGAAGCCGCGGTGTGGTTCGATCTCGTCTCTCCGATGCTGGAGGAGGACAAGGCGGTCGAGCAGGCGACGGGGATCGCCATCCCGACCCGCGAGGAGATGCAGGAGATCGAGGTGTCGAGCCGGCTCTATGTCGAGAACGGGGCCCGCTACATGACGGCGACGCTGATGTGCAACTCCGACACCGCGACGCCGAAGACGACGCCGGTCACCTTCATCCTCGCGGGCCATCGGCTCGTCACCGTGCGCTACGACGAGCCGCGTCCCTTCGTGCTGATCGGCAACAAGCTGGCGCGCCAGTGCCCGGCCGGGATCACGGGCGAGATGCTCCTGCTCGAATTGTTCGACGCGGTGATCGACCGCGCCGCCGACATCCTGGAGCGCGCCGGCGCCGAGATCGAGCGGGTCTCCCACGACGTGTTCGAGCCGGAGGGCCGCAAGGCCGACCGCGCGCTGGCCTATCGCTACATCCTCAAGACCATCGGGCGGAAGGGCGACCTCACCTCCAAGATCCGCGAGAGCCTGGTCTCGATCGGACGCGTGGTGCTGTTCCTGGCGAACGACGCCGAGAGCCTGAAATGGCAGAAGGAGATGCGCAACCAGCTCAAGACCATGCAGCGCGACGTGCAGTCGCTCTCCGACCACGCCACCTACCTGGGCAACAAGATCACCTTCCTGCTCGACGCCATGCTCGGCCTCATCAGCCTCGAGCAGAACAACATCATCAAGATCTTCTCGGTGCTGGCGGTCGTGCTGATGCCGCCGACCCTGATCGCCTCGATCTACGGCATGAACTTCAGGCACATGCCCGAGCTCGACTGGCCCTATGGCTACCCGCTCGCGCTCCTGGTCATGCTGGTGGCCGCGGTGCTGCCCTACTTCGTCTTCAAGTGGAAGCGCTGGCTGTAGGCCTCGCATTCGCGCGCGGCGCCTGCGCGTCAGGCCCGGCGAAGGCCGGGCATCCACGTCCTTACGATCGTGCGCGCATCAAGACGCGGATGGGCCGGCATGAAGCCGGCCATGACGGCTGAGCCCTCACACGTGCTGGCCGCCGTTGATGTGGATCTCGGCGCCGTTCACGTAGGACGAGGTCTCGGTGCACAGCACGTAGATGATCTTGGCGACCTCGTCGGGCGTGCCGAGCCGGTGCAGGGGGATCTGCTGGGCGACGATCAGGTCGGTGCCGGGCGAGAGGATCGCGGTGTCGATTTCGCCGGGCGCGATCGCGTTGACGCGGATGCCGAGCGGGCCGAAGTCGGCCGCCATCTCGCGGGTGAGCGAAGCGAGTGCGGCCTTCGAGGTCGCATAGGCGGTGCCCGCGAACGGATGCACGCGCGAGCCCGCGATCGAGGTCACGTTGACGACCGCGCCGCGGGTCGCCTTGAGCTCCTCGATCAGGCCGCGCGCCAGCATGATGGGCGCGAAGAAGTTCACCTGGAAGACGTGCTGCCAGGTCTCGAGCCGCGTGTCGATCGAGCTCAGGCGCGCGCCGCCCTCGGCCTTGGGCGAGATGCCGGCATTGTTCACCAGCGCGTGCAGCTCGCCGTTGATGCGGTTCTTGATCTCGCCGATCGACGCCTCCGTGCTGGCGGGATCCGAGAGGTCGACCTGGATGTGGTCCTCGGGCCCCGCTTCCCAGGGACAGTTCTCCGGGAAGGCGTGGCGCGAGCAGGTGATCACGCGCCAGCCCGCGGCCGAGAAGCGCTTCACGGTCGCGTGGCCGATGCCGCGGCTCGCGCCCGTGAGCAGCAGGGTACGCCGTTGCTGGTTGGCTTGCGTGCTCGGCATCGGGCTTCGATCCTCAGGGGGGCCGGCTTCAGGGATAGAGGCGCGTCTTGGTCCAGGACCCGCCGAAGGCGTCGCGGCGGAACTCGATGCGGTCGTGGAGCCGATAGGGCCGGTCGTGCCAGAACTCGATCGCGTGCGGCACGATGCGGAAGCCCGACCAGTGCGGGGGACGCGGCACGGCGCCGAGGGCGTGCTTCGCGGTGTAGAGCGCGACCGCCTTCTCGAAGGCGAGCCGGCTCTCCAGCGGCCGCGACTGCTGGCTCGCCCAGGCGCCGATCTGGGCGAGCTTCGGCCGGGTCGCGAAATAGGCGTCGGCCTCGGCGTCGGTGACGCGCTCCACGGGCCCGCGCACCCGCACCTGCCGCTTCAGCGACTTCCAGAGGAACACGAGCGCGGCCTTGGGATAGGCCGCGAGCTCCCGGCCCTTGCGGCTCTCGGTGTTGGTGTAGAAGACGAAACCGCGGTCATCGACGCCCTTCAGGAGCACGATCCGTGCGTCGGGGAACCCGTCCTCCCCAAGGGTCGCCAGGGTCATGGCGTTCGGATCGGCGGGTTCCGCGGCGCTCGCCTCCGCGAACCATGCGGCAAACAGGCGTAAGGGTTCGTCCGCCTCGGTGAAATCACCGGACGTTAACCATGTCGGCTGTTCTATTGCACCCATGTCCGACATCGCGCACCCTGCCGAGAGACCGCTTCCAGAGACCGCCGCCGCGGTCCGGCCGCCTCGTTATAGTGGAACGCCGGTCGGGCGGCCATGGCCGCACCCGCTGGCGGCGCTCTGTGTCATCTCGCTCGGGCTCGCGGCCGGCGGCTGCAGCATCTCCTACCGGCTCGACTCCCTGCTCGGCCAGGACAAGGGCGACAAGTCGCTGACCACCGGCTCCGTGCCGGCGCCGGCCCGGTCCGCCCCCGCGCCCGCTGCCGGCAAGACCGGCGCGCTGCCGAGCGAGAAGGACCTCGCCTATGCCAAGGCGGCGGTCGCGGAGCTGCTTTCGCGGGGTGGCGCGGATGCGAGCCTGCCCTGGGAGAACCCGCAGACGGGCGCCCGCGGCACCGTCACGCCGGTCGCCGCCGCCTACACGGACGAGGGCTTCACGTGCCGGGACTTCCGCGCGAGCTATGTGCGCGCAGGCAGCGAGGCCTGGCTCGAAGGCGAAGCCTGCCGCCTGCACCGGGGCAAATGGGAGGTGCGCGCCATGAGGCCGCTGAAGTCCTGACGCTTTTTCGCGTTGCGAAGCCGCCGGCGTGCCCCCACATTCCCGGTGACGGTCCAGGTTCCCCACCTGGCGGAGCAAACTTTTCCGGAGTGGATGGCGAATGCGCGACCCCTATGAGGTGCTGGGGGTGCCGCGGGCGGCGAGCTCGCAGGACATCAAGCGGGCCTACCGGCGGCTCGCCAAGAAGCTGCATCCCGACACGAACAAGGACCCGAAGGCCGCCGCCAAGTTCGCGGAGCTGAACACGGCCTACGAGATCCTGGGCGAGGAGGACAAGCGCAAGGCCTTCGACCGCGGCGAGATCGACGCGGAGGGCAAGCCGCGCTTCCACGGCTTCGAGGGCTTCCGGCCGGGCGCGGGCGGCGGCGGATTCGGCCACGAAGGCGGTTTCGAGACCTTCACCTGGGGCCCGGAGGGCGTGCGCCGCTCGAGCGGACACGGCGCGCCCGGCGGCCAGTCCCGCGCCTTCGAGGATCTCCTCAACAGCGTGTTCGGCGGCTTCGGCGGCGCCGGCACGCGGCAGCCGTTCGGCGCGGAGTTCGAGACCGAGGAGTTCGCGCCGGCGGGGCGCGGCCGCGACGCCAATGTCGCGCTCACGATCACGCTCGCCGAGGCCGCGCATGGCGCGACCCGGCGCGTGCGGCTGCCCACCGGCAAGGACGTGGATGTCCGGATTCCGGCCGGCCTTACCGATGGGCAGCAGATCCGGCTGCGCGGCCAGGGCTTCGCCGGCGCCAAGGGCCCGGCCGGCGATGCGCTGATCACGGTCTCGATCGCGCCGCATCCCTACTTCAGGGTCGAGGATGCGAACCTGCGGCTCGACCTGCCGGTCACGCTCTACGAGGCGGTGCTCGGCGCCAAGGTGCGGGTGCCGACCCTGGACGGCGCCGTGGAGCTGGCGATTCCGCCCGGAACCAGCGGCGGACGCACCTTCCGGCTCAAGGGCAAGGGGCTGCCCGGCAAGGCCGGCACCGGTGACCTGTTCGTGACCACCCGCGTCGTGCTGCCGGCCGAGCGGGACCCGGCGCTCGAGGAGCTGATGCGCGCCTGGCAGCGCGACAAGCCCTACGATCCGCGCTCGGACATGGCGTAGCCCGCAGTATCGGATCTACCGGGCCGGCCCTCAGTCCGCCGTCAACGCTCCGGTGCGCGTCGCGCGTTGCTCGAGCTGGCGATAGGCCGAGCCGGCGACGCCTTCCAGGCGCGCGCGGTCGGCCGGACCGCTGAGCACGCAGGCGGTCTCCTCGCGCGCCCAGGAGAACGAGCCGACCTGGCCCGAATCCCGGTAGCTCGGCGCGCTGCCGGGTGCCTTGGCGCGGCGGCAATAGAGCGTGAAGCGCTCGCCGGAGGCCGACTCGTACATGAACAGCGCAGCGGCGTGTCCGGAGAGCCCGGGGAGCAGCCGGCCGCCCAGGAGCCGCAGGCCCTGCGCCGCGAGATCGGGCGCCGGCAGGCTGGTGCCGACGCGGCGCGACAGCCACGGGATGAGATGGCTCTCGCCGGCCTGCACCTCGATCGGGTGGCGCCGCTCCGCGATGTAGAGCCGGTGCGCCTCCACGGCCTCGGTCGCGACCGCGGCGAGCGGGCGCGGCGCCTCCCATACGGCGTGGCCGAACCAGCCGGCCGCCGCGCCGAGCGCGAAAGCGAACGCCACGCCCGCGGCCGCGGCGCGCCGCCAGGCACTGCCCGCGCGCGCCAGCCGCTCGACGGCGAGCCGGGACGGCACCGGCTCGTTCACGACGGCGCCGTAACGGGCGCGGATCGCCTCGGCCTGGGCGCGCCAGGCCGCGACACGCGCCGCGTCCTCGGGATGGGTGGCGAGCCAGGCCTCGACCTCCTGGCGCCGCGGCGGCGGAAGCTCTCCGTCGACATAGGCGTGGAGGTCCTCTTCATGAATGGGTGTGCGGTTGGTCATCGTGGTTCCGGGTCACTTCACACGGCGCAATGGCGGACGCTCCCCTTCGAGGAACGCCCGGATATGGGCGCGGGCGCGGGCGAGCCGCGACATCACGGTGCCGATCGGCACGCCCTGGACCTGCGCGACCTCGCGATAGCTCAAGCCCTCCAGCACCACGAGCAGAAGGGCGGCGCGCTGCTCCTCGACCAGCGTCGCCAGCGCCCGCTCGATGTCGCGCGCACCGCTCTCGGGGCCCGCGAGATCGGGCGCATCCTCCTCGCCGAGCGGTGCCAGGATCGGGCGGCGCGCGAGGGACCGCAGGCGGTTGCGGTTCAGGTTGGTCAGGATCGTGTAGAGCCAGGTGCGCACATCGCCCCCGTGAAAGAGATGCTCCGAACGCAACGCCCGCACCAGGGTGTCCTGCACCAGGTCGTCCGCCGTCTCGACGTCGCGGGTGAGCGCGCGCGCATAGCGCCGCAGCGCAGGGATCGCCGTTTCGATGCCCTGACGGAAGCCGCTCACCCGCGTCTCCTGGCGCGCCCCATGTGTCCGGCCGCGACGCCTGCCACGGAAAAACACCGCCGTAAGGCACGATATTCCGCCGATTCGACGCCCGAATGCCCGCCGGACGGCCCGGTTCCGGCTGCTTGAAGGGTGCCGGACCCTATGCCATACGGGGCTTGTGGCGCCGCGCGGGCGTCGTTGCGGAGCAGACCATGGCTGACGCCCCCGGCCTGATGCGCGGCAAGCGCGGCCTGATCTTGGGAGTTGCCAACAACCGCTCGATCGCGTGGGGCATTGCCAAGGCGGCGCGCGCGCAGGGCGCGGAACTCGCCTTCACGTACCAGGGCGACGCGCTCAAGAAGCGGGTCGGGCCGCTCGCCGAGGAGGTCGGGGGGCTGGTGGTCGGGCACTGCGACGTGACCGAGGAGAGCACCATCGACGCGGTGTTCGACGCGGTCAGGTCCGCCTGGGGCACGCTCGATTTCGTCGTCCATGCGATCGCCTATTCGGACAAGGAGCAGCTCGACGGCCGCTATGTCGACACCACCGCCGACAACTTCTCCAAGACGCTGCTGATCAGCTGCTACTCCTTCACGGCGATCGCGCAGCGCGCCGAGAAGCTGATGCCGAACGGCGGCGCGCTCCTCACCCTCACCTACTACGGCGCCGAGAAGTGGATGCCGCACTATAACGTCATGGGCGTCGCCAAGGCGGCGCTGGAAGCCTCCGTGCGCTACCTCGCGGCCGACCTCGGCGCCAAGAACATCCGCGTGAACGCCGTCTCGGCGGGACCGATCAAGACGCTCGCGGCCTCGGGCATCGGCGACTTCCGCTATATCCTCAAGTGGAACGAGTATAACGCGCCGCTGCGGCGCAGCGTGACGATCGAGGAGGTCGGCGACACCGCCACCTACCTGCTCTCGGACTTCGCGCGCGGGGTCACGGGCGAGGTCCATCACGTGGACGCCGGCTACCACATCGTCGGCATGAAGAACCCGGACGCGCCGGACATCTCGGTGGCCAAGGATTGAAGGGACCGAGGCACGCGTTGCAGCGGTCATCCCGGCCGAGCGCAGCGAGAGCCGGGATGACCGTCAGTGCCCGCTGAGTCTCCCAACGTCCGATTTGACCCCGGTTGCCTCGCCGGGCTACCACACCCGCCGGACACCCATGTCGTTCAACACCTTCGGCCACCTCTTCCGCGTGACCACGTTCGGCGAAAGCCACGGGGTCGCGATCGGCTGCGTGGTGGACGGCTGCCCGCCGCGCATCCCGCTGGAAGCGGCCGAGATCCAGCGCGACCTCGACCGGCGGCGACCGGGCCAGTCCCGCTTCACCACCCAGCGGCGCGAGCCCGACACGGTGCGGATCCTCTCCGGCGTGTTCACGGACGAGCGCACCGGCGGCCAGGTCACGACCGGGACGCCGATCGCGCTCCTGATCGACAATGTCGACCAGCGCTCCAAGGATTACGGCGAGATCCGCGATTCCTACCGCCCGGGCCACGCCGACTACACCTACGACGTCAAGTACGGCGTGCGCGACTACCGCGGGGGCGGACGGCAGTCCGCGCGCGAGACCGCGGCCCGCGTCGCGGCCGGCGCCATCGCGCGCAAGATCGTCCCCGGCATGACCGTGCGCGGCGCGCTGGTGCAGATCGGGCCGCACCGGATCGACCGCGCGAACTGGGACTGGGACCACGTGGCGCAGAGCCCGTTCTTCTCGCCCGACCCGAAGAGCGACGCGATCCTCGAGGCCTACCTCGACGAGGTGCGCAAAGCGGGCTCCTCGGTCGGCGCCGTGGTCGAGGTGGTCGCCGAGGGCGTGCCGGCCGGCCTCGGCGCGCCGGTCTACGGCAAGCTCGACGGGGAGCTCGCGGGCGCGCTCATGAGCATCAACGCGGTCAAGGGCGTGGAGATCGGCGACGGCTTCGCGGTCGCCGCGCTGACCGGCGAGGAGAATGCCGACGAGATCCGCATGGGCAATGACGGGCGTCCGCTGTTCCGCTCGAACCACGCGGGCGGAATCCTGGGCGGGATCTCGACCGGGCAGCCGGTCGTCGCCCGCTTCGCCGTGAAGCCGACCTCCTCCATCCTCACGCCGCGCAGCAGCATCGACCGCTACGGCGCCGAGATCGAGGTCTCGACCAAGGGCCGCCACGACCCCTGCGTCGGCATCCGCGCGGTCCCGATCGGCGAGGCCATGGTGGCATGCGTGCTCGCGGATCACTATCTGCGTCATCGCGGGCAGGTGGGCGAACCCTCGCCCTGGCCGTTCGCGCGTACGGAATAGGCGAATGTCCGACACCCGAAAGCACATCGAAGACGTCATCGCGGCCTTTGCGCGCGGCGAGGTCGTCGTCGTCACCGACGACGACGACCGCGAGAACGAGGGCGACCTGTTCGTCGCCGCCTCGCTCTGCACGCCCGAGAAGATGGCCTTCATCATCCGCCACACCTCGGGCATCGTCTGCGCGCCGCTCGGCGCCGACGACGCCCGGCGGCTGCGCCTCGACCCGATGGTCGCCGCGAACGACGCGCCGCTCGGCACCGCCTTCACGGTCTCGGTCGACTTCCGCCACGGGCTGACCACCGGCATCTCCGGCGAGGAGCGCACCAACACGGTGCGGGCGCTCGCCAACCACAATACCGGCCCGACCGACTTCGTGCGCCCCGGCCACGTCTTCCCGCTGATCGCGAAGGAAGGTGGCGTGCTGATGCGCTCGGGCCACACGGAAGCCTGCGTCGATCTCTGCCGGCTCGCCGGGCTGCCGCCGGTCGGCGTGCTCGCCGAGCTGATGAACGACGACGGTACCGTGATGCGCGGACAGCAGGTCGCCGAATTCTCGGTGCGGCACAATCTCGCGCGGCTGTCGATCGCCGACCTGATCGCCTACCGGCAGGCGCGCGACAAGCTGGTGGAGCGCATCGCCGAGTTCCCGGTCGAGACCGAGATCGGCCCGATGCAGGGCTATGCCTATGTCACGCCTTTCGACGAGGTGCACCACATGGCGATGGTCTACGGGCGGCTCGGCGACGGCAGCGACGTGCCGACGCGCCTGCACCGCGCCAACCTGATCGCCGACGTGATCGGCGGCGCCAAGCCCGTGCACGCCGCCTTCGCGCGCTTCAAGCAGGCGGGCCGCGGCGTGATCGTGTTCCTGCGCGACGGCGCCGCCGGCGTTCCCGTGCAGGCGATCCCGCAGGACAGCGCCACCGCTTCCGACGCCGCGCGCGGCCAGCAGTGGCGCGAGGTCGGGCTGGGCGCGCAGATCCTCAAGGACCTCGGCATCTCCTCGATCCGCCTGCTCTCCTCGAGCAAGCACACCTATGTGGGCCTGTCCGGCTTCGGCATCGAGATCTCGTCCACCGAGATGATCGACGGCTGAGAGGTGGCGCGTCGCCGCCGCGACCAGGGAGACTCGCCATGCTGGTCGGTATTCCCAAGGAGACCAAGGACCACGAGTATCGCGTCGGCCTCGTGCCCTCGACGGTGCGCGAGCTGGCCCAGAAGGGGCACCAGGTCATCGTCGAGACCGGCGCCGGGCTCGGCGCGGGCCTGACCGACGGAGACTACGCGGCCGCCGGCGCCGAGCTGGTCGCGGGCCCGGACGAGGTCTTCGGCCGCGCCGAGCTGATCGTCAAGGTGAAGGAGCCGCTCGCCGACGAGCGCAAGAAGCTCAAGGCCGGCCAGATCATCTTCACCTATCTGCATCTCGCGCCCGACCGGGCGCAGACCGAGGACCTGATCGCAGCAGGCGTGACCGCGATCGCCTACGAGACGGTCACGAGCCCGCTCGGCACGCTGCCGCTGCTCGCACCCATGTCCGAGGTCGCGGGGCGCATGGGGCCGCATGTCGGCGCCAATTGCCTGCACAAGGCGAATGGCGGACGCGGCGTGCTGCTCGCCGGCGTGCCGGGCGTGCCGTCCGCCGACGTCGTCATCCTGGGCGGCGGCGTCGCGGGCAGCAATGCGGCGCTGATCGCGCTCGGCATGGGCGCCGGCGTCACCGTGGTCGACCGCAATCCGGACGTGCTGCGGCGGCTCGCCACCCAGTTCGGAACCGCGATCCGCACCGTGATGTCGACGCGCGAGACCGTGGAAGCCTTCTGCCGCCGTTCCGACCTGGTCGTGAGCGGCGTGCTGGTGCCGGGCGCGGCGGCGCCGAAGCTGATCTCGGCCGAGACCGTCAAGGCGATGAAACCCGGCACCGTGATCGTCGACATCGCGATCGACCAGGGCGGCTCGGCCGAGACCTCGCGGCCCACCACCCATTCGGAGCCGACCTATGTGGTGGACGACGTCGTTCACTACTGCGTGACCAACATGCCGGGCGCGGTGGCGCGCACCTCGACCTTCGCGCTCAACAACGTGACGCTGCCTTTCGTGCTCGCCCTCGCCGACAAGGGCTGCCGCCGCGCGCTCGGCGAGGATCCGCACCTGCGCGCGGGGCTCAACATTCACGAGGGGAAGGTCACCTACAAGGCGGTGGCCGACGCCTTGAAGCTGCCCTACACCAAGGCGGAAGCGGCGCTGCGGCTTTGACGCCCCGCCCGGCCTCGTGCCACGATCCGAGTCGGCAGGAGACTCGGATGACGACGCATCGTTCGGCCGTCGTGCGTTTTGCCGCCTGGACCGCCCTCGCGCTCGCCGCCGGCTGGTCCGCGGTCCTCGCCGCGCCCGGCACGCGTTACGCCGACATGCCGGGACAGCGCAGCGCCGGATCGAACGACGTGGACGTCGAGCTCGTGCTCGCGGTCGACATCTCTTACTCCATGGATTTCGACGAGCTGGCGCTGCAGCGCGAGGGCTATGCCGAGGCGATCACCTCGCCGCAGTTCCTCGGCGCGCTGCGCAACGGGATGCACGGCAAGGTCGCGGTCACCTATGTGGAGTGGGCGGGCGTCGCGGACCAGAAGATCCTGGTGCCGTGGCGGCTGATCGACGGGCCGGCGAGCGCCGAAGCGGTGGCCGCCGAGATCGCGCGCACGCCCCTGCGCCGCGCCTACCGCACGTCGATCTCGGGCGTGCTGGTATTCGCGGCCGCGCTGTTCGAGAGCAACGGCTTCCGCGGCATCCGGCGCGTGATCGACGTCTCGGGCGACGGCGCCAACAACCAGGGACCGCGCGTGAACCTGGTGCGCGACGAGGTGATCGCCAAGGGCATCACGATCAATGGCCTGCCGATCATGATGAAGCGGCCGAACTACGCCACCATGGATCTCGACAACCTCGACGTCTATTTCGAGGACTGCGTGATCGGCGGCGCCGGCGCCTTCGTGGTGCCGGTGCGCGAGCGCGAGAGGTTCAAGGAGGCGATCCGCACCAAGCTGGTGCTCGAGATCGCGGGCCGCACGCCCGCCGCCCACGTCGTCCCGGCCGCCGCCGAGGCGCCGCGCGTCCGCTGCACCATCGGCGAGGAGCTCTGGCAGCAGCGCTGGGGCGGCGGGCTGTAGCGCATGCCGGCTCGCTCAGCGCTCGAAGCGGGCGACGATCTCGACATGGGCGGCGTAGCGGAACTGGTCGAGCGGCGTGAGCGCCGCGAGCCGATAACCGCCGTCGACCAGGATGCGAGCGTCGCGCGCGAAGGTATTGGCGTTGCAGGAGACCGCGACGATCAGCGGCACGCGCGAGGCCGCGAGCTGGCGCGCCTGGGCTTCGGCGCCCTGGCGCGGCGGATCGAAGACGACGGCGTCGAAGCTCTCGAGCTCCTCGGGAAGCAGCGGACGGCGGAACAGGTCGCGCGACTCCGCCGCGATCGGCTTGAGGCCCTGCGTGGCGTCGGCGGCCTGGCGCAGCGCCGCGACGGCGGCGGCGTCGGCGTCCACGGCGGTCACGCGCGCGGTCTGCGCCAGGCGCAGCGCGAAGGGGCCGACGCCGCAGAACAGGTCGGCGACATGGCGGGCGCGGCCCGCATGGGCCACGACGTGGCGCGCGAGCGCCGCCTCGCCTTCGGCGGTCGCCTGCAGGAAGGCGCCGGGCGGCAGCACGACGCTCGCCGGCCCGATCTGCAGGCGCGGCGGCACGCGCTGCACCACCAATTCGCCGTGGCGGGTGAGCCGCGCCAGCCGGTGTGTCTCGGCGAGGCGGGCGAGCTCGGCGACGCGCTGCGGCGGGAGCGGGCCCGAGCCGCGCACGTCCACGTCGAGGCCCGTGTCGGTCGCGGTCGCCTGGATGTCGAGGGGCTTGCCGACCGGCGTCAGCGCCTCGGCGACCGCCCAGGCGAGCGTCACGGCGCCGGCCATGCCGGGCGCGAGCACCGGGCATCGGTCGATCGGCACGATGTGATGCGCCTTGAGCGCCGCGAAGCCCACGTCGAGCACGTCGTGGGTGTGGCGCCGCGCGTGGAGCACGGCGCGGCGGCGGCCCTCACCGTGGGCGTCGACCAGGTCGTCGACCTCGGCCGCGAGCTCATGGGCCGCGAGCGCCTGCACGACCAGGCCGCGCTTCCAGTCGCGATAGCGCGCCCAGGTCAGATGCTGGACCGCGCAGCCGCCGCAGATGCCGAAATGCGGACAGACCGGCGCGACCCGCTCGGGGCTCGGCACCTCCACGCGCAGGAGATGGCGCCGGTCGGGATGGCCCTGCACGCTTTCGACCGTGACGGTCTCGCCCGGCAGCGTATAGGGCACGTAGAGGGGCCCATCCGGCGTGTCGACGACCCCGTCGCCGCGATGGCCGAGCCGGGCGATCTGGAGGCGCTCGGTCATGCCGACCGACCTACAGCCATTTCCACGCGAATGGAATTCATTCCGCCCGCGCCAGGGCCGGAAGGTAGCGGCGCTGCGTCAGCAGGTGGAAGCGCCAGAGGAGCAGGAGCGCGTAGACCGCGAGGCCGCAAGTGAAGCCGATCCACACGCCGCGGGCGCCGAGGGCGAGCGGAAAGGCGAGGCCGTAGGCGGAGGCGAAGCCGACCGCCCAGAAGCTGAAGACCGCGAACAGCATCGGTACGCGCGTGTCGTTGAGCCCGCGCAATGCGCCGGCCGCGATGGTCTGCACGCCGTCGGCGATGAAGAAGGTCGCGCCGAGCGCGAGCAGCATGGCGGCGAGCGCGACCGTCTCGCCGGCGCCCGCCGCGTCGCGCCCGAGGAACAGGAGCGGCAGCGAGTCGCGCGTGAGCACGACGAGCAACGTCATGCTCGCCATGAAGACGGCGCCGAGGCCGACCGCCGTGAAGCCGGCGCGCCGCGTGGCGGCCGGATCGGCGCGGCCGACCGCATGTCCGACCCGCACGGTCGCGGCCATGGAGATGCCGAACGGCACCATGAACATCACGGCCGCGACCTGCAGCGCGATCTGGTGCGCGGCGAGCGCCGTCGTGCCGATCCGCCCCATCAGCAGCGCGGCGGCGGCGAACAGGCCGTATTCGAGCAGGAAGGCGGCCGAGATCGGCGCGCCGATGACCGCGAGCTTGCGCATCAGCGCCCAGTCGATCCGCCAGATGCGGCCGAAGGCCCGGTACTTCCGGAACGGATGACGCGTCACCACGATCCAGGCGCAGGCCGCGCACATGCCGAGATTGACCAGCGTGGTCGCGAGCCCGGCGCCGAGCATCTCCAGGCGCGGCAGGCCGAAGGCGCCGTAGATCAGCGCATAGGCGATGGCGGCATTGGCGGGTATCGCCACCAGCGTGATCCAGAGCGCGGGCTCGGGCCGGTTGACCGCGCCCATGAAGTTGCGCAGCGCGATGAACCACCAGGCCGGAACGATGCTCCAGGCGAGGCCCGTCAGGTACTCGCTGGCGAGCGCCGCGGTCGCGGGCGCCTGGCCGACCGCGATCAGGAGCTCCTCGCCCGCCAGCTGCAATGCGGTGAGCGAAACGCCGAGCAGCACCGAGGCCCACAGGCCGACGCGCAGCGCGCGGCGCACCATGCGCGGGTCGCGCGCGCCATAAGCCTGCGCGGCGAGCGGCGCGACCGCGGAGACGAGGCCCATGCCGAGCATGAACACCGTGAACAGCACCACATGGGCGAGCGCGGCCGCGGCCACGGCCTCGTCGCCGAGCCGGCCGATGAGCGCGAGATCGCTGGTCATCATGGCGATCTGGCCGAGCTGCGTGAGCGCGATCGGCCAGGCGAGCGCGAGCGTGTCGACCAGCTCGGCGCGCCAATGGCTCCGCCCCGCCGCGGCCCGGTCCGCGGTGGCTATGGTTCCGACAGGTGTCATGGCGCGCACACCATAGCGCGCATTGCGGCGGGAGAAAGAACGAAGTCGAACGAAGCGCTCAGTCGCTGCTTTCGGCAGCGAGGAGGAACTCCCGGTTTCCGTCGCCGCCCGCGATCGGCGCGGGGACGAGGCCGGAAACGATCCATCCGCGTGATGCGACCCATTCGATCATTTCATCGCACACCTGCCGGTGCACCTCCGGATCGCGCACGATCCCCTTCTTGAGGCGACGCCGGCCGGCCTCGAACTGCGGCTTGACCAGGGCGACGAGCCGGGCCGGACGGCCCGCGAGCGCGAACGCCGCGGGCAGGACGAGCTTCAGGGAAACGAAGCTCACGTCGACCGCGATCAGGGTCGGCGGCGCCTCGAGCCGCGCCGGATCGAGGGCGCGGATGTCGGTCTCCTCGAGCGAGACGACGCGCGGGTCGGCGCGCAGGCGCGGGTGGAGCTGGTCGCGGCCGACGTCGACCGCGTAGACGCGGCGCGCGCCGCGGGCGAGCAGCACCTCGGCGAAGCCGCCGGTGGACGCGCCGACGTCGAGGCAGGCCTGCCCGGCGGGATCGATCGCGAAGGCATCGAGGGCGGCGGCGAGCTTCACGCCGCCGCGCGAGACCCAGGGATGCGCAGGCGCGGCATCCAGCACGGCCTCGGCCGCAATCGCGTCGGAGGCCTTGCGCACCGGGGCACCGTCCGCCGTGACCTTTCCGGCCGCGATCGCGGCCTGCGCCTGGGCGCGGGTCCGGAACAAACCGCGCTCCACGAGCAGGCGATCGGCGCGCCGGCGGGACGTCATAATGACGACTTAGCAATGCCGAACCGCCTCGGCCAGCATTGCGCAGCCCGTGGCCTACGACGTCGGAGCAGGACCGTTGTCGATCGTCTATGCCAGCCGCGCGCTCTCGGCGCGGTCGCGGCCGAGGGCCTCGAAGGCCTTGGCGACGATGCTCTTCGCGTCGAGGCCGGCCCGGGCGTACATGGCGGCCGGGCTGTCCTGCTCGATGAACAGGTCGGGCAGCACCATGGGACGGATCTTGAGCCCCGTGTCGAGCGCGCCTGCGGTGGCGAGCGCCTGCAGCACCTGGCTGCCGAAGCCGCCGATCGCGCCCTCCTCGATGGTGATCAGCACCTCGTGCCCGCGCGCGAGCTGCAGCACGAGATCGAGATCGAGGGGCTTGGCGAAGCGGGCATCGGCGACCGTGGTCGGCAGGCCGAGGGCCGCGAGCTCGTCGGCGGCCTTGAGGCATTCGCCGAGCCGGGCGCCGAAGGAGAGCAGCGCGACCTTGTGGCCCTCGCGCAGGATCCGGCCCTTGCCGATCTCGAGCGGCCGGCCCTCGCCGGGCATCTCGACGCCGAGGCCCTCGCCGCGCGGATAGCGGAACGCGCAGGGCCGGTCGTCGATCGCCGCGGCGGTCGCGACCATGTGCACGAGCTCGGCCTCGTCGGCGGCCGCCATCACGACGAAACCCGGCAGGCAGCCGAGATAGGCGACATCGAAGGCCCCCGCATGGGTCGGCCCGTCGGCGCCGACCAGCCCGGCGCGGTCGATCGCGAAGCGCACCGGCAGGCGCTGGATCGCGACGTCGTGCACGACCTGGTCGTAGGCGCGCTGCAGGAAGGTCGAATAGATCGCGACGAAGGGCTTGAAACCCTCGCTCGCGAGCCCGGCCGCGAAGGTCACGGCGTGCTGCT
>PQAH01000223.1 GCA_003105195.1 Bradyrhizobiaceae bacterium
TCCACTTCGAAGAGCAGCGTCGCGTTGGGCGGAATCACGCCGCCCGCGCCGCGCGCGCCGTAGCCCAGCTGCGGCGGAATCACCAGCCGGCGCGTGCCGCCGACCCGCATGCCGGCCACGCCCTCGTCCCAGCCGCGGATCACCTGGCCCGCGCCCAGCGGGAAGACGAACGGCTCGCCGCGATCCTTGCTCGAATCGAACTTGCGCCCGGCCTGGCCGTTCTCGTAGAGCCAGCCGGTGTAGTGCACGCGCACGTGCCGCCCGGCGCGCGCTTCCTCGCCGCTCCCCGGCGTCACGTCGTCGTATTGGAGCCCGGAGGCCGTGGTCTGGTAGGGCATGGAGAGTCCTCGTTGGGGTGTTCAGTGGTCGCGCAGGCGCCGGATCAGGCTGGAGGTGTCCCAGCGGCCGCCGCCCATGCGCTGGACGTCGGCATAGAACTGGTCGACCAGCGCGGTGACCGGCAGCGGCGCGCCGTTGCGCCGCGCCTCGTCGAGGCACAGCCCGAGGTCCTTGCGCATCCAGTCGACCGCGAAGCCGAAGTCGAACTTGCCGGCGTTCATGGTCTTGTAGCGGTTCTCCATCTGCCAGGACTGCGCCGCGCCCTTGGAGATGGTCTCGATCACGGCCTCCACATCGAGGCCGGCGCGCCTGGCGAAATGGATGCCCTCGGCGAGGCCCTGCACCAGGCCCGCGATGCAGATCTGGTTGACCATCTTGGTGAGCTGCCCCGAGCCGGCGGGACCGAGCAGCCGGCACATGCGCGCATAGGCTGCGATCACCGGCTCGGCGCGGCCATAGGGCTCGGCGTCGCCGCCGCACATCACGGTGAGCGCGCCGTTCTGCGCGCCCGCCTGGCCGCCCGACACCGGCGCGTCCACGAAATCGAAGCCGCCGCTCTTGGCCGCGGCATGGAGCTCGCGCGCGACCTCGGCCGAGGCCGTGGTGTGGTCGACGAACACCCGGCCCTTGCCCATGGCCGCGAAGGCGCCGTCCTGGCCGGTCGTCACCTGACGCAGGTCGTCGTCATTGCCGACGCAGCACATGACGAAATCCTGGCCGGCCGACGCCTCCTTCGGCGTCTTGGCGAGCCTGCCGCCATATTCCTTCACCCACTGCTCGGCCTTGGCGGCGGTGCGGTTGTAGACCGTGACCTCGTGGCCGCCCTTTTTCACGAGATGCCCGGCCATGGGATAGCCCATGACGCCGAGCCCGAGAAACGCCACCTTCGCCATCGTCATTCTCCCTGAGGCGCGGCACCGCCAGCCGTCGACACGCGCGGCGCAAATGTGACCGCTTCTGCCGGGCCGTCAACCCGTTCCGTGCCGCCGATTCCCGATCGCGAGCGGCAGCCTCGCGGGGCCGCCGCAATGCGCATCACCGCGTCGCCTCGGCCGCACCGCCGTCCCGAATGTCTCGTACCAGCTCCGCGACCGCGGCCTGCGTCGCGCCGCGGATCCGCGCATTCGGCCGGCCGCCCGCCAGGAAGGCCACCGCGAGCAGGATCTCGTCCGGCTTCGGGGCATCGGGAATCGCGATCGTCATCGTATCCATCGCGTCGTAGTCCCAGGCATCGTCGATGCCGCCGAAGATCACGTCGATCGGCGCGCCGACGGCGCCGACCTTGGCGTTGCCCGGGATCAGCGCGAGGCCGCGTCCGACGCCCTTGCGCATCGCGAGGCCGATGCGGACATGGATCATGGCCGCGCCGTGCTCCAGGTCGCCGGCGCTGCCGACCAGGGCCGCCTTGCCGTAGCCGATCGGCCGCTGGTCGCCGAGCGCGGCCAGGGCACGCGCCGTGAGGATCTCGCCGCAGGCGACGGACAGGTCGACCAGCTCTCCGAAGTCGTCCAGGTCCCTCCCGGCGGCGGGATTGCGCAGCACGGCGGCGGCCGCGACCCGGCGCGTCGGACGTTGCAGCGTGCGCGAGGCTTCGCGCCGCACCTCCTGGTCGAGCAGCACGATCTGCCGGATGTCCATGCTCCGTCCTCCCTCAATGTCCTGCCGCGGCATTGCGCGTGGCCTCGTACGCCTGCAGATGCGCATGGGCGATGCGGAGCACCGGCGTATCGATGCCGCGGCTCTGCGCCCGCCGCACCAGGTCTCCCAGCACGTGCGCGGCTTCGGTGGGAGCGCCCCGTTCCACGTCCCGCAGCATCGAAGCCGTCAGGGACGATCCGTGTTCCATCAGCATCGCGCGATAGCGTGCAAGCGCCACCGCATCGGGCGCGAAGCCCTCGGCGGTGGCGACGGCGCTGCATTCGTCGAGAAGCCGCTGCATCAGCGTCGCGCCGTCGTCGGTCGAAAGGATGATGCCGACGCTCGCGCGCATCAGGCACGTCATCCCGGCGAGCGTCGCCAGGAAGACGAGCTTGTCCCACGACTCGAGCAGAATGTTGTCGGACAGGCGCGACGTGAAATTGGCGCCGGCGCAGAGGCGGGCGAAGTCGTCGCAACGCGGCGAGCGCTGTCCTGACAGCTCGCCGAAAGCGAGTACATGAAAATCGCCGAGGTGATGGATTTCGCCGTCTGGCGTCAGCGTCACCGCGATCTGGGCAACGCTGCCCAG
>PQAH01000224.1 GCA_003105195.1 Bradyrhizobiaceae bacterium
GAGAGGACTCGAACCTCCACGGCTTTCACCACTGGTACCTGAAACCAGCGCGTCTACCAATTCCGCCACCTGGGCAAGCCGGGCACACATAGGGTTTCGCCTTTCGCCTTGTCAATGACGGCGGCGCGAGGCCTCTGTACAGGTTCCGGCCGATCCTGTATTCGCGCGGTGCTCGAGCGGCGCGGATGTGGTCGTGACGGAAATTCCCAACGAAACCCTGGTGACGATCTTCGGCGGATCCGGATTCCTCGGCCGCCACGTGGTGCGCGCGCTCGCGCGGCAGGGCTACCGGATCCGCGTGGCGGTCCGGCGGCCCGACCTCGCGGGCCATCTCCAGCCGCTCGGCCGCGTCGGCCAGATCCACGCCGTGCAGGCGAACCTGCGCTATCCGACCTCGGTGGAGGCGGCGATGCGCGACGCGGCGGTCGCGATCAACCTGGTCGGAATCCTGTTCGAGCGCGGCCAGCAGCGGTTCTCGCAGGTGCAGGCGGACGGCGCCGGCCAGGTGGCCCGCGCGGCCGCGGCCGGCGGCGCGCGCCTGATCCACGTCTCGGCGATCGGCGCCGACGCCGATTCGCCCTCGCTCTACGCCCGGTCGAAGGCGGCAGGCGAGGAGGCGGTGCGCAGCGCCACACCCGCGGCCGTGATCCTCCGGCCCTCGATCGTGTTCGGGCCCGAGGACGACTTCTTCAACCGCTTCGCCTCGCTCGCACGCTTCGCACCGGTGCTGCCGCTGGTCGGCGGCGGCGAGACCCGGTTCCAGCCGGTCTTCGTCGGCGACGTCGCGCAGGCGGTCCTCAAAGCCGTGGACGGCAAGGCGAAGGCCGGCACGACCTACGAGCTCGGCGGGCCCGAGGTGAAGACCTTCCGCGAGATCCTGGAATTCGTGCTCGCCACCATCGAGCGGCGCCGCCTGCTGGTGCCGGTGCCGTTCGGACTCGCCAAGCTCAAGGCCTATGTCCTGCAGTTCCTGCCGAAGCCGCCGCTCACGCCCGACCAGGTCGACCTGCTGCGGGTCGACAACGTGGTCTCGGAGGCGGCGGCGCGCGAGGGGCGCACGCTCGCGGGCCTCGGTATCGAGCCCCTCACCATCGAGGCGATCGCGCCCACCTATCTGTGGCGCTTCCGCAAGGCCGGCCAGTTCCGGGGACGGGTTGCTTAAGGCCAAGTTCCTGACGATCATCCGGCGCCTGCCCGGGAGCCGCCATGCCGATCATCACCAATATCGAGGACCTGCGCCGGATCGCGCGGCGCAAGGTGCCGCGCGCGCTGTTCCAATACGTGGATCACGGCTCCTATGACGAGATCACGATGCGCGCGAACGCGGACGAGCTCAAAGCCATCCGCCTGCGCCAGCGCGTGCTGGTCGAGACCGCGAACCCGTCGCTCGCGACCACGCTGCTCGGCGAACCCGTGGCGATGCCGGTCGCGATCGCGCCGACCGGGCTGACCGGACTGCTGCACGGCGACGGCGAGATGCTCGCCGCGCGCGCCGCCGAGAGCATGGGCACGCGCTTCTGCCTCTCGACCATGTCGATCTGCACGATCGAGGACGTGCGCGCGGCGACCCGCGGGCCGTTCTGGTTCCAGCTCTACGTGTTCCGCGACCGCGACTTCGCCAAGTCGCTGATCGAGCGCGCGCGCGAGGCCGGCTGCACGGCGCTGTTCGTGACCGTGGACCTGCCGACCCGCGGCCAGCGCCATCCCGACCTCAAGAACGGGCTCAGCGTGCCGCCGCGGCTCACCCTGCGCAACGCCTTCGACATCGCGACCAAGCCGGCCTGGGCCATGCGCGTGCTGATGGGCAAGCGCAAGTCGTTCGGCAATGTCGAGCACTTCCTGAAGGGGCGCGCCAACGTGTTCATGGCGGGCGCCTGGGCGAACGACAATTTCGAGCCGAACCTCACCTGGCGCGACATCGACTGGATCCGCAGCCAGTGGCCCGGCAAGCTGGTGCTCAAGGGCGTCACCGACGTCGAGGACGCGCGCATGGCGGTCTCGTCCGGCGTCGACGGTATCGTGGTCTCCAACCACGGCGGCCGGCAGCTCGACGGCGCGCCCGCCACCGTGGTCACGCTGCCGCGGGTCGCGGACGCGGTCGGCGACCGCATCGAGGTGCTGTTCGACGGCGGCGTGCGCTCGGGCCAGGACGTGCTCAAGGCGCTCGCGCTCGGGGCGCGCGGCTGCCTGATCGGCCGCGCCTATCTGTACGGGCTGATGGCCATGGGGGAGGCCGGCGTGCGCACGGCGCTCGACGTGATCGCCAAGGAGATGCAGGTCACCATGGCGCTCACGGGCCTGCGCGACGTCACCAGGATCTCGAGCGAGATCCTCTACGATCAGCCGGCGCAGCGCCCGCAATAGCGCACGATGCCGCCATGGAGATCGAGATCCGACACGGGTGGTCGCCCGGCCTGATCGGCGAGGTGGTGCGCGCTCACGCGCTCTACTACAGCCGCGCGTGGCAGTTCGGCGCGCGGTTCGAAGCCAAGGTCGCGCGCGAGATGGCGGATTTCATCGATCGCTACGCGGCGGACAGGGACCGCATCTTCTGCGCCGTACGCGGCGAAGCCTTGCTGGGTTCGATCACGATCGACGGCAGCGATCCCGCCCTGGCGGCGGGTGAAGCGCATTTGCGCTGGTTCATCGTGCGCGACGACATGCGCGCGCGCGGCACCGGCCGGGGGCTGATGAACGCCGCCCTGTCGTTCCTGGACGCGGCCGGCTACGGCCGCTGCTTTCTCACGACCTTCGCGGGGCTGGACGCGGCGCGTCACCTCTACGAAAGCGCGGGATTCCGCCTCGTACAGGAGGCGCCCTCGACGACGTGGGGGAGGCGCGTCCTCGAGCAGCGCTTCGAGCGCGTGCGCGCGCGCTGATCCCGGCGTCGCGACGGACTCAGCGGAACAGGCCGAGGCCGATCAGGCCGAGCGCGCCGACCACGATGCGCCACCACGCGAACAGCGAGAAGCCGTGGCTCGACACGTAGTCCAGGAAGGTGCGCACCACGAACCAGGCGGCCGCGAAGGAGACCAGGAAGCCGACGACCACGATCAGCACGTTCTGGCCGCTGAGCTGGCCCCAGCTCTTGTAGAGGTCGTAGGCGAAGGCGCCCGCCATGGTCGGAATGGCGAGGAAGAAGGAGAACTCGGCCGCCGAGCGCTTGTCGGCGCCGAACAGCATGGCCGAGACGATGGTGGCGCCCGAGCGCGAGACGCCCGGGATCATCGCCATGGTCTGCGCGACGCCGATGCCGAGATACATCGGCAGCGAGAAGGCCGTGGCGTCGGTGTAGCGGGGCTTGAGGGCGAGCCGGTCGACCCAGAGCAGGACGACGCCGCCGACGATCAGGGTGGCGCAGACGATCCAGACGTTGAACAGCACGCCCTTGATGAAGCCGTGGGCGAAAACGCCGATGACGGCGGCCGGCAGGAAGGCGAGGAGCACGCCGATGACGAAGCGGCGCGCCTGCGGATCCGTCAGGGCGGCGACGGCGATTTTCCAGAGGCGGCCGAAATAGATCGACAGGATCGCGAGGATCGCCCCGAGCTGGATCAGGATCACGAAGGTCTTGCCGAACTGGTCGTCGTCGAAGCCGAAGAAGTGCTCGAGCAGGAGCAGGTGGCCCGTGGACGAGACCGGCAGAAACTCGGTCAGGCCTTCGACGACGCCCAGCACCATGGCCTTGAACAGGTCGAACAGCATGCGGGGCTCCGGGATCAGGCGCACGCTTGTGCCGCAAGCCGGGGACGAGAGCAATGGCGCAGGACGGTCCCAGGGCCGGCGCAGCTCCGCCTCACCTTGACCACATCGGCAGCCGAGGTTGTCGCGGCCGTCAGGCTTTTCTATAGCTCGGTGCGATTCGACATCCCCGCGCGGATCGCGAGCGCGCCAGCCCCGCAGGTTCGATGATCACGCTGTTTCACCATCCGTTCTGCCCGCACTCGCGCTTCGTGCGCGTGGCGCTCGCCGAATACGGCATCCAGCCGCGCCTCGTGGAGGAGCGGGCCTGGGAGCGGCGCGAGACGTTCCTGGCCCTCAACCCCGAAGGGCGAACCCCCGTGCTGGTGGAGGAAGGCCATCCGGCCATCCCGAGCGCCGAGATCATCGCCGAGTATCTCGACGAGACCCGTGGCGCCTCCCTCGCCGACCGGCGGCTGATGCCGGCCGACCCCGACCAGCGCATCGAGGTGCGCCGGCTCACGCGCTGGTTCCACGACAAGTTCTTCGAGGAGGTGACCGAGCTCCTGGTGACCGAGAAGGTCTACAAGCGGCTGATGCCGGTCGAGGGCGGCGGCGGCTCGCCCGACACGGCGGCGATCCGTGCGGCGCGCCACAATATCCGGTATCATCTCGCCTATATCGGCTGGCTGCTGCGCACGCGGAACTGGCTCGCCGGCGACCAGTTGACCTATGCGGACTTCGCGGCGGCCGCGCACCTGTCGGCGGCCGACTATCTCGGCGACGTCCCGTGGGACGAGGACGAGAGCGCCAAGAACTGGTACGCGCGCGTGAAGTCGCGTCCGGCCTTCCGCTCGATCCTCGCCGACACGCTTGCGGGCACGCCGCCGTCCGAAACCTATGCAGACCTGGATTTCTGAGCCTTGATGCGTGCCGCCGCAGACTTTCGTCCTCGCGATCCGCAGCGCGGCGCCGGCGCGGCGCGGCGCGCCGAGGCGGCCGGCGCCAAGGCCGGGCTGATCGC
>PQAH01000225.1 GCA_003105195.1 Bradyrhizobiaceae bacterium
GTCGATGCGCCGCTCGAGCTCCGTGACGAAGGGGATCGGCGCCTCCTTCAAGAGCGCGACCAGGGCGCGGCAGGAGGCCGGGGCGGACGGCGTGCGATCCGTTCCGTCGGTCCATTCCTCCACGGTGGCGCCCGTGATCGCCGCCACGTAGCGGCGCGTCTCGCCCGGCAGGCCGCCGGTGCCGGCGAGCCATTCGCGCACCCGGCGCGGCCCCGCATTGTAGGCGGCGGCCGCGAGCCCGAGATTGCCGAAGCTCTGGCGCAGCTCGCGCAGGAACTGGGCGGCCTTCGGCAGCGCGTGCACGGGATCGAACGGATCGAGCAGCCCGCGCTCCGCCGCCGTTCCCGGCATGAACTGGGCGATGCCCTGAGCCCGGTCGCCCGAACGCGTGAGCGGGCCGACCGCGTCGGCGCGGAACCGGCTCTCCTGCCAGATCACGCGCGCGAAGAACTCAACCGGGAGGCCGTTCACCCGGGCTGCCGACTCGATCAGCAGGCACAGGGACTCGCGCGTGTCCTCCGTCGATGCCGGCCCGGCCCGGGCCGGGGAGCCCGCCAGCGCAACGGTGAGGAGGACGAAGGCCCATCGCATGCCCACGGATGAGCACGAGAACTGGACCGGAATTTGGTGCGGCGAGGTTCCAGGGGACGTCGGCACGCAACCGGGCCGGTCTCACAGCAGCAGCAGGGAGGCCACCAGGAAGTAGATCAGGAGGGTCAGCACGTCCTGGACCACGGTCGCCACCGGGCCCGCGCCGTGCGCCGGATCGTAGCCGAGCCGGGCGAACAGGAGCGGCAGCAGGAATCCGATCGTGGTCGCGACGCTGCTGGCGACGACCAGCGCGACGCCGACCGCGACCGCGAGATCGCGATTGCCGAAGCTCCACCAGATCGCCGGCATGGCCACCGTGGCGAGCGCCGCGCCGATCAGCAGCCCGGTTCCGATCTCGCCCGCCAGCAGGGGAACGAGGTCGGCGTCGGTCAGGGAGAGACCGCGCACCGCGGCCGCCTCCGACTGCGTGCCGATGGCGTCGGCCAGGTAGACGATCGCCGGGATGAAGAAAGCGACCGCGATGTGGGCGGAGAGCACCGACTCGAAGCGCGCCATCACGACCGTGGCGACGGCGCTGCCGGCGAGGCCCACCAGCAGCCACGGCAGCCGGTATAGAGCGCGACGGAACGGCGGCGCCGTCAAGGCGGCCTTGGCGGCCTCGGACTTGCCGAGGATGCCGGCCATGTGGTGCAGGTCCTCGAGATGCTCGTCGCGCAGCGTGGCGATCAGCGCCGAGGCCGGCAGCGCGCCGACGAAGCGGCCGCCCGCATCACAGACGCCGAGCACCGAGACGCCCGCACGGATCGCGATGCTGGCGGCGTCCTCGCGGTCCATCTCGGGCGTGACCTGGTGGGCATTGATGTCCTTCGCGAGCCGCTCCAGCGGCGTGGCTGCGTCGGCAGCGATGACGTCGCCGATCGTCGCAACCCCCGCGAGCCCGCCGTCCTCGCGCACCACGAACACATGCGACGCATCGACATAGGTGTGGCCGAACAGGCGCGTGCGGACCGCGCCCGCGGTTTCGAACGGCCGGGCCGTCGGTACCGCCGTCACGAGCTGGTCGGCGACGCGCTGGGGATGGAAGTCGCCGGGCTGCGGAGTCATGGGCCGATGTCCTCGTCAGAGGCACAGCTCATAACCCAGATGGTGCCGCGATGTCGCGGCAGGCCCGGAAGGGCCGGAGCCTTCCGGGCGGGCCGCCTCAATACGCCGAGTTCTGCTTGGCGAGCTCGGCCTTCAAGTCGTCGAACAGCACCTTGGGATCGTAGCCGGCCTTGCGCACGCCCTCGGCCCACTCGTTGTAGAGGGGCTCGGCGGCCTTGCGCCACTCGGCGAGCTGCTGCGGCGTGAGCGCGTAGACCTCGTGGCCCGCCTGCGCCTTGATCTTGTCGCGGCCGCCGGCCTCGAAGTCGGCCCACGGCAGCGCGATCTTGAGCGCCCAGTCGCTGCTGCAGTGGTCGTCCATCACCTTCTTCTGCGCCGGCGAGAGAGACTCGTACTTGGCCTTGTTGAGCACCCAGGTCTGCTCGGTCACGTAGAAGGCCGAGTCGATGTGATACTTGACCACCTTGTCGATGCCGAACAGCACGATCGAGCCCCACGGGAACGTGATCGCGTCGGCGACGCCCCGCTCGAGCACCTCGCGCGCCTCGGGCGCGGAGGCCTGGACATTGGTGCCGCCGAGCAGCGCGACGAAGCGCCCGATGGTCGCATTGGCGGGACGGATCTTCATGCCCTTGATGTCGCCCGGCACCACGACCTTCTTCTTGGTCGCGTGCACGGTCGCCGGATCGTGGAAGAAGGTGAGGCAGTAGCGGACCTCGTGCATCTCCTTGGCGGCGTACTTGCGGTACCAGGCGTCGCCGGCGGCACTGCCCTGCTTGGCGTTGGCGAAGACGAACGGCAGCTCGACCGCGCCCATCACGGGGAAGCGTCCCGGCTCGTAGCCCGGATTGACGTGGGCGATGTCGGCGATGCCGTCGCGCGCCATGTTGTAGTGGTCGAAGGCCTTGCCGAGCTGCTGCGCCGGAAAGATCTTGATCGTGATGGTGCCGTTCGAGGCCTTGTTGATGGACTCGGCCCAGGCGACCGCGGATTTGTGCATCGGATGGGCGGGCGGGACCCAGTGGGCGAACCGCATCTCGACCGGCTTGTCCTGGGCGACGGCGGCGGCCGTCAGGCATGCGCCGGCGACGACGGCGGCGAGGCTCGTTGCGAATGGTCTCACGGGCGTTCTCCCCTCGATGCGCCCGGCTTGCCGGCAGCCGGTTCTTCTCTTCTGCGGCATGTGCGACGGCCGACGGGCGCGTTGATTAACAGGTTAACTATCCGCTCTTTGCGGTCGGCGGGCAAGAATGCCGATGCGGGAGCCCAGCCCATCCTTCGTCGGGTGGGCGGACGGGGCCTGAACCCGGAACCCAACCGTCCGGCGCCGGGTTGACGCCGTATCCCGCGACGATCCGGAGGCCCGCCATGTCCCTGAAGCCGGTGCAATTCCTCGCCGTGACCCTGACCGCGCTCGCCCTGGTCCCGGCCGGCGCGCATCTTTTCGAGCTGCCGAACAAGATCGGTCTCGCGCAGGAGCAGTACTTCATCGTCCAGAACATCTACCGCGGATGGGCCTTGTTCGGCTTCGTGCTGCTTCCGGCCATCGCCGTCGTCCTGGCCTTGACCGTCATGCTGCGCCGGCACGCGGTGGCGTTCCGCTATGCGGGCCTGGCGCTGGTCTGCATGCTGGCCACCCTCGCGATCTTCTTCGCCTGGACCTATCCGGCGAACCTCGCGACCAGCAACTGGACCGTGGTGCCGGAGAACTGGGTGAGCCTGCGCCGGCAATGGGAATATGCGCACGCGACAAATGCGGTGCTGACCTTCGTCGCGCTCTGCGCGCTGACGCTCTCGCTCTTGAATTCTTCGCCCTCCCGGGAGCGCGACTGAGCCGGGCCGCCTCGGCGAAACCCGCCTGCGCCCCGGAGGCCCGGCATCTCAGCCCGGGGCGGCCGCGCGCGCCTCGCGGAACGACACCAGGCGCTGCCGGGTCTCGTCCCAGAGCACCATGCGCACGCAACGCAGGCTTTCGAGCAGAGTGATGCGGCCGATGTCCCCGAGCTGCGGGTGGTCGCGCAGCACCTGGGGCAGCCGGTAGTAGGGGATCCGGCTGCACAAGTGGTGCACGTGGTGCACGCCGATATTGGCCGTGAACCAGCGCAGCACCGCCGGCAGGTCGTAGTGGGAGCTGCCGTGCAGCGCCGCCTCGTGCCGGTTCCAGGCGGGCTCGTCGGCCCAGAGCGTGTCCTCGAACTGGTGTTGCACGTA
>PQAH01000226.1 GCA_003105195.1 Bradyrhizobiaceae bacterium
CGCCGGCGCCGGCGCCGCGGCCGCCGCCTGCGGGTCGCCGGCGCGCCCCTCCGGCGGCGGAGCGCCCGCCACGTAGCGCGGGTCCGGCTCGATGCTCGCCGGATCGAGCCCCGCGAACTCGGCGACGCGGCGCGTCAGAGTGGTGAACTCCAGCGCCTTCAGGAAGGCGATCAGCCGCTTGTGGTCGGGCTCGTGCACCGCGAGCTCGCCGATCGGCACCTCCAGCTTCACGCGGTCGTCGAGGGTGACGAGCCGCCTGGAGAGCCGCGCCTTCTCGGCGTTCTCGATCAGGGTCTGGCGGCGCTTCTCCTGCTTGATCTCGTTGGCGCGCGCGAGCAGCGTCTCGAGGTCGCCGTACTCGCCGATCAGCTGCGCCGCGGTCTTCACGCCGATGCCCGGAACGCCCGGCACGTTGTCGGTCGAATCGCCGATCAGCGCCTGCACCTCGATCACCTTCTCGGGCGGCACGCCGAACTTCTCGATCACCTCGGCCACGCCGATGCGCCGCTCCTTCATGGTGTCGTACATGACGACGCAGTCGTTCACGAGCTGCATCAGGTCCTTGTCGGACGAGACGATGGTGCCGGTCGCGCCCGCCTCGCAGGCCTCGCGCACATAGGTCGCGATCAGGTCGTCGGCCTCGAAGCCGAGCTGCTCCAGGCAGGGCAGGTCGAAGGCGCGCACCGCCTCGCGGATATAGGCGAATTGCGGGATCAGGTCGGCCGGCGCCTCCGGCCGGTGCGCCTTGTATTCGGCATAGAGCTCGTTGCGGAAGGTGCGCTCGGACTTGTCGAACACGATGCCGAGATGGGTCGGCCGCTCCTCGGGCTTCATGTCGCGCAGCAGCTTCCACAGCATATTGCAGAAGCCGTAGACCGCGTTGAGCTGCAGCCCGTCGGACTTGCGGTTGAGCGGGGGCAGCGCGTGATAGGCGCGGAAGATGTAGGACGACCCGTCCACCAGGAACACGTGGTCGCCCGGCTTCACGCCGGCGGAACCCTGCGGCTTGGCGGGTTCCGCCTTCGGCGCGGGCTTCGATGCAGCGGTCTTGGTCGGGGGCATGGGGCCTCACTCTCGCGAGGCCCGCATTATCACCCCGGGGAGGGGCAATGCCAGGAGGAGGACGGCACAATATTGTCAGCGGCTGTGGACCCCGGAGCGTCATTCCGGCCGAGCGCGCAGCGCGAGAGCCGGAATCCATGACCCCTGTGGTCGCGATGCGGACAGACCGGGGATGGATCCCGGCTCTCGCTGCGCTCGGCCGGGATGACGGCCTGCGCCCCTCACTCCGCGGGCTGCAGCGCGTATTTCGGCTTGCGCTCGAGGCGTGCCCAGGCCGGGCGGGTGAACAGGAAGCCGAGCAGGCGGGTGTCGCGCGCGATCCAGTAGATCACGAGCGCGCCGATCAGCGACGCCACCGTGACGACCAGCGCGACGGTGCCGGGGTCGGTGACGAGGCCGGTCTTGAGGAGCGCGATGCGCGTGACCACCATCGGCAGGAAGAAGGCGAGGTAGATCTGCAGCGAGGTCTCGCCGAGATGGCGCAGGAACGCCGCGAGCCGGAAGCGCGCCAGCAGCGCCGCGATCGCGACCACCGCGCCGGCGCCGGCGAGGCCGAGCGCGAGCGAGACGAAGGGCAGCTTCGCCCAGCCGAGCTCGACCAGCGCGCCGTTGATCAGCGCCCAGGCCGCGAGCGCCGCGAGCGAGAGCGCGGGGCGCGCCTGCGCGGCGCCCGCGAAGCCGAAGATGTGCGTCGCCGCGAGATAGCCGGTGTAGAAATAGACGAAGCGCTGGGCGAACTCGAGCGGCAGCGTCCAGTCGGTCTGCACGTGGGCGATCTCGAGCGCGGCCGCGACCGGCCAGACGATCCACGCCGAGACGTTGCGCACGAGCTTCACCGTGACCGCGAACACCGGCAGCAGGTAGATGAACCAGAGCATGCCGAACGGATCGATGAAGGCGAGCGCATAGAGCCGCGCCGCCTCCAGCCAGCCGGCCTCGGCCGCGAAGCCGGGCGCCTTGAAGGCGAACTGGATGGTGAGCCACAGCACGTAGAAATAGGCGAAATGCACGACCCGGCGGTCGATGAAGGTGCGCCAGTCGCGGTCGATGGCGCGCGCCAGGAACAGGCCCGAGACCAGGAAGAAGTCCGGCATGCGGAACGGCGTCGCATAATGGACCAGGGCGTGCATGAAGCCCTCGCGGCCTGCCGCCGCCTCGACGCCGAGCGTCGAGTGCCAGGCGACCACCAGGATGATGCAGATGCCCTTGGCGTAGTCGACCCAGTCGATGCGCTGCGGATGGCCGGCCATGGCGTGTCCTCGTGCGGCCTGTCCCGTTTCGGGACAGGGAGTGAGCCTCTGCCCGGCCCCTCGCAAGCCGCGGGCCAGCGCCGCCGATTTCGGACGCCGCGGGTAAATGTCGTATGAACGCGCCTCGACAAGGATCACCCGTGCCCGCATTCGCCGAGCCCCTGCCGATCGACGCGGCGCTGCCGGAGCTGATCCGCGCGCTCGCCGGGGGGAGCGCGGCCGTGCTGGTGGCGCCGCCCGGGGCCGGCAAGACCACGCGGGTGCCGCTGGTGCTGGCCGACGCGGACTGGGCCTCGGGGCGCCGCCTCATCGTGCTCGAGCCGCGCCGGCTCGCCGCCCGCGCGGCGGCCGAGCGCATGGCGCGCACGCTCGGCGAGCCGGTCGGCGCCACCGTCGGCTATCGCGTGCGCTTCGGCTCCAGGGTCTCGCGCCGCACCCGCATCGAGGTGGTCACCGAGGGCGTGTTCACCCGCATGCTCCTCGACGACCCCGAGCTCGCCGGCGTCGCGGCCGTGCTGTTCGACGAGTTCCACGAGCGCTCGCTCGACGCCGATCTCGGCCTCGCGCTCGCCCGCGACGCCCAGCAGGGCCTGCGCGAGGACCTGCGCCTCCTCGTGATGTCGGCGACCCTCGACGGCGCCCGCGTCGCGCACCTGCTCGGCGAAGCGCCCGTGATCGCGAGCGAGGGCCGCGCCTTCCCGGTCGAGACCCGGTACCTCGGCCGCGATCCGCGCGCGCCGATCGAGGCGCAGATGTGCGACGCGATCCTGCGCGCGCTCGCGGCCGACCCGGGCTCGGTGCTCGCCTTCCTGCCGGGCGCGGCCGAGATCCGCCGCACCGCGGCACGCCTCGAGGAGCGCCTCGGCGAGGTGCCGGTCGACGTGGTCGCGCTCTACGGCGCGCTCGAGGCGCGCGACCAGGACCGCGCCATCGCGCCGGCGCCGCCGGGCCGCCGCAAGGTGGTGCTCGCGACCGCCATCGCCGAGACCTCGCTCACCATCGAGGGCGTGCGGGTGGTGGTGGACTCGGGGCTCGCCCGCGTGCCGCGCTACGAGCCGGACGTGGGGCTGACCAGGCTCGAGACCGTGCGCGTCTCGCGCGCCGCCGCCGACCAGCGCCGCGG
>PQAH01000227.1 GCA_003105195.1 Bradyrhizobiaceae bacterium
GACGACGGCGTGCACTGCATCGCGCCCGACGGCACGCTGATCGGCAAGGTCAAGATCCCGGAGATCTGCTCCAACGTCGTGTTCGGCGGGGCGAAGCGGAACCACCTGTTCGTCACGGCCGCGAATTCGCTCTACGCCGTGCTCACCACGGTGAACGGGGCGAAGACGTTCTGAGCCCTCTCCGGGTCATCCCGGCCGAGCCGGGCGAGCCGGGATCCCTGACGCCCGTCGTGCCGCATCCCCCAGGCCGGGACTACGGATCCCGGATCGCCGCCGCGCGGCGTCCGGGACGACGGCCGAGTGCGTGGCACGACCTCAATGCAGCCGGATCAGCGCCAGGCCGCAGACGATCATCACGGCCGCGACGATGCGCGCCGTGCGCAGCGGCTCCTTGAGGATCACGACCGCGATCGCGGCGCCGAACAGCACGCTGGTCTCGCGCAGCGCCGCGACGATCGCGATGGGCGCGACCGTCATGGCCCAGATCGCGATCCAGTAGGAGATCATCGAGAGCGTGCCGCCGACGAGGCCGCTCCTCCAGAAGCGCGCCATGTCGACGAGCACGCCGGGCCCGCGGCGCAGCACCGCGAAGGCGGTCAGGAACAGCCCGTCGAGCAGGAACAGCCAGGCCGTGTAGGCATGGGCGTTGCCGGCGGTGCGCGCGCCGAGGCCGTCCACCAGCGAGTAGGCGCAGATCGTGACCGCGGTGAACAGCGCGAAGCCGATGGCGCGGCGGTCGAGGACGACGCCGCGCCCGCCGCGCAGCGAGAGCAGGAACACCCCGGCGACCAGCACGAGAATTCCGAGCCAGCCGACGAGACCGAGCCCCTCGCCGATCAGGAAGGTCCCGGCGATCGCGGTCAGCAGCGGCGCGGTGCCGCGCGCGATCGGATAGACCTGCCCCATGTCGCCGGTGCGATAGGCCTCGGTCAGGCCGATGTAGTAGCCGAGATGCAGGATCACCGAGGCGATCAGCCAGGGCCAGGCGACGAGCGGCGGAATGCCGACGAAGGGGATCAGCGGCAGCGCCGCCACGGCGCCCGCGAGGCCGATCAGCACCGTGGTCGTGAAGGGCTCGAGCCCGAACTTGACCACCGCGTTCCAGCCGGCATGGCAGGCGGCGCCGAACAGGACGGCAGCGAACACGAACGGGTCCATCAGGCGCCGCAGGCCCCCGTGAGACGCCTGCCCCGCGGATCGTAGGGCGCGCGCAGGCTCGCGCGCACGGGCAAGCGCGCGCCCGCGACGTCGATCTCGAAGCGGGCGGCGAGCCAGGCGTCGTCCACCGGCGCGTTGTCGGTCCGCACGTAGCCGAGCGCCACCAGGGCGCCGAGGGTGTGACCGTAGGCGGCCGAGACGATCTCGCCGGCGGGCGCGCCGTCGCGCAGCAGCAGCTCGCCGCCGTGGGCGAGCGGCGTGTCGGGAGCCTCGGCGACGAAGGAGAGCAGCCGGCGCGCCGGCGGCGCGGCACGCGCCGAGAGCAGCGCGTCGCGGCCGATGAAGTCGCCCTTGCCGAGCCGCACCGCGAACGCGAGGCCGGCCTCGAACGGATTGGTGTCGGGGGTGAGCTCGCGGCCCCAGGCGCGGTAGCCCTTCTCGAGCCGCAGCGATTCCAGCGCGTAGTAGCCGGCATCGCGCAGGCCGAGATCGCCGCCGGCCGCGAACAGGGCGTCGTAGACCGCGCCGGCCGCGGCGACCGGGACATGGAGCTCGAAGCCGAGCTCGCCCGCATAGGAGCGGCGCACCGCGAGAGCGTCCGCGCCCGCCACCGTCATGCGGCGCACCGCGCCGAAGGGACAGTGCGCATCGTCGAGCGGCGCCGCGGTGACGCGCGAGATGAGCGCGCGGGCGCGCGGGCCCATGACGGCGAGCACCGCATGGTCGGCGGTCACGTCGTCCAGGCGCACCCCGTCCGGGAGATGGCGGCCGATCCAGTCGGCGTCGCGCACCGCCTGGGCGGTGCCGGTGACGACGAGGAACGTCTCGGCGTCCAGCCGCGCCACGGTGAGATCGCTCTCGTAGGTGCCGCGTGCATTGAGCATGCCGGTGTAGACCGTGGTGCCCGGCGGCACCGCGACGTCGTTCGCGCACAGGCGCTGCAGCGCCGCCTCCGCCGCGCGACCGCGCACCATGAGCTTGGCGAAGGAGGAGAGGTCGAACAGCGTGACGCCGGTGCGGGTCGCGACGTGCTCGGCGGCCGCATGGGCAAACCAGTTCTGGCGATCGAAGGAATAGTCGAGCCGCGCCTCCGCGGCGCTCGGCGCGAAGAACAGCGGCCGCTCCCAGCCGAACTTCGACCCGAACGCCGCATGCTTCGCGGCGAGGCGCGCGTAGAGCGGCGAGGTGCGCAGCGGCCGCGCCGAGACGAGCTCGCGGTTCGGCCAGGGCATCATGTAGTGGAGCCCGAGCACCTCCTTGACGCGGTCGTGCAGGAAGGCGCTCTCGCCGTGGAACGGCGCGAAGCGGCGGATGTCCACGGGCCAGAGGTCCGCGGGCGGCTCGCCCGCGAGGATCCATTCGGCGAGCGTGCGCCCCGCCCCGCCGCCGCAGGCGATGCCGATCGAGTTGAAGCCGGCCGCGACGAAGAAGTTCCTCAGCTCGGGCGCCGCGCCCATGATGAAGTTGTTGTCGGGCGTGAAGCTCTCGGGACCGTTCATGAAGGTCTTGACCGGCGCGGTCGCGAGCGCCGGGATGCGCACCAGCGCGTTCTCCATCAGGATCTGGAACTGGTCCCAGTCGTCGGGAAGGATGCCGAACTCGAAATCGTCCGGGATCCCGTCCATGCCCCAGGGCTTCGCCTCCGGCTCGAAGCCGCCCACCAGCAGGCCGCCGACCTCCTCCTTGACGTAGATGTAGCCGTCCGGGTCGCGCAGCACCGGCAGGTCGGGCGTGACGCCGGCGACCGGCCCGGTGACGATGTACATGTGCTCGGCCGAATGCAGCGGCACCGTGACGCCGGCCTTGCGGCCGAGCTGGCGCGCCCACTGGCCCGCGCAATTGACAACGACGTCGGCGCGGATGTCGCCGCGCGTGGTCGCGACGCCGACGGCGCGGCCGTGCCTGGCGTGGATCGCGGTGACGCGCGTCTTCTCGAGGATGCGCGCGCCGCCGCGGCGCGCGCCACGGGCGAGCGCCTGGGTCACGTCGGCCGGATTGACCTTGCCGTCGCGCGGCAGCCACAGGCCGCCGGCGAGGTCGTCGGTCCGCATGATCGGGTAGCGCGCGCCCGCCTCGGCGGGCGAGATCACGTGGCACTCGATGCCGTGCACCTGGGCGGCGCCGGCGATGCGCCGCAGCAGCGCCATGCGCTCCGGCGTGCGCGCGACCAGCACCGAGCCGCAGGGCTTCCAGCCCGTCGCCTGGCCGGTCTCGGCCTCGAGTGCGGCGTAGAGCTCGGCCGAGTACTGCACCATGCGGGTCATGTTGGGATGCGAGCGCAGCTGCCCGACCAGCCCCGCGGCGTGCCAGGTGGTGCCGCCGGTGAGCCGCCCCTGCTCGAGCAGCACCACGTCACGCTGCCCCATGCGGGTCAGGTGATAGGCGACCGAGCAGCCCACGACGCCGCCGCCAATGACGACGACGCCCGCGTGATCGGGGACCGCGACTTCGGTCATGGGCGGATCCGGAGACGGCACGCGGCTTTTTCCCGCAAAATGCCGCAGATTACCACTTCATCTTGCGACGATCAGCTCGAGGCCGCGCGCCGCCCATTTCTCGGCCAGGGCGCGGTCGGGCGCGCGGTCGACGATGACGCCGACGGCCCGGTCGAAATGCGGCACGCGGAACGCGGTGCGGCGGGAGAACTTGGTGTGATCGGCGAGCAGGTAGGCGCGACCCGCCTGGATCATGCGGCCGCGCAGCTCCGTCGCCAGATGCGAATAGTCGGTCAGGGCGCCGTCCTCGGCGAAGCCGCCCACGCCGACGAAGGCGATGTCGGCGCGCACCGTATCGAGGCCCGTCACGGCGCCGACGCCGAAGGTCGCCTCGTCATTGGCGTCGACCTCGCCGCCCAGCATCACGACGCGATTGCCCGGCACGCGGCACAGCGCCATCGCGTGATTGAGCGAGTTGGTGCAGATCGTGAGGCCCGGACGGCTCGCGAGCTCGAACACGAGCGCTGCCGTGGTGGTTCCCGAATCGAGCAGGACGGAGCCGCCCTCGGGCACGAGCCGCACGGCCGCGCGCGCGATCGCGGCCTTGCCGGCCGCGTTCTCGGCGAGGCGTTGCGCGATCGCGGGCTCCATCATGCCGCGGCGCGCGGCGCCGCCATGGACCACGTCGAGATGACCCTGCTCGGCCAGCACCTTGAGGTCGCGCCGGATGGTCTCGTGGGAGACGCCGAAGTTCTTGGCGAGCTCGCTCACGCTGACCGATCCGGTGGCGCGCAGCCGCTGAACGATCTCGTTGTGCCGCCGAATCGCGAGGGGACGCGCCATCACCCGAATCTTTTCATTCCGTGACGAGACCCCAATCTTCCCG
Source organism: Bradyrhizobiaceae bacterium (assembly GCA_003105195.1). Taxonomy (GTDB): domain Bacteria; phylum Pseudomonadota; class Alphaproteobacteria; order Rhizobiales; family Xanthobacteraceae; genus FEB-22. The sequence continues at coordinate 4,480 of PQAH01000227.1, forward strand.
GTTCGATGTAAAGACACAAGTGCAAAGCATTATGGTTGCAGGCCCGCCACAGGCGGAACCGGGCGCCTCACGCCCGCACGCCGGCCGCCGACCAGAGCTTCGGCCCGACGCGCAGATACTGCAGCGGCCGGCGCACCTCGGCGCCGAGCTCGCGCGCGGCCTGCCAGCCCCAGTGCGGCTGGTCCAGCATGGCGCGGCCGAGCGCGACCAGGTCGGCCTTGCCGTCGGCGACGACCGCCTCGGCCTGCTGCGGCGTGACGATCAGGCCGACCGCGCGCGTGGCGACGCCGGTCTCGCGGCGCACCTTCTCGGCGATCGGCACGTTGTAGCCGGGCGCGGTCGGATTGCGCGTGTCGGCGCTCACGCCGCCCGAGGAGACGCAGACGAAGTCGAGGCCGTCGCCCTTCATGGCGGCCACGAAGGCCACCGCGTCGTCGGCCGTGAGCCCGCCTTCGACCCAGTCGCTCCCGGTGATGCGCGCGCCGAGCGGCATGCCGGCCGGAATCGCGGCGCGCACGGCGCGCAGGACCTCCAGCGGGAAGCGGATGCGCGCCTCGAACGGCCCGCCATAGGCGTCGTTGCGCTGGTTGGAGACCGGCGAGACGAAGCTGTGCAGGAGATAGCCGTGCGCCATGTGCAGCTCGATCGCGTCGATGCCGGCGCGCACGGCGCGCTGCGCCGCGGCGACGAAGGCGTCGCGGATGCGGACGAGGTCCTCCGCGGTGGCGCTGCGCGGCGCCGGCCAGGCGGGGCCGAAGGGGATCGGCGACGGCGCGAGCGTCTCCCAGGGATCCTCGCCGGGCTTGAGCCCGAGGCCGCCCTCCCAGGGACGCTGCGACGAGGCCTTGCGCCCGGCATGCCCGATTTGGATGCCGAAGCGCGCGGCGCCGATGCGCCGGCAGTGGGCGAGGAGGCGCGCCAGCGCATCCTCGCAGGCGTCGGAATAGAGGCCGAAGCAGCCATGGGTGATGCGCCCGAGCCGCTCGACCGCGGTCGCCTCGATCACCACCAGCGAGGCGCCGGAATTGGCCAGCATGCCGAGATGGGTCATATGCCAGTCGTTGGCGACGCCGTCGTCGGCGCTGTACTGGCACATGGGCGAGACGACGACGCGGTTCTCGAGCTCGAGATCGCGCAGGCGAAGGGGAGCGAACAGGGCGCTGGTCATGGACCGACGGACTCTCGATGGTGGAAAGGAAGTTCGGATGGCGGCGCCGGATCATAAGGCTCCGCGCGGAGCCCGCAAGCCGCCCCCGCCGGGTCAGCCTTGCAGATGGCGCAACCATGCCCTGTCGCGGTCCGAGGGCCGCCGGTGCAGGCGGCCCTCGACGAGGGCGCGGGCGGCCTCGCCGCGGCCGGCGCGCAGGCAGGCGACGATGAAGGTATCCTCGAACAGCTCGCGCTGCGCATGGCTGCCGCCGACCCGCGCCACCTCCGCCAGCGCCGGCCCGATCAGGCGGATCGCCTCGGCGTCGTCGCCGGTCGCGAAGGCGCGGACGCCGCGGCAGAGCGCCAGCATCACGGCGCCCGGCGCGAGCCGGCCCTCGGCGTGCAGCGTCTCCAGCTCGGAGATCCGCCGGTCGAGCGCGGCATGGTCGCCGCGCGCGGCCGCGATCAGCACCTGGTGCAGGTCGGCGAAATGGACGCCGGTGCGCGGGAAGGTGCGCGCGCCGAAGGCCGCGACCTCGGCCCAGTCGGACGCGAGCGCGCGATCTTCGGCGAGCTGCACGCGCCAGAGCAGCGAAGCCGCGTCGGTGAGCAGGTTCATGGGCGGCGCGCGCGAGACCGAAGGCTGGATGCGCGCGCGGTAGATCGCGAGCGCCTGGTCGAGGTCGTCCGCCTCGATCGCCAGCAGCGCGAGGTGCCAGGCGAGATGGCCGTCGAGGATGCTGGCGCCGTCATGGGCGGGCAGCCAGTCGTTGAGGAAGCCACGGCCCGTCTCCGCGTCGCCCTGCTCGAAGCAGGCATGGGCGAGCCCGTGCGCGCCGTGGCCGTTGGCGCGGCGCAGCTCCAAGGCGCGCTCGGAGAGGCGGCGCCCGAGCGCGACCTCGCCGGCCTCGGTGTGCGACCAGCCCAGAAAGGTGAGGAACCACCAGTCGTCGCCATACTGGCCGGCGTGACGCCGCAGGATCGCGAGCTTGGCGGCGTCGTGGTCGGCGCGCCCCGAGAAGGCGTAGAGGCCGAAGGCGCCGAGCAGCAGGGAGAGCACCAGGGCGTCGCGCGGATGCGCCTCGAGATGCCGTTCGGCGCCGACGCGCGCCGCCGCCGGCTTTCCTTCGACGGCATCGGCGACGATCTCGACATGCCGGCGCTCGCGCT
>PQAH01000228.1 GCA_003105195.1 Bradyrhizobiaceae bacterium
GGACCTGCTGGGAGGCTGTCGCATCAACACCTTGCGGCTCGGTAGGGGGCACAAACTGGACTCAGAGCGTCATCCCGGCCAAGCGAGTGCAGCGAGCGCGAGCCGGGATCCATAGCCCCGGTGGAAGAGAACCGGAAACGCGGAGGTTATGGATCCCAGCACTCGCTTCGCTTGGCCGGGTTGACGCCGAGCTTGTTGTCCCGACCGCGACTTGTGACACAGTACGATTGGCTGACGCACCCTAGCCGAGCTTCCACATGTGCCGCAGATAGGCCTGCGTGAACGGCGGCATCGCCGGGTCGAGGTCGGCGGGACCGCGGGCGATGTGCACGCCGGCGAGCTCCGGCTCCGGCTCGGCGGCGAGATGGGCGAGCACGTTGCGGCGAAGCTCGTCGGCGGTCTCATCCGCCTGCAGCAGCTTGAACAGGGCGATGCGCGGCCCCGCCAGCACGGCCGACCAGCCGGGCTCCGTCGTGTAGGCCGCAGGTGTCAATCCGGTCTCCTCGGCGAGCTCGCGCGCGATGCTGCCCGCGAGGTCGACCGTGCCGTCCGCCCGGACGTCGCCCGGATCCGGCGTACCGGCCGCGAAATAGATCCGGCCCGCATTCGCGGTGTGCGGTCCCATCACGGCGAGCACGAAGGCGCCGTCCCGGCTCCGCAGCGCCCCCATGGCGAAGCAGTTGCACACGCCCGCGTCCGGGAAGCCCCAGTCGCGCCAGGCGAGGAAGCTCGCATAGTCGGTCTCGAGGAACGTGCCGCTGAGCGCGTCGCCCGCCACCACCGCCTCCTGCAGCAGCAGCACGCGCCCGTTGTAGAGCTGCGGCGTCCGCTCGCGCCGGCGCTGGAAATAGGCGTCGATCTCGTCGCGGCGCTCGCGTGCGAACGCCCAGGGGCGCGGCGCGAAATCGAGAGCGAGCCGCGTCAGCGGCTCGACGGTGAGCTCGGTCATCCGCCGAGGTGAGCGGACGCGGCCGCGCCGGTCAAGCCTCGATCGTGCCTTCGGTGGCGACCACCGCGCCACCGCCGATGGCGGCGGCCGCGAGCCGGCCGTCCCGGATCGTCAGCGCGAGCTCGATCAGGCTCGGGCGCCCCATCTCGTAGCCCTGCTCGATGCGCACGCGGTGGGCGCCGTCGCCGAGGCGTCCCGCGATCATTCCCGCGAAGGCCGCCGCCGCCGCACCGGTGGCCGGATCCTCGGGGATTCCCATGCCGGGCGCGAACATGCGGGCATGGAAGTCGCGCCCCGGCTCGGCCGTCTCGCGGCAGAACGCATAGGCCTTGCCGGGCCCGCCGACGCCGAACACCTGCTCGAAGCGCGCCGGGTCGGGCCGGCAGCGCGCGATGGCGGCGAGACCCGCGACCGGGATCATCGGGAAGCCCATGCCGGCCGACCAGCTGGCCGGGGCGAATCCGTCGAAGCCGATGTCGCCCGGCTCGAGGCCGAGGGCCGCCGCCGCATCGACCGCGCACGGTGCCCCCTCGGCCGGCGCCGGCAGCCGCGGCAGGTCGAAGCGCGCGCGCCCGCCCTCGGCCGTCACCTGCTCGACCGCGCAGTGCACCGGGCCGATCCCCTCCTCGAGCACGAAGTCGCGCGGCGTGCCGCCGTCGAGCCGGCCGATCAGCACCGCCGTGCCGACGGTCGGGTGTCCCGCGAAGGGAAGCTCGGCGGCGGGCGTGAAGATGCGCAGCTTCGCACGATGCGCCGCATCCGCCGCCGGCAGCACGAACACCGTCTCGGGATGGTTGAACTCGCGTGCGATGGTCTGCATCGTCGCGGTGTCGAGGCCTTCCGCCTCCAGCACGACCGCGAGCGGGTTGCCGACGAAGCGGCGGTCCGTGAACACGTCGAGGGTGACGAAGCGTCGTTTCATGGGACTCTCCCGTTTCACACCGGCTCGGCGCGGAAGGTGCGGCTGGGCGCGACGAGCTCGTTCTGCGCCGCGACCAGAAGGATCTCGCGTGCGCCCGCCTCGGCGGTACGTCGCAGCAGGCCGAACACCGAGGAGGCGGCGCGCTCGAGCGCCTCGGCGGCCGAGCCCGTGGCGAGATGGTGCACGAAGAACAGCGCCGCGATGGCGTCGCCCGCGCCGTGCGCCGCGATCGGCAGCTTCGGGGTGCGCAGGCGATACCGGCCGCCCGCGTCGGAGGCGACGAGATCGATCGCATCCGGCGGCGTCTCCTCGGTGTGCAGCGAGGTGACCAGGATCGCGCGCGGACCGAGGGCGTGCACGGCCTCGACCGCCGCGAGCGCGTCGCGCAGGGTCGCGCCGGTGCGGCCCGAGAGCAGCTCGAGCTCGAACTGGTTCGGCGTGATCACGTCGGCCTGCGGCACGGCGCGCTCGCGCATGAATTCGGGAATGCCGGGCCGCACGAAGACGCCGCGGCCGACGTCGCCGATCACCGGGTCGCAGCAGTAGCGCGCGGCCGGGTTCGCGGCGCGCACCCGCGCGACCGCCGCGAGGATCGCCTCCCCGATGTCGGCCGAGCCCATGTAGCCCGAGACGACGCCGTCGCAGCGGTCGAGCACGCCGCGCGCCGCGATCCCCTCGACCAGCTCGCCGATCGTCGCGGCGTCGAACACGCGGCCCGTCCAGCCGCCATAGCCCGTGTGGTTGGAGAACTGCACCGTGTGGATCGGCCACACCTCGTGCCCGAGCCGCTGCAGCGGGAACACCGCGGCCGCGTTGCCGACATGGCCGTAGACGACGTGGGACTGGATCGAAATGAGGTTCACGGGGAGCGCGCGCGACCGGGCTGCGGAACGCTACCGGTAGCCCGCGGCGCGGCAGCGGACAAATGAATTCGTCTGACGGATCCGATCGACCGCGGTGATCGCGTCACCCGCGGGACAGGTGGTCCGCCACGATTGCCTCGGCGAGGGAGAGGAGGCCGGCCATCTCGTCGTCGGCTTCGGCGAGGCAGGCCCGCTCGAGCCGTTCGCGGCTCTCCTCGCGCCCGATCCAATGCAGCACGCGTTCAGCTTCCGCGACGACGCGGCCCTCGAGCCCGTACCACATGCCGTTCCCGAGCCGCCCTTCGGGCAGGTTCGCCTCGGAAACGGTATGCGCCAGGTGGAGCGTGGCGCTCCGGCTGCGGTCGTCGTCCCAGGCCGACAGCAGCATGCCGACGTCGCCCCCCGCATAGGCCACCATGCACAGGAGGTCTTCGGCCGAATGATAGAGCAGCGCGCGGACATCGCCGAGCGGCTGCTCGAGGGTGAGCCGCATCAGCGCCACGAACGCGTCGTCGACGGCTTTCGCCTCCTCATCGCGCCAGGTGTCGCGATAGTTCGCGTGGGACAGGCGCCGCAGCGCGAGCTCGAGGTCGCGCGGGAAGCAGCCGAGCGCGATCAGCTCGAAGTACCGCGGAAGGAGATACTTGAGATCCTCCTCGACCTTGGTGTTCCAGTCGTGGGCCGAGTCGGTGTACGCCCTCAGCGGCTCCCGCGGCAGGTCGCACAGCGGCGTCTTGACGAGCGCCTGCTCGTGCTCAGGCGAGACGCTGGACAGCACCATGATCCGCCCGCGCAACCGGTAGCGAGCGAACACCCGATAGGCGTTGTCGATCGCCGCGTCGATGTCCGGAGCCGTCGCCATGCGCTCTTGGTCGCGCATCGGGCGCGCCCCGTTCAAACGCCGACGGCCCCGCCGTGACGGGGCCGTCGCGGTCTTCCGGCTCGCGGGCCGGCCTACATCCGGGATGCGGCCTTCTGCACGAAGCGGCCCTCGAAGGTCTTGGCGAGGTCGACCTTGGCCTGCTGCAGCTCCTTGTCGAACTGCACCAGCAGCTCGTAGCCGTTCTTCTGGCCTTCCGCGGTCACGACGCCGCTCTTCGAGTACATCGGCGAGGAGGCCTTCACGGCCGCGAGATAGAGCGCGCGGTCGCCCAGATGATACTCCGGCGGCACCGCCTTGGCGACGTCCTCGGGAGTGGCCTTCTCGAGCCACTTCAGCGCCTTGTAGAAGGCGTTGACGAGGCGCTGCACGGTCTCCGGGTTCTTCTCGATGAAGTCGTTCTTGAGGTAGACCACGGCGGCCGGGTTGTTGCCCCCGAACAGCTTCATGTTGTCCTCTTCGGTACGGCTGTCCGCCAGGATCACGATGTCGCCGTCCTGGCTGAGCTTGGAGATCACCGGGTCGAGGTTGACCAGGGCGTCGATGTCGCCCTTCTTGACCGCGGCCACCGCGCTCGCGCCGGCGCCGACGCCGATGATCGAGATGTCGGTGGGCTTGAGCCCCTCCTTCGCGATCAGCGCGTTGACGAAGAAGTTGGTGGAGGAGCCCGGCGCCGTGACGCCGACCTTGAAGCCCTTCAGGTCCTTGAACGACTTCACCTGCGCGGCCTTGTCCTTCTTGACCGCGAGCACCATGCCGGGGAAGCGGCCGAGCTCGATCACGGCGCGGATGTCCTGGCCCTTGGCCTGCATGCGGATCGTGTGCTCGTAGGCGCCCGTGACCACGTCCACGGAACCGCCGACCAGGGCCTGCAGCGACTTGGCACCGCCGCCGAAGTCGTTGATCGTCACGTCGAGGCCCTGCTCCTTGAAGTAGCCGAGCCGCTCCGCGATGGTCAGCGGCAGGTAGTAGAGCAGGCCCTTGCCGCCGACGCCGAGGACGATGTCCTTCTTCTCCTGCGCCTGGGCGGGGGCCGCGAGCGCGAGGCCGAGCGCCAGGGCGCCGGTGACGAGCTTGAGCAGTCTCATGGAGTTCCTCCCGTTGGAACGCTTGTTCTTGCCGCAGCCTTTATAGACGGCCCCGGCCGGGGCGCAAAGTCAGGTGCGCGTCTCCGCCGCGACCGGGCGCCAGACCAGGAGCCGCTTCTCCACCAGGCTGACCACGGCGTCGATCAGGATCACGAAGGCGGCCAGCACGAACATGCCGGCGAACACGCCCGCCACGTCGAACACCCCCTCGGCCTGCTGGATGATGTAACCGAGCCCGGCCGCCGAGCCGAGATACTCGCCCACCACCGCGCCCACCACGGCGAACCCGACCGAGGTGTGCAGCGAGGAGAACATCCAGGAGAGCGCCGAGGGCCAGTAGACGTGGCGCATCAGCTGCCGCTCGTTCATGCCGAGCATGCGGGCATTGGCGAGCACCGTCGGACTGACCTCCTTGACGCCCTGGTAGACGTTGAAGAACACGATGAAGAACACCAGCGTCACGCCGAGCGCGACCTTGGACCAGATGCCGAGCCCGAGCCAGAGCGCGAAGATCGGTGCCAGCACCACGCGCGGCAGGGCATTCATCATCTTCACATAGGGATCGAACACCGCCGCGATCAGCGGCTGGCGCGCGAACCAGAAGCCGATCAGCACGCCGGCGACCGAGCCGATCACGAAGGCGAGCATCGCCTCGACCAGGGTGATCCAGAGATGCCTCCAGATCGAGCCCTCGACGAACCACTGCACGACCCGGCCGAACACGTCCGCCGGCGTCGAGAAGAAGAACGGCGGCAGCACCGTGACGCCGAGGATCGGCACCGTGGTGAGCACGTGCCACGCCGCGATCGCCACGACCGCCACCAGCACCTGCAGCGAAAGGAGAGTCACGCGGGACATGCGGTGCCTTTCCGCACACGACGCCTCGCGGCGCAAGCGTCCCCGCCCCCGCTCGCGAGGGAGGGAGCGCGCCCGGTCAATCGACCCGGCATTGTCCCGACAACACGCCCCATCACCCCCCTCCCGTCTGCGCGTAACCCTTCAGCACCTCTTCCTTGAGCGTGTTCCAGATCTCCCGGTGCAGCGCGTGGAAGGCGGCGTCGAGCTTCACCTCGGCGATGTCGCGCGGGCGCGGCAGGCGCACCGGCCAGTCGCCGATGATGCGCGCGGCCGGGCCGGCCGACATGATGACGACGCGGTCGGAGAGCGCGATCGCCTCCTCGAGATCGTGGGTCACGAACAGCACCGCCTTGCGGTCGGCGGTCCACAGGTCGAGCAGCAGGTTCCCCATGATCTGCCGGGTCTGCGCGTCGAGCGGCCCGAACGGCTCGTCCATCAAGAGGATCTTGGGATCGCGGATCAGCACCTGGGCGAGGCCGACGCGCTTGCGCTGGCCGCCCGAGAGCATGTGCGGATAGCGGCCGCCGAACGCGTTCAGCCCGACGCGACCGAGCCAGTCCTCGGCGCGCCGCTGCGCTTCGGCGCGGGACGTGCCCGCGACCTCGAGGCCGATGGCGACGTTCTCGCGCGCGGTCTTCCACGGGAACAGCGCCTCGGCCTGGAACAGGTAGCCGGCCTGCCGGTTGAGGCCCGCGAGCGGGTGCCCGAAGATCGCGGCGGTTCCGGCCGACGGTGCGAGCAGCCCGGCCGCGACGTTGAGCAGCGTCGATTTCCCGCAGCCGGTCGGGCCGACGATCGCGACGAACTCCCCGTCCGCGACCGACAGCGAAGCCTGCTCGACCGCCGTGTAGACGGCGTTCCCGCCGAGCCGGAACGCGATCGTCACGTCGCCGAGGGCCACCGCCGGCGCGGCGGGCGCAATCGTCGTGCGTAGGGCGGCGCCGCTCTCCTGCATCGGTCCCCTCTCAGGTCTTCGCCTGACCGCGCGCAAAGTACCGGGATGCCGGCGCGTTTCAAGCGTACATGATCGTGTGCAGTTTGCAGGGTGAAATAATTGCAGGGTGAAATAGGTGTGCGGCGCCGTATGCACCGTCGGCCCCGCCGGAAGCACCACCGGTCCGATACGCCGCTCGCGCGGCTACTGCACCCTGCCAGCCAGCGGGATCGGGCCGAGTTCAGCGTTCATCATCGTGGCGGAGGCCCGTCAGAGGCCCTTGATCAGTCCCGCATCGATCAGCAGGCGGTTGAAGCGGCGCGCCTCGGCGCCGCCGCGGCAGCGATAGAACAGGCCGCGGCAGCCCTGCAGGATCCGCTTCTGCTCCGCGAAGCTCGGGTCGAGCGGCAGCCCGGCCGCTTCCAGCACCACCAGCGGCAGGTAGGGCGCGTCCAGGGTCTCGTGCGCGAGGCCGAGGTCGCGCGGCGTGAAATTGATCGCGTCGATCGCATAGTAGGTGGTGAGGAAGCGGGGATCGTGCGCCGCCATCTGCCGCATGACGAAGGATTCGTCGTATTTCGGGTCGATCAGCGTGCGCGCGAAGGCGGGCTGGTGATCGCCGAAGCGCACGATCAGGAACGGCTCGTGCGGGAACTCGCGCGCGAGCCGCGCGACGAACTCCCCGTAGTGGCGCTTGCTCAGCATCTGCCGGCGCAGGTACTCGTCCGCCTCCGACCCGTTGCCGGGGTCGCGCCAGCCGGGCGTGAGCTCGGGACGGAAGCGATAGTCCCAGGGGAAGTGGTTGGCGAGCGTGTAGACCATCAGGAACAGCGGCTGCCGGCCCCGCTCGCGGCCGAAGATGCGCGCGGCGGCATCGTAGTAGAAGCTGTCCGGCTCCACCCCCTTGGCGCCGAGCGCGGCCGAATCGTAGAAGTGCTCGATGCCGGTGGTCTCGTGGAAGCGGCGCGCCGAGAGGAAGGCGCCCATGAAGGAATAGAGGCTGAAGGTCCGGTAGCCGCAGCGCCGCAGCGCATGCGGCAGCCCGCGCTCGACCCGCCCCGCCGCGATGCGGGTGACGAAGTCCGCGAAGCGCCCGTAGGAGCGCACCGAGAGCCCGGTGAGCACGTTGTACTCGGTGTACCAGCTCGGGCCCCCGACGCCCTCCACCACCAGCCGGCGCGCCTTGCCGTCGAGCGAGGCGAAGTGCTCGCGATAGCCCGCCGGCGCGCGCACGCCCGGCATGGCGGTGAGGTCGAAACTCGACTCGTCGAACACCATGACGATGTTCGGCGGCCGGTGCGCGGTGGTGCAGGAGGCGTCCGCGACGCCCCCGAGCGTCCCGTTCACCTGCGCGTCCGCCTCCAGCAGGCCGCGGTCGAGATACTCCCCGACCGCGACGATGCCGGAGCGCGCGAACTTGGACACGTACTGGCCGGCCGTGAACTCGTTGTAGGGGTCGCTGTCGACCGAGAGCGACAGGCCGGTGAGCCCGGCGAGGCTGACCGCGCATCCGAACGTGGCGCTGCGCAGCCGCACGCGGAACGAGTCGAGCCACCACACGGCGGCGAGCGCGAGCGCGGCGACGGCGAGCCCGGTCGCCACCTTCTCGGCGAGCCCCGGCACCACCGTCATCAGGAAGCCGAAGGTGTCGGTGTCGATGATCATGAGGTCCACGAAGTTGACCGTCATGAACAGGATGCTGTGCTTGAGCCGCGAGAGAAGCACCAGCACCGTGATCAGCGCCAGCGCGAACGCGCCCGCGAGCACCGGGCGGCGCAGCGCCGCCAGCAGCAGGAAATTGAGGAAGCCCCAGGCGAGCACGAAGGCGGCCTTGTCGAGCAGCGTCTCCTCGGTGAGCCACATGACCACGGCGGCCGCGCCATGGATCGTCGCCACCAGCGCGATGCGCGACCAGCCGTGGCGCGCGAGCGCCTCACGGGTGGCGAGCCGGCGGTCGAGGAACGCAAGGGCGGGCGGCATGACACACGACGGCCGCGCCCGCGGGACAAACGGGCTACGGATCGCCGTCATGAAACTGTAATAAAACCGTCATGGCAAGGGCGCGCCGGGTCGCAGCACCTCGCCGGCCCGCGGCGGCTCACGCCGCCGTGCGGCTAATCCGCCCCGGGCGCCGGCATTCGCCGCTCCAGCCCGAGCCGGCGCGCGATCAGCCGGTCGAGCCAGCGGCGCGGCAGCAGCCCGAGGATCAGCCCGTTCAGCGGATCGGGCCGGATCGTGTAGCGGACCCGCGGGCGCGCCGTCGTGAGCGCGTGACGCACGAGTTCGCCCACCCGCTCGGGCGGCAGCCCGGTGACGCCGAATTTCACCATGCGCTCCTTGAGCCGGAGCGCGGCCGGGTAGTAGGGCGAGGCCGCGTAAGGCTCGACGTCGATCGCCTCGGCCTTGCGCCAGATCGGCGTCGCGATCGTCCCGGGCGCGATGATGATCACGTCGATGCCGAACAGGATCAGCTCGCGCCGCAGGCTCTCGGACAGGCCTTCGAGGGCGTGCTTGGAGGCCGCATAGGGGCCGAGGAAGGGCATGCCGGCCCGTCCCGAGACCGAGCTCATCATCACGATGCGGCCCGGTGGACCGTGGCGCCCCGGGTCGGTGCCGAGCAGCGGCGCGAAGGCCCGGGTGACGACCAGCTGGCCCGTGAGGTTGATCTCGACCTGGCGGCGGAATTCCTCCACCGGCAGCTCGGTGAGCGGGCCCGGCACCGCGACCCCCGCATTGTTCACGAGCCCGGCGAGCCGCCCGCCTGCCAGCGCCTCGCCCACCGTTGCGGCCGCCGCCGCGACCGCGTCCGCCTCGGTGATGTCGAAGGTGAGCGGCGTGAAGCCCGCGCCCAGCTCGGCCGCGAGCCGTTCCGCGTCCTCGGCGCGGCGCACGCTGCCGAAGACACGGAAGCCGCCGGCGAGCAGCTCCTTGGCGGTGCTCCAGCCGATGCCGGTGGACACCCCGGTGACGACGACGCTGCGCATGGCAAGCCTCCTGCCAAGCCGGCGCTCATGGCATCACGGCCCGGCGACATCCCGGCCAAGCGAGCGCGAGCCGGGATCCATGACGCCGGCCCGCCGCATCTCGACCACGGGGGTCGTGGATTCCGGCTCTCGCACCCATCTCGGTTTGCCCGACATGGACAATCAAGAAGACGCAGGCCGGAAGGATCCGACCTGCGTGCCCGGCCGGGATGATCGCCGACGTTTCCTCAGTTCCGCGACTTGTCGACCAGCGCCTTGGCCTTGATCCAGGGCATCATGCCGCGCAGCTTCTCGCCCACCTCCTCGATCGGGTGCGTGGCCATCTTGGCGCGCATGGCCTTGAACGAGGTCTGGTTGACGCGGTTCTCGAGCATCCAGTCGCGGGTGAAGCGGCCCTGCTGGATGTCGTCCAGGATGCGCTTCATCTCGGCCTTGGTCTCCTGCGTGATCACGCGCGGGCCGGACACGTACTCGCCGTACTCGGCGGTGTTGGAGATCGAGTAGTTCATGTTGGCGATGCCGCCCTCGTAGATCAGGTCGACGATCAGCTTCACCTCGTGCAGGCATTCGAAATAGGCCATCTCGGGCGCGTAGCCGGCCTCGACCAGGGTCTCGTAGCCGGCCTTGATCAGCTCGACGAGGCCGCCGCACAGCACCACCTGCTCGCCGAACAGGTCGGTCTCGCACTCCTCGCGGAAGCTGGTCTCGATGATGCCGGCGCGCCCGCCGCCGATCGCCGCGCCGTAGGAGAGGCCGAGGTCGTGGGCGTTGCCCGAGGCGTCCTTGTCGATCGCGAGCAGGCACGGCACGCCGCCGCCGCGCTGGTATTCCGAGCGCACCGTGTGGCCCGGCCCCTTGGGCGCGATCATCAGCACGTCGAGGTCGGCGCGCGGCTCGATCAGGTTGAAGTGCACGTTGAGCCCGTGCGCGAACATCAGCGCCGCGCCCTTCTTCATGTTGGCCGCGAGGTGGTCGCGGTAGATGTCGGCCTGCAATTCGTCCGGGGTCAGCATCATCATGACGTCGGCCCACTTGGCGGCCTCCGCCACCTCCATCACGGGGAGCTTCTCGCCCTCCGCCTTCTTGGCGGAGGCCGACCCCTTGCGCAGGGCGACCGCGACCTCCTTCACGCCGGAGTCGCGCAGGTTGAGGGCGTGGGCATGCCCCTGGCTGCCGTAGCCGATGATCGCGACCTTCTTGCCCTTGATCAGGTTCAGGTCGGCATCGCGGTCGTAGTAAACGCGCATTATCTTGTCCTCGCTCGGGCGACGCAGAAGGTCGCAACCCCAACTTTTTCGAGTGTCCCGGTTCGGCCCGGGGATGAAGGGAACGCCGCGTGCTTCTAGCCCATGACGCCGGAAGCTGGAAAGCGGTTTGGCGACCTACGAGCCCAGCCCGGCGGATCCCTCCGCCCTGCCCTGCATCCCCTCCGGCCCGCGGCCGATCGCGACCACGCCGGTGCGCGACACCTCGACCAGCCCGAGCGGCAGCATCAGGCCGACGAACTGGTCGATCTTGTCGCTGCGCCCCGTGATCTCGAACACGAAGCTCTCGGTGGTGGCGTCGATCACCCGCGCCCGGAAGGCGTCGGCGAGCCGCAGCGCCTCCACCCGGTGGTCGCCCCTGCCGCGCACCTTCACCATGGCGAGCTCGCGCTCGATGGTCGCGCCGTGCACCGTCAGGTCGACCACCCGGTGCACCGGGACGAGCCGCTCCAGCTGGTTGCGGATCTGCTCGATCACCATGGGCGTGCCGGTGGTCACGATGGTGATGCGCGAGAGGTGCTTCTCGTGCTCGGTCTCCGACACGGTGAGCGAGTCGATGTTGTAGCCGCGCCCCGAGAACAGCCCGATCACGCGGGCGAGCACGCCGGGCTCGTTGTCGACCAGCACCGCCAGCGTGTGGCGTTCGGTAGGCTCGTTCTTCATCAGCATGACGATACTCGCGTGAACGGGTGTCCGTGCGAACCGATCGGCTCACACCATGATCTTGCCTTCGTCGGACACGTGCATGTCCTCCGGACCGGCGCTGTCGCCGAGGATCATCTCGTTGTGGGCGCGCCCGCCCGGGATCATCGGGAAGCAGTTCTCGTTCTGGTCGACCACGCAGTCGAAGATCACCGGCTTGTCGACGTCGATCATCTCCTTGATCGCGCGGTCGAGGTCGCCCGGCTTCTCGCAGCGGATGCCGACCGCGTGATAGGCCTCGGCGAGCTTCACGAAGTCGGGCAGCGCGTGGCTGTAGCTCTCGGAATAGCGCCCGCCGTGCAGGAGTTCCTGCCACTGGCGCACCATGCCCATGTACTGGTTGTTGAGGATGAAGATCTTGATCGGCAGCCGGTACTGCACGGCGGTCGACATCTCCTGCATGGTCATCAGCACCGAGGCCTCGCCCGCGATGTCGATCACCAGCGACTTCGGATGCGCGAGCTGCACGCCGACCGCGGCCGGCAGGCCGTAGCCCATGGTGCCGAGGCCGCCCGAGGTCATCCAGCGGTTCGGCTCCTCGAAGCGGAAGAACTGCGCGGCCCACATCTGGTGCTGGCCGACCTCGGTCGTGATGTAGCAGTCGCGGTCGCGGGTCGCCTCGTAGAGGCGCTGGATCGCGTATTGCGGCTTGATCACCTCGTTCGAGGGCCGGTAGGCGAGCGAGTTGCGCGCGCGCCACTTGTCGATCTGGCCCCACCAGGCGCCGAGCGCCTTCTTGTCGACCTGCGCCCCGGAGGAGCGCCACAGCCGGATGATGTCCTCCAGCACGTGGCCGCAGTCGCCGACGATGCCGATGTCGACCTTGACGTTCTTGTTGATCGAGGACGGGTCGATGTCGATGTGGATGCGCTTGGAGCCGGGCGAGAAGGCGTCGAGCCGCCCCGTGATGCGGTCGTCGAAGCGCGCGCCGACGCACAGCATGACGTCGCAGCCGTGCATCGTCATGTTGGCTTCGTAGGTGCCGTGCATGCCGAGCATGCCGAGCCATTGCGGGTTGGCGGCCGGGAACGCGCCGAGGCCCATCAGGGTGGAGGTGATCGGGAAGCCCGTGAGCGCCACCAGCTCGCGCAGCAGGTGGCCGGCCTCGCGCCCCGAATTGATCACCCCGCCGCCCGAATAGATCACGGGGCGCTTGGCGCCCGCGAGCAGCTCGACCGCGGCCTTGATCTTCTCGATGTCGCCCTTGAGCTTCGGGCGATAGGTCTTGTGCTGGACGTTCTTCGGGCCCGCATAGGCGCCGGTCGCGAACTGGACGTCCTTGGGGATGTCGACCACCACCGGGCCGGGCCGGCCGTTGGCCGCCACGTAGAACGCCTCGTGCAGCACGCGCGAGAGGTCGTTGACGTTCTTGACCAGGTAGTTGTGCTTGGTGCAAGGGCGCGTGATCCCGACCGTGTCGCATTCCTGGAAGGCGTCGTTGCCGATCAGGTGGGTCGGGACCTGCCCGGTGAGGCAGACGATCGGAATCGAGTCCATCAGCGCGTCGGTCAGGCCCGTCACCGCATTGGTGGCGCCGGGACCCGAGGTCACCAGCACGCAGCCGACCTTGCCGGTGGAGCGCGCATAGCCCTCCGCGGCGTGCACCGCGCCCTGCTCGTGGCGCACCAGGATGTGCCTGATCTTCTCCTGCTGGAAGATCGCGTCGTAGATCGGCAGCACCGCGCCGCCCGGATAGCCGAAGATCACCTCGACGCCCTGGTCCATGAGCGCCTGGACCACCATTTCGGCCCCGTTCATCTCCTTCGCCATCGCTTGCTCCATTCGCTCGTGGTCGTTCGGCCCGGAATCAAAAAGGGCCCGAAGGGGCCCTTGCATGCGCACCGCCAGAGGTCCCGGAGGGCCTAGCCCCCCGCGGCGGTGCGCTTCCCAAGTACGATAATAAAGTTGCGCATGCGCGCCATCCCGGGTCCGAATGTTGCGGCGGTTATAGGGGGGCCCCGGGAGGCGGTCAAGCGAAATGACCCCCGGTTCCGGGCCGGCCCCCGGCGCCCTAAGGTTCCCCCATGAGCGCCGAGCCCGCCGCCCCCGCTACCCCCGGCCCCGCCCCGTTGCGGCTGGCCGTCCGCGTGCTGCTGCTGGGCGAGCGGCTGGACACGGCCGGCCTCGAGCGCAGCGACGTGATCGCCGCGACCCCGCTCGCCTTCCGGGTCGGCGAGGGCGGCTTCGCGGTGCTGTTCCGCTACGGCGTCGCGGTGCTGGTCGGGTTCACCCCGCTCGCCGAGGACGAGGTGCTGCGCACCCTGCGCCCGCGCATCCACATGCCGTTCGACAAGGTCGAGGCCGAGAGCGCGGTCATCGAGATCGCTCCCGGGGCCGAGGACCAGGTGCTGCCGGGTGGGCCGATCTCGGTGCGCGACCTCGCGCCGGCGCGCCTGCTGGTGATCGCCGACGTGCTCGCCAAGAACGTCGCGCTCGGCCGCGACGAGCGCGAGGTGAGCCGGGTGTTCGAGGTGATCGAGCCGTTCGCGGCCGAGCTCGCCCGCTCGGGCCGCTCGCCCAAGAACCGGCGCGAGATGCTGCGCACCATCGGCCAGGCGCTGCTGGTGCATCACCGGATGTCCGGGCGCGTCGAGGTGGAGGAGAAGCCGGACGTGCTCTGGGACAATCCGCAGCTCGAGCGCCTGTTCGCGCGCCTCGCCGACGAGTACGAGCTCAAGGAGCGCGCCTCCGGCGTCACCCGCAAGCTGCGCGTGATCGACGAGACGGCGCGCGCGCTGACCGACCTGATCGACACCGAGCGCAGCATCCGCCTCGAGGCCACGATCGTGCTCCTGATCGTGGTGGAGGTGCTGGTCACCTTCTACGAGCTGTTCTTCCGCGCCCGGCATTGAGCGCGGCCAGCACCGCGTCGCGCGCAGCCTCGGGCGCGAGCCAGGCGAAGCCCGGCAGCTGATGGCGGAACCAGGTGAACTGGCGCTTGGCGTAGTTGCGCGTGTCCTGCT
>PQAH01000229.1 GCA_003105195.1 Bradyrhizobiaceae bacterium
CGCGGGCGGTGCGTTGCTCGGCCAGATCAAGGAAGGCGCGGCCGCGGCGCCCGGCAAGGCGACGCCCGCTCCCACCGACCAGCCGGATAAGAAGACGGAGACCACGGCGCCGATCGGCGCCGGCGCCGAGCATACCAGACCGCGGCCCGCGGCCGCCGACGCGCCGCTTGCGCCTTCCGTGCGCCGGCTCGAAGCCGAAAGCGGCGTCAGCGCGGCCGGCGTCGCCGGCACCGGCAAGGACGGGCGCGTGACCAAGGGCGATATGCTGGCGGCGATCGAGCGCGCGGCGTCAGCGCCGACCCCGGTCGCGGCGGCGCAGATGCGCGCGCCCTCGCCCGCCGACGACGCCGCGCGCGAGGAGCGCGTGCGCATGACCAAGCTGCGCCAGACCATCGCGCGCCGGCTCAAGGACGCGCAGAACACCGCCGCCATGCTCACGACCTTCAACGAGGTCGACATGAGCCACGTGATGGCGCTGCGCAGCCAGTACAAGGACCTGTTCGAGAAGAAGCACGGCGTGAAGCTCGGCTTCATGGGCTTCTTCGTGCGCGCCTGCGTGCAGGCGCTCAAGGAGCTGCCCGCCGTCAATGCCGAGATCGACGGCACCGACATCATCTACAAGAACTACTACCACGTCGGCATCGCGGTCGGCACCGAGCGCGGCCTGGTGGTGCCGGTGGTGCGCGACTGCGATCGCAGGTCGCTGGCCGAGATCGAGAAGACGATCGGCGATTTCGGGCGCCGCGCGCGCGACGGAGCGCTCAAGATCGAGGAGATGCAGGGCGGCACCTTCACGATCACCAACGGCGGCATCTACGGCTCGCTGATGTCGACCCCGATCCTCAACGCGCCGCAGTCCGGCATCCTCGGCATGCACAAGATCCAGGACCGCCCCATGGCGGTCGCCGGCAAGATCGAGGTGCGGCCCATGATGTATCTCGCGCTCTCCTACGACCACCGCATCGTCGACGGCCGCGAGGCCGTCACCTTCCTGGTGCGCGTGAAGGAGAGCCTGGAGGACCCGGCGCGGCTGATCCTCGACTTATGAAATCGCGTTTCGATGCCGACGGTCGCGATCATCAATGGAATCCGGGTCGAGTTCTATTTCGACGAGGATCCCCCTCCACACTTCCACGCGCGCTACGCGGAGTTCATCGCGCAGATTGAGATCGAGAGGCTGGTGATCGTAAAAGGGAGCTTGCCGAACCCGCAGTTGCGAATGGTCCAAGAGTGGGCGTCCTCGCGGCGAGAGCAGCTGAGGGCCGCCTGGGAGGCATGCGCCTCCGGAAGCAATCCGGGGAGGATTCCATGACAGAGATTGCGAGGATCGTTTCTGCAGAGTCCGTGATACAGGGCGTTCTGAAGATCACGTGGAATGACGGCTACACAGGTGTGGTCGACCTCCGGCCCGTCATCTCGCGGGGGAACATCTTCACGTACCTTCAGGACGCCGAAAACTTCAAGAGCGTTCGCGTCGGCGATCATGGCCATGCCATCTACTGGATGAATGAGCGCGGCGAAGAGATCGATTTCGGGGCTGACGCTCTTCGGCAACGCGCCGAACGGCAGGCAGAGCTTCACCTCCAGGCGGGTTAGAAGAGAACCGAGATCCCCATGGCGTACGACCTCATCGTGATCGGAACCGGGCCGGGCGGCTATGTCTGCGCGATCCGCGCCGCGCAGCTCGGCCTCAAGGTGGCGGTGGTCGAGAAGGACCCGACCTTCGGCGGCACCTGCCTCAATGTCGGCTGCATTCCCTCCAAGGCGCTGCTGCATGCTTCGCACCTGTTCGAGGAGGCCGGCCACGATCTCGAGAAGATGGGAATCAAGGTCGGCAAGCCGAAGCTCGATCTCGCCGCCATGCAGAAGTTCAAGGAGGCTGGAGTCGACGGCAACGTCAAGGGCGTCGCCTTCCTGTTCAAGAAGAACAAGATCGATCCCTTCATCGGCCGCGGCCGCATCCTCGCGCCCGGCGCCGTCGAGGTGACGGCCGCGGACGGCGGCAAGCAGGTGCTCGAGACCAAGGCGATCGTGATCGCCACCGGCTCGGACGTGGCGCGCCTTTCCGGCATCGAGATCGACGAGAAGCGCGTGGTGTCGTCCACGGGTGCGCTCGCTCTCGACAAGGTGCCCGAGAAGCTGCTCGTGGTCGGCGCCGGCGTCATCGGCCTCGAGCTCGGCTCGGTCTGGCGCCGCCTCGGCAGCGAGGTCGTGGTGGTCGAGTTCCTCGACCGGATCCTGCCCGGCATGGACCTCGAGGTCGCCAGGCAGTTCCAGCGCATCCTGCAGAAGCAGGGCATGACGTTCCGGCTCGCCTCGAAGGTGAGCGCGGTCGCGAATTCCGGCAAGCGCCTCGAGGCGACGGTCGAGCCCGCCGCCGGCGGCGCCGCCGAGACCCTCGAGGCCGACGCGGTGCTGGTCGCGGTCGGGCGCGTGCCCTTCACCGAAGGGCTCGGCCTGGAGGAGGCCGGCGTGCAGAAGGACAATCGCGGCCGCATCGTGGTCGACGCGCATTACCAGACCAACGTGCCCGGCATCTACGCGATCGGCGACGTCATCGCCGGGCCGATGCTCGCCCACAAGGCCCAGGACGAGGGCGTCGCGCTCGCCGAGATCCTCGCCGGCCAGGCCGGCCACGTGAACTACGACGTGATCCCCAACGTGATCTACACCTTTCCGGAGGTCGCCTCGATCGGCAGGAGCGAGGAGGAGCTCAAGGAGGCCGGCATCACCTACAATGTCGGCAAGTTTCCCTTCACGGCCAACGGCCGCGCCAAGGCCAGCGCCCGGACCGACGGCTTCGTGAAGATCCTCGCCGACTCCAAGACCGACCGCGTGCTCGGCGTGCACATCGTCGGCGCCGATGCCGGCACCATGATCGCCGAGGCCGCGATCGCCATGGAGTTCGGCGCCTCCTCCGAGGACATCGCCCGCACCTGCCACGCCCACCCGACGCTGACCGAGGCCGTCAAGGAAGCCGCGCTGGCCGTGGAGAAGCGGGCGATTCATATCTAGCGCACCTGCGGTGCGGCGCGCGCGGCCGTCGTCCCGGGCAAGCGAGCGAGACCCGGGATCCATAATCTCTGTGGTCGAGACATGGACAGACCGGGGCTAGGGATCCGGGCTCTCGCTTTCGCTCCGCCGGGATGACGCCGTACGATGCCGATCGGCCGAACATTTCGTTAGGCGACCCCGACTAAGAAAGGTTGCGAGGCGCCGATCGACGCTCGCCGGATGCACGCCATGCGCCGCCTGTTGAAGCCGCTCTGGATCCTCCTCGCCCTCGTCTTCCTGTTCGAGGCGTGGCTGTGGGACCACTTGCGGCCGGCGGTGCAGTGGATCGTCGACCGCCTGGCCTGGGAGCGGCTCAAGGCGCGCGTCGCGGCCTGGATCGAGGTGCTGCCGCCCTACCCGACCCTGCTGGTGTTCCTGATCCCGGTAGCGCTGTTGTTCCCGGTCAAGCTCGCCGGCCTCTGGTTTCTGGCCAAGGGCTGGTGGCTCGGCGCCATGGCGACGCTCGCCGGCGCCAAGGTCGTGAGCATGGGCGTCACCGCCTTCATCTTCGACGTGACCCGGCCGAAGCTGCTGCAGCTTGCCTGGTTCCGCTGGCTCCATACGCATGTGCTCGCCTGGCTCGCCTGGGCGCATGCCCTGGTCGATCCGATCAAGGCGCGCCTGCGCGCCTGGCTCGGCGAGACGCTCGCGCCGGTCCGGCGCCGGCTCGCTTCGCTGGCCTGGCTGATGAAGCCGAAGCGCGCCGGCCGCTTCCTGCGACGGATCGCACGCATCCGCCGCAGCATGCGGGCGCAGCCCGCCGAATGATCAGAACAGGTGCACCGCGTGGGGCGCGGCGAGCGCGATCCCCATGAAGCCGAGACCGGCGAGCGCGAGCCCGCCGGCGAGCCAGGCGAGCGCCAGCATGCCGGTGATCACGGTCGCCGAGGCGAGCACGATGCCGATCTGGAAAGCCGCCGAGGCCACCTCGTAGTGGTGGTATCGGGCGAGCGCGGTGTCGCGCTTCGCCTCCGCGGCCTTGGCGCGCGCCGCGAGCTGCTTGCGCCCTTCCGGCGGATCCGCCTCGTCCTCGTAGCGGGCCGCCGTGCGCAGCCAGCCTTCGATCTGCTTCGCCATGGTCGCCTTGACGGCGGCATCGGCGGCAGCCTCGGCATCGATCTTGCGCGTGTCGGCGGCCGTGCGCAGGGTCGTGATCCGGATCGTCTTCGCCTGGAAGAAGGCCCAGAGGTTCGCGGCCTCGATATTGTGGCTCAGCGCCGAGGTCTGCTCGCTCTTGCCGAGGGTCTCGGAGAGCGCCAGGAACAGTGCGATCACCGCGATCAGCAGCGCGATCTTCTTGTTGCGGCTCTCCAGCAGGTCTTTGGCGCCGTGGTGCGCGTCCTCGTGCTTGATGGTGTGCTCGACCTCATGCTGGACCGCATGCGTTCCGTGACCCATCGATGATTCCCCCGATTCGGCCGCGGTCCGAATAGCCGATCCGGAGGCGGCCGGATAGCGGGGGGAGGCTGCGGCCTCGGCGATTCACGGAAAAGCCCGGGCCGCGGGGCCCGGGCTTCCCTGGAGGTCACGGCACCGGCGGGCATCCGCCCGCCGAATGGTCATCACTTGGTCTGGGTCGTCGACGGCGCTTCCGCGGTCTGCACCGGGGTCGCCGGCGCCGACGGCGTGGACGCCATCACCTGCTTCTTGCTGGCGCAGTTCTCCCAGGCTGCCACCGGGGATACCGCCAGGGCGACGACGAACGCGGCGCCGAGCACGGCCTTTGTCATGGCCTTCTCCTCGCGAGGAGCGGGTCATTCCCGCGACTCGGAGGCTAAAGCTGTTCTCGTTCATATGGAAGCATAGCCGGCATGCCTGAAGTAGTTGGCGCATTCGCGGGGCCCGAGGCTCGGCACGAACGAGCGGATCGTCCGGTAGAGACCTGGGACGGTTCGTCGCGCGGCCTTGCGCAGGAGCGCCTTGAATTGGCTGTAGGTCATTTCGATGGGATTGAGGTCGGGCGAGTATTTCGGCAGGAAGCGCAGTGTCGCTCCCGCCTTCTCGATCGCGTCCCCGACCCCCGCGACCTTGTGGGCCGCAAAGTTGTCGACCACGACGATGTCGTTGCGCCTGAGGGTCGGAACCAGGCACTGCTCGACATAGGCCAGGAACATCTCTCCGGTCATGGCTCCTTCGAACACCATCGGCGCGGTCATCTTGTCGTGACGCAAGGCGGCCACGAAGGTGATCGTCTCCCAGTGCCCAAACGGAGCGAAGCCGATCAACCGGACACCCCGGGCCGCACGCCCTCTGAGCCGCACCATATTGGTGGTGACAGCGGTCTCGTCGATGAACACCAGGTGGGCGGGATCAAGCATGCCTTGTTCTCGGATCCAGCGCCGGCGCGCGCGGGCGATGTCTGCCCGCTGCCGCTCCGCCGCTTGCAGACTCTTTTTTTTTGAAGGTGATGCCGTGCCGCGCATAGAACCGCGACAGGGCACTCCGGCTGGTGCGAATGCGCCGCTTGCGCAGCTCTGCGACCGTCTCCACCAGGATCAGGTCAGGCCGTTCAGCGACCAAGGCCAAGATCTCCTCGGCATGCTCCTCCAGCGGCGACACACTCCCTCCGCGGGGCTTGGGTGCGGCGCTCTTGCTCTCGCGCCAGCGCTGCAGCCATTTGACCGCCGAACTCACGCTCACATCGAAGCTGTCGGCCGCCTCGCGCCGCGACGCACCCATCTCAATGGCTCGGATCACGCGCTCCCGCAGGTCTTGAGAATACGACTTCGGCATCGCACCCTCCCAGATCGGAGAATCAATGCCAACAGACTCGCTCATCCATAACCCCTTGGGAATCCCGCAGATTCAAATCCGCCGGGAACCGCTTTAGCACCACCCCGCGCGCCCCGGGAAGGCCGGACCGCGATCACGAATGCGCGACATCGCCGCAGGACGAAGCCTCTCACGCCCGCGGGTGGGCACCGCGATAGACCTCGATCAGGCGCTCGGCGTCGACGGCCGTGTAGATCTGCGTGGTCGACAGCGAGGCGTGGCCCAGCAGCTCCTGGATCGCCCTCAGGTCCCCGCCGCGCGCCAAGAGGTGGGTCGCGAAGGAGTGCCGCAGCGCGTGCGGCGTGGCGCTCTCGGCGAGCCCGAGCGCCCCGCGCAGCCGCGCCATGGTGAGCTGGATCACCCGCGGCGAGAGTGGCCCGCCCTTGGCGCCGACGAACAGCGGCGCCTCGGCGCCAAGATCGTAGGGGCAGAGCGCGACATAGTCGGCGATCAGCCGCAGCACCGGCAGGAGCACCGGCACCAGCCGCGTCTTGTTGCCCTTGCCGGTGACCCGGATCACGTCGCCCGCCCCCGGCGCCGGCACGTCGGCGCGCGCGAGGCCGAGCGCCTCCGAGATGCGCAGGCCCGAGCCGTAGAGCAGCGCCAAGACGGCGGCGTCGCGGGCGATCACCCACGGCTCGCGTTCCTCGCCGGCGCGCAGGTCGGTGTCGGCGAGACGCCTGGCGGAGGCGATCGCGAGCGGCTTCGGCAGGGTCCGGGGCACCTTCGGCGCGCGCACCGCCGCGAGCGCGCCGACCTTGCCTTTGCGGTGGCGCTCCAGGTAGCGCGCGAAGGACCGCGCACCCGCGAGCGTGCGCATCAGCGAGCGGCTCGAGATCCCGGCGCGCCGGCGCGCCGCCATGAAGGCGCGCACGTCGCGCGGCGCGAGTGCGGCGAGGCCGCTGAGCGTCACCGCGCCGCCGAGATGCTCGGAAAGAAAGCCCAGGAACTGGAGCGCGTCGCGCCGGTAGGCCTCGACGGTCTTCGGCGACATGCGCCGCTCGGCCGCGAGCGAGGTGAGCCAGCCGCGCAGCTCCGCCGCGACCTCGGCCGCCGCGAAGGAAAGCTGGTCCGGCTCCGTCACCCGCATCCCCTGGCTTGACACCTCGTTATCCTCCCCTTCCCTTGCTCCCCGGTTAACCTCGGAGCCCCATGGCCAAGCGCGTCGTCGATGTCCTGGTGCCGGTCGCCCTCGACCAGCTCTACAGCTATCGGGTGCCGGCCGGGCTCGAGGTCGCGCCCGGCGACATCGTCCGCGTGCGGCTTGCCGCGCGCGAGGTCACGGCCGCGGTCTGGGCCGAGAACCCGGCGCCGCGCCCCGGCCTCGACAACCGGCTGCGGGATATCGAGGCGAAGCTCGACGTCCCGCCGCTGCGCGAGGAGCTGCGCCGCTTCATCGACTGGCTCGCCGGCTACACGCTGGCGCCGCGCGGCATGGTGCTGCGCATGGCCTTGCGCATGGCGGACCATCTCGGCCCCGAGCGCGAGCGCATCGGCGTGCGCCTCGCGGGCCCGAAGCCCCAGCGCATGACGCCCGCCCGCGCGCGCGCGCTGGCGCTCCTTGCCGACGGCCTCACCCGCGGCAAGCGCGAGGCCGCCGAGGAGGCCGGCGTCTCGGTCGGCGTGATCGACGGCCTCGTCGACGAGGGCACGCTGGAGACGCTGGTGCTGCCGCCGGCTCCGGTCGCGCTGCCGCCCGACCCGGCGCACCGGCCCGCCGACTTTGCGCCGGCCCAGGCCGAGGCCGCGCGCGCGCTGCGCGACATGGTCGCCGAGGACCGCTACGCCGTGACCCTGCTCGACGGCGTCACCGGCTCGGGCAAGACCCAGGTCTATTTCGAGGCGGTCGCCGAGACCCTGCGCAAGGGCCGGCAGGCGCTGATCCTGATGCCCGAGATCGCGCTCACGGGCCAGTTCCTCGACCGCTTCGCCGAGCGCTTCGGCGTGCGGCCGGCCGAATGGCATTCCGAGATCTCGCCGCGCAAGCGTGCACGCGCCTGGGCCGCGGTCGCGGCCGGCGAGGTCGCGGTGGTGGCGGGGGCGCGCTCGGCGCTGTTCCTGCCCTATCGCGACCTCGGCCTGATCGTCGTCGACGAGGAGCACGACCCGGCCTACAAGCAGGAGGACGGCGTGCGCTATCACGCGCGCGACATGGCGGTGGTGCGCGCCCGCATCGCCGGCATCCCGGCGGTGCTCGCCTCGGCGACGCCCTCGGTCGAGACCGAGGTGAACGCGCGGCGCAAACGCTACCGGCGCATCGCGCTCCCCGAGCGCTTCGGCGGCCAGCACGAGCCCGGCATCGAGGCGATCGACCTGCGCCGCGAGGGGCCGCCGCGCGGCCGCTTCGTCGCACCGCGCCTCGCCGGGGCCGTGCAAGTCGCGCTCGAGCGCGGCGAGCAGGCGCTGTTCTTCCTCAACCGGCGCGGCTACGCGCCGCTCACGCTCTGCCGTGCTTGCGGCCACCGCTTCAATTGCCCGAACTGCGACGCCTGGCTGGTCGATCATCGCTTCCGGCGCCAGCTCGTCTGCCACCACTGCGGCTTCGCCATGCCGCCACCGCCCGCCTGCCCGAAATGCCAGGCGGTCGACTCCTTCGTCGCCTGCGGACCCGGCGTCGAGCGCCTCGAGGAGGAGGTCGCCGAGCTGTTCCCGGGGCGCCGCATCATGGTGATGTCGAGCGACGTGATCACGACCATCGAGCGCATGCGCGAGGAGTTCAAGGCGATCGCCGCGGGCGCGGTCGACATCGTGATCGGCACCCAGCTGGTCGCCAAGGGGCACCATTTCCCCAAGCTCAATCTGGTCGGCATCGTCGACGCCGATCTCGGCCTCGGCAGCGGCGACCCGCGCGCGGCCGAGCGCAGCTTCCAGCTCCTGCACCAGGTGGTCGGCCGCGCCGGGCGCGAGGCCGGCCACGGCCACGGCTACCTGCAGACGCACCAGCCCGAGCACCCGGTGATCCGCGCGCTGGTCGCCCAGGACCGCGAGGCCTTCTACGACAGCGAGATCGCGGCGCGCGAGCGCACCGGCTATCCGCCCTTCGGCCGCCTCGCGAGCCTGCTGGTGTCGGCCAAGGACAAGCACGCGGCCGAGGGCTATGCCCGCCGCCTCGTCGCCCTCGCGCGGCACGACGAGGCGGTGCGCATTCTCGGCCCCGCCGAGGCGCCGCTCGCCATGGTGCGCGGGCGCCACCGTTTCCGCTTGCTCGTCAAGTCGCCGCGCGGCTACGACCTCTCCGACTACATGCGCGCCTGGCTCGCGGCCGCGCCCAAGCCGAAGGGCGACCTGAGGCTCGACGTCGACATCGACCCCTACGGTTTCCTGTGACCCGCGTGGACCCATCGACGCCCGGCCGCGCCGCCGCCGAGCGGCTGCTGCGCACGACCTTCGGCTTCGACGCGTTCCGCCCCGGGCAGGGCGAGATCGTCGCGACCATCCTGGCCGGGCACGACGTGCTCGCCATCATGCCGACCGGCAGCGGCAAGTCGCTCTGCTACCAGCTGCCGGCACTGCTGCGCGACGGGCTCACGCTGGTGGTCTCGCCGCTGATCGCCCTGATGCGCAACCAGGTCGCACAGCTCACGAGCTACGGCATCGCGGCCGCGAGCCTCAACTCGTCCAACGGCCCCGACCAGAACCGCGCGATCGCGGAGCGCATCGCGCGCCGCGAGCTCAAGCTCGTCTACATCGCGCCGGAACGGCTGGCGCGCCCCGAGGAGATCGCCGCGCTGCGGCGCGCCGGCGTCGCCCTGCTCGCGGTCGACGAGGCGCACTGCATCTCGCAATGGGGCCACGACTTCCGTCCCGACTACCTGAATCTCGGCGCCGCGCAGGACGCGCTCGGCGGCGTGCAGACCATCGCCTTCACGGCCACGGCCGACGCCGCCACCCGCGGCGACATCCTCGCCAAGCTGTTCCGGCGCCCGGCGCGCGTCTTCGTGCACGGCTTCGACCGGCCCAACATCCGGCTCGCCATGCGGGTGAAGACCTCGAGCGGCCGGCAGGTCCTCGACTTCGTGGCGGCGCGCCGCGGCCAGAGCGGCATCGTCTATTGCGGCTCGCGCCGCAAGACCGAAGAGCTCGCCGAAGCCTTGCGCCAGCACGGCATCAATGCGCTCGCCTATCATGCCGGCATGGAGAGGGACCTCAGAAGCCGCCACCAGGACGTGTTCCTGCAGGAGGACGGCGTCGTGATGGTCGCGACCATCGCCTTCGGCATGGGCATCGACAAGCCCGACATCCGCTTCGTCTGCCATGCCGACCTGCCGGGCAGCATCGAGAGCTACTACCAGGAGATCGGTCGCGCCGGACGCGACGGCCTTCCGGCCGAGACCCTGACGCTCTACGGCCTGGGCGACATCCGCCTGCGCCGCATGCAGATCGAGGAGAGCCAGGCCTCCGACGAGCAGAAGCGCGTCGAGCGGCAGCGGCTCAACGCCCTGGTCGCGCTGTGCGAGTCGCCGCGCTGCCGCCGCCAGACCCTGCTCGCCTATTTCGGCGAGGAGTCCGAGCCCTGCGGCAACTGCGACCTCTGCACCGAGGGGGTCGTCATGGTCGACGCCACCGTCGCGGCGCAGAAGGCGCTCTCCGCCATCGCTCGCACGGGCGAGCGTTTCGCGACCGAGCACCTGGTCAGCCTGCTCACCGGCGAGGAGACCGAGGCGATCAAACGCTACGGCCACGACAAGCTGAAGACCTTCGGCGTCGGCAAGGAGCGCGGCAAGACCGAGTGGCGCACCCTGTTCCGCCAGCTCTACGCGGCCGGCATCATCTCCCTCGACATCGCGGGCTACGGGCGCTGGACCATCACGGATCTCGGCCGCAGCGTGCTCAAGGGCCTCACCCCCTTCGAGCTGCGCAAGGACGCGCTCACGCGCTCGACCCGCGCGGCGCGCAAGTCTCGCGCCGCCGCCGCGGCCGCCGGCGACGTCGACGAGACGCTGCTCGATGCGCTCAAGCAGCAGCGCCTCGGTCTCGCGCGCGCACAGAACGTGCCCGCCTATGTGATCTTCCCGGACCGCACCCTGATCGAGATGGCGCGCATGAAGCCCGCCACCGCGGAGGCGCTCGCGCGCGTCCACGGCGTCGGCGAGGCGAAGCTCGCGCGCTACGGCGAGGCCTTTCTCGACGTGGTCCGCCGTCACGCGCCGTCGTGAGGCCGTGATTGCGAGCCGACCTTTCGTCACGGTGCGGTGAGGCGATGCCCCGGTGTGACGGCCGTCACAGGGTGCGTGCCTGACGATCTCTACCCGGGGACCACCGGGCCGTTCGGCTCGCGTGAGAACCCAACAGGAGAAGATCATGACGCTCACCCGCAAGATGATGTCCGCCGCGCTCGGCCTCGCGCTCGCCTTCGGCGCCGCCGCCGCCCTCACGGCCGCGAGCGCCGTCGTGGCGCCCGAGGGAGCCGAGGCCCGCGCGCTCTCGCGCTCGATCGTCAAGTCCAAGGCCCGCAGCCGGGTCGACTTCGGCAAGATCGAGCGCAAGCAGCTCAAGAAGATCGTGATTCAGCGCGAGAATCTCGCGCGGGGCGGCCGCTGACAATCCGCCCCGCCTGGCGTCGTGCCGGGCGGGGCATGCGTCCCGAACCGCGCGGAATATCCGAAAACCCGGCTCTCCCCGGATTGCGGTCGGCGCATTCCTGACTATATTGCGGCGCAAATCACGCATGTCCGGGCGAGTGTGGGCCCCTCCGGAAGGGCCCTCTGTCCGTGGGACACGCTCCCGTGCCCGGCCGCAAGCCGGGCACATGCCTTTCAGGAACCCGCATGAACCTGCGCAACATCGCCATCATCGCCCATGTCGACCACGGCAAGACCACGCTGGTCGACCGGCTCCTGCAGCAGTCGGGCTCGTTCCGCGAGAACCAGCGGGTCACCGAACGCGCCATGGACTCCAACGACCTGGAGCGCGAGCGCGGCATCACGATCCTCGCCAAGGCGACCTCGGTGGTCTGGAAGGACACGCGCATCAACATCGTCGACACGCCCGGCCACGCCGATTTCGGCGGCGAGGTGGAGCGCATCCTCGGCATGGTGGACGGCGCCATCGTGCTGGTGGACGCCGCCGAGGGGCCGATGCCGCAGACCAAGTTCGTGGTCTCCAAGGCGCTGAAGGTCGGCCTGAAGCCGATCGTCGCGATCAACAAGGTGGACCGCCCGGACGCCCGCGCGAGCCAGGTGATCAACGAGGTCTTCGACCTGTTCGCGGCGCTCGACGCCACCGAGGAGCAGCTCGACTTCCCGATCCTCTACGGCTCCGCCAAGCAGGGCTGGATGGCCGCGAGCCCCGAGGGGCCGAAGCAGAACATGGCGCCGCTGTTCGATCTCGTGCTGCGCCACGTGGCGCCGCCCGTGATCGAGGAAGGGCCGTTCCGCATGATCGGCACCATCCTCGAGGCCAACCCCTATCTCGGCCGCATCGTCACGGGCCGGATCACCTCCGGCGCCATCCGCCCGAACCAGGCCGCCAAGGTGCTCGACCGCGACGGCAACCTGATCGAGCAGGGCCGCGTCTCCAAGGTGCTGGCCTTCCGCGGGCTCGAGCGCCAGCCGATCGAGGAGGGCGTGGCCGGCGACATCGTCTCGATCGCGGGCCTGCCCGAGGCGACCGTCGCGCACACGATCTGCGCGCCCGAGGTGACCGCGCCGCTGCCCGCGCAGCCGATCGATCCGCCCACCCTCGCGATGACGTTCCGTACCAACGACTCGCCGCTCGCCGGCACCGAGGGCGACAAGGTGCAGAGCCGCGTCATCCGCGAGCGGCTGCTGCGCGAGGCCGAGGGCAATGTCGCGCTGCGCATCTCGGAATCGAACGAGAAGGACTCCATGGAGGTCGCGGGCCGCGGCGAGCTGCAGCTCGCGGTGCTGATCGAGACCATGCGGCGCGAGGGCTTCGAGCTCTCGGTCTCGCGGCCCAAGGTGCTGTTCCGGCGCGAGGGCGGCCGGCTGATGGAGCCGATCGAGGAGGTCGTGATCGACGTCGACGAGGAGTTCTCGGGCGTCGTCGTGCAGAAGATGTCCGAGCGCAAGGCCGAGATGATCGAGATGCGCCCCTCGGGCGGCGGGCGCCAGCGCCTCGTCTTCTACGCGCCGACGCGCGGCCTGATCGGCTACCAGGGCGAGCTCCTCACCGACACCCGCGGCACCGCCATCATGAACCGCCTGTTCCACGACTATGCGCCCCACAAGGGCGAGATCGAGGGCCGGCGCAACGGCGTGCTGATCTCCAACGACGCCGGCGAGGCCGTCGCCTATGCGCTGTGGAACCTGGAGGACCGCGGGCCGATGATGATCGAGCCCGGCTGGAAGGTGTATCGCGGCATGATCGTCGGCGAGCACACCCGCGGCAACGACCTCGAGGTCAACGTGCTCAAGGGCAAGAAGCTCACCAACATCCGCACCACCTCCAAGGACGAGGCCGTGCGGCTGACGCCGCCGATCCGCATGACGCTGGAGCGCGCGCTCGCCTACGTCCAGGACGACGAGCTCGTCGAGGTGACGCCGAAGACGATCCGCCTGCGCAAGCGCATCCTCGATCCCAACGACCGCAAGAAGGAAGAGCGGCGCAAGGAGACCGAGCAGGTGTGAACGGAGGCTGGCGCGTGGCGCGTATGTAGATTCGCGCATGAACAAATCCGCGCCGCTCGTCTCGGAACTCGTTTGCGCTGCAGGACGAAGTGAGAACGCGCGCAGCATGTGATTGTGCGGGCGCGCAACGAGTCATTTCAGGTTGGCGAGGAACGCAGCGACGATCGGGCCCCAGGCCGGCACCCCCTCGCGCGCCGCGAGCAGCGCGTGTCCTTCCTCCCCGAAGCGCGGCAGCAGATGCAAGGCGAGGCGGCCGCCGGCGCCGCGATAGGCCGCGGCCATGCGGCGCGCCAGCGCGGGCGCGAAATAGCTGTCGTTCTCGGCATAGATCCAGAGCGCCGGGATCCGGGCGGTGCGGCCGAAACCTTCGGCCGCCGCGACCAGGCGGTCCGGCGCGCAATTGTGGTTCGCACGGTCGAACGAGCGACCGCCGCGACCGGGAGCGAAGCCGATCACCGCAGCCACGCCCGGCGGGTTGCGGCTCGCCAGCGCGACCGCGCCCCAGCCGCCGGCCGAATGCCCGAGCACCACGATGCCGTCGCGCCGCACATCGGGCCGCGCCGTCAGGTGCCGGATCGCGGCCTCGATGCTGGCCGCCGTGGCGAGGCCCGCGCGCGCATGGTCCGCGCCCGCGCAGCCGCCCTGGTCCTCCAGATAGGGGCCGCCGGTCTCGCCGTGGCCGGGCCGCTGCGGCAGCGCGACCAGGTAGCCGCGCGCCGCCAGCCAGGCCGCCGCCGTCCCGTAGCGCGGCAGCGGCAGGCGGGCGCGCCGCACCGGATTCTGCGTGGACGCGTGGGCGATGACGGCGAGACGGAACGGCCCCGGACCCTGCGGCCGGTAGACCAGGGTCCGCATCAGCGTGCTGCCGTCCGGCGCCGGGATGAGCGCCAGCTCCTGCGCCGCCACCGCAGCCGCGCCGAGGCAGGCCGCTGCCGCAGCGATCAGCGTCGATCGGGCCAGCCCGCGCCATGCCATGCCCGCATTCTGCCGAAGCCAGCCGTTGAATTGTGCCAATCTGATCCGTTTTCCGCCGAATGTGGTGGGGGAGCCACACCGCGGCGTATCGTTAACTCTCCGTTAACGAAACCCTTGAATCACCCGGCCCGGCTTTGCTTGAATCTCCTCCATGAGCACGACCCTCATCGAGATTCGCCGCGCCAAGTCCTGCGACGCCGAAGCCGTGGCCGAGACGCACGACGAGGCCTGGCGGTCGGCCTATCAGGGCATCATCCCGGGGGCCGAGCTCGAGAAGCTGATCAGCCGGCGCGGGCCGGCCTGGTGGGACAACGCCATCGCCAAGGGCAGCCGCGTCGCGCTGCTCTGCTTCGGCGACCGCATCGCGGGCTATGCGAACTACGGCCGCAACCGCGCGCGCAGCCTGTTCTACGACGGCGAGATCTACGAGCTCTATCTGCGGCCCGAATTCCAGGGGCTCGGCTTCGGCCGGCGGCTGTTCACGGCCGCGCGCCGCGACCTCGCCCAGAGCGGCTTGCGCAGCCTCGTCGTCTGGGCGCTGAGCGACAACGATCCGGCCGTGGAGTTCTATCGCGCGCTGGGCGGCCGCGCCGTCGCGCGCTCCTCCGAGCGCTTCGGCACCAAGAACCTCGACAAGATCGCGTTCGGCTGGCAGGCCTGAGTCGCTCTCGACGTGTAGGGTGGGTTAGCGCCGGCCCGGACCATGCAAATTGATTCACGAGTAGGATCCGGCGCGTAACCCACCGGCGGCGAGTCGGAATGGTGGGTTACGCGCCGGATCGCATTGTCGCCCAACCGCACTGCATGGGCCGGCGCTAACCCACCCTACAGCCGCTACACCGTCGGCTCGGGCAGTCCCGCGATCGCGCAGGCCGCGCGCAGCGTATTCAGGAGCAGGCACGCGATCGTCATCGGGCCGACGCCGCGCGGCACCGGCGTGATCGCGCCCGCGACCTCGGCGGCCTCCGCATAGGCGACGTCGCCGACCAGCCGGTTCTTGCCGTTCTCCCCCGTGACGCGGTTGATGCCGACATCGATCACGGTGGCGCCCGGCTTGATCCAGTCGCCGCGCACCATCTCGGGCCGGCCGACCGCCGCGAACACGAGGTCGGCGCGCCGGCATGCGGCGCCGAGGTCGCGCGTGCGCGAATGCGCCACCGTCACGGTGGCGTTCTCGGCGAGGAGCAGCTGGATCAGCGGCTTGCCGACGATGTTCGAGCGGCCGATCACCAGCGCGTCGAGGCCCGCGAGCGAGGCGTGCACGGTCTTGGCGAGGCGGATGCAGCCGACCGGCGTGCACGGCACCAGCGCGGGCAGCCCGGTCGCGAGCCGGCCCGCATTCATGGGATGGAAGCCGTCCACGTCCTTGGCGGGGTCGAGCGCGCCCAGCACCTTCTGCGCGTCGATCTGCTTCGGCAGCGGCAGCTGCACCAGGATCCCGTGCACGGCCGGATCCGCATTGAGCCGCGCGATCAGCGCCAGCAGCTCCGCCTCGCCGGTCGATTCGGGCAGCCGGTAGTCGAACGAGCGCATGCCGGCCTCGACCGTCTGCTTGGCCTTGCTGCGCACATAGACTGAGCTCGCCGGGTCCTCGCCCACCAGCACCACCGCGAGCCCCGGCGTCAGGGCGTGCGCGCGCGAAAGCCGCTGCACCTCTGCACCCACGGCCGCGCGCAGCTCCGCGGCGATCGCCTGCCCATCGATGACCCGTGCGGACATCGCGCTCGTCCCCCGCCCTGCAAGGCGTCCTGTCTAGTGTCTGCACACCGGCGCGACAAGGGCGGGGCTTGCAGGGTCGAGGAACCACACCGGCACGAGACGCAGGCGCGCGCGGGCGTCCTCCGGCACGCGCTCCTGGTGCCGGATCCACAGGTCGATGAACTCGTCACGGTCGATGAGCCTGACGCGGGCGCCAGGGCGGCGCGCCTCGCGCCTGGCGTCGGGCGTGAAGCCGCCGGTGGAAATGAACAGGCCGGT
>PQAH01000230.1 GCA_003105195.1 Bradyrhizobiaceae bacterium
GGCGCGCGCTGCGCGCCGGCGACGCGTTGCGCGCGGGCGATCTCGCCAAGCCCGAGCTGGTCCAGCGCAACGAGAGCGTGACCCTCGTCCTCGAGACGCCGGGCCTCGTGCTGACGCTGCGCGGCAAGGCGCTCGAGGCCGGCTCCCTCGGCGAGGTCGTCAACGTGCTCAACATCCACTCCAAGCGGACCATCCCGGGCGTCGTCTCCGGGCCGGGCCGCGTCACCGTCGTCGCCGCCACGCCGCGCCTCGCGGCCGCCGCGGCAGAACCGCGCAATCCCGCGCGCCGCACCCAGTGAGTGTCATGTCGGTCCATCGTCACGTCGTGGGGCGCCTCGCGCCGGTCGTCACGCTCGCGCTCGCGGCCGGCCTGCTCGGCGGCTGCGCCGCCATCGAGCGGCTCAAGAACATCGGCGAGCAGCCCAAGCTCTCCGCGATCGAGAACCCCACCGCCAAGCCCGGCTACAAGCCCGTGCAGATGCCGATGCCGGCGCCGCAGCCCGCGGTCTACAATCCGAACTCGCTCTGGCGCAACGGCTCGCGCGCCTTCTTCAAGGACCAGCGCGCGCACCAGGTCGGCGACATCATGACCGTGAAGGTCAAGATCACCGACAAGGCCGAGATCGCCAACGAGACCCAGCGCAGCCGCGCCAACAACGAGGATGCGGGCGTCGACGATTTCCTCGGCCGCAAGTCGATGCCGATCTTCAACACCGCGATACCGGGCCGCCTGCTCACCGCCGACTCCACGGCCTCGAGCGAGGGCAAGGGCTCGGTCAACCGCCAGGAGGCGCTGCAGACCAATGTCGCCGCGGTCGTCACCCAGGTGCTGCCGAACGGCAACCTCGTGGTCGAGGGCAAGCAGGAAGTGCGCGTCAACTTCGAGGTGCGCGAACTGATCGTCGCCGGCATCGTCCGCCCCGAGGACATCGAGAGCGACAACACCATCGACTCCACCAAGATCGCCCAGGCGCGCATCGCCTATGGCGGCCGCGGCCAGATCACCGACGTGCAGCAGCCGCGCTACGGCCAGCAGGTGCTCGACGTGCTGCTGCCGTTCTAGCCGTCACCCGCCCGCGCTCCCACGCCGTCGACCCCCCACGGACGGCGTTCTTGCGGCCTCCGGCTCTCCCCGCCGGGGGCCGCACCCGTTTCGGGCGGGGGGCAAGGGGCCCGTGGCACCGGCCGGGCCCCGGCGGGCGGCGATTGATCGACATCAAAGCGGCGGAACCCGCCGATGACAATCTCGTCTGCACGACATCGGAGGCCTGCCATGGATGGTTCCCTCTTGCGCGCGGACTGGTCGACCCACTGCAAGGTCGTCTCGGTCGCGCTCGTCGCCGCCACGGCGGCGGTCTGGATCGGGATCGCCGCCCATCTGTCGGCAGGCAGCACGACAGATAGCGAAGTCGGGATCGCCACTTACGAGATCGTGCGGAAGTGAGGTCTCGGTCGCGGCCGTAGCCGCTGGGAAAGCGGTTGAGCACCGCCATGCCGCCTCGCGGCCCTGCCTCTGACGCCGGCCTCCCAGGACTCGAGCAGCGCCGTCGCCCCGCTCGATTCGATTCCTGGTCGATGCGCCGCCCGGGCCCCGGACGGCCGCCCCCGGTCAGTCGTCCCGATAGACGCGCTCGCGCCGCTCGTGACGTTCCTGCGCCTCGATCGAGAGCGTGGCGATCGGCCGCGCCTCGAGCCGCTTCAGGGAGATCGGCTCCCCGGTCTCCTCGCAGTAGCCGTAGGAACCGTCCTCGATACGCTGCAGCGCAGCATCGATCTTCGAGATCAGCTTGCGTTGCCGGTCGCGCGCCCGAAGCTCGATCGCCCGGTCGGTCTCCGAGGAGGCCCGGTCGGCGAGATCCGGGTGGTTCTGGTTCTCGTCCTGCAGGTACTGCAGGGTTTCCTTCGATTCCTTCAGGATGTCTTCCCGCCAGAGGAGCAGCTTCGTCCGGAAGTACTCCTTCTGGCGTTCGTTCATGAAGGGCTCTTTCTCGGTCGGCCGGTAGCCGTTGAGTTCCAGGGGTCGATGCGCGCCGTTCTTATCGGAAGGCCGTTGTTTCTTGTCTTTCTCCCGAACCATGCACTTTGCACTCCGGTGCACTAGGACACGTTGCGAGGCTCGCCTCGCGGGGCGAGCTTATATCGGGCAGGGTGCCGTGAAACAACAGCCGAGTCGGTCACGCGCGTGACATAAGGGTTCGCCGCAACTGCCGAATCACTGGGCACGCTGCATTGCAGCGAAGTCCCTTGGCGAGCCGCGGCGGTCGGCTATTTGCGGGCTCCGGGCGGCAGGCCGATCTTGGCGAGCTCCACCTCGACTCGCAGCTCGATCTCGGCCAGCACCGTGTCGAGGCCCGGCTCGCCCGAGCGCTCGCCGAGTTCGTCGGCCACCGCCTTGAGACGCGCGACCGCGCCCGTGTCGAGGCTGCCCGAGAGCAGCCCGAGCTTGAGCGCGTCGAGCGCGTCGAGCGCCGTGCGCCCGCGCCCGACGGCGCGGCGCCGCCGCTCGCCCGGCTCCTCGAAGGCCTGCAAGGCCATCAGGGTCTCGAGGCCGCCGATCTGGCGCGCCCCCGCGTTTCCGGCCGCCGGGCGCGTGCCCTGCGGGACGTCCAGGCTGAACGTGCCGGGCGTGGCGCGCCTCGGCGCTGCCGCGGCTTGCGACGTGCCGACGCCGTTCGGTCCAAGGATGCGCATCTCTTCGGCTCCGGCGGGACTCTCGCGTCAAACCTGGCCGCGCATGGTTAATCCCGCGTTAACGACCCGGCAAAACCTGCCGTCACCGGCAATCGATACCCCGGCAGGTGCCAATGCGGCCTTCCAGGTTTCCGGAAAAGTCTAACCAAATCAGGCTCCTGTTCCGCGCGGCCCACATGGCACGAGCTTCGCATGGGATCGGGCGTTGCGGCGGCGCGGGGGAGACGCGCCCCACCCGCAACGGGGAGAACCATGCGGATCACGTCTCTTGTTGCTCTTGTTGCGACCCTGTTCGCGGCGCTCGCCCTCGCGGCGCCCGCGGCTGCCGCCTCGCGTATCAAGGACCTCGCCAGCGTCGAGGGCGTGCGCCAGAACCAGCTGATCGGCTACGGCCTGGTGGTCGGCCTCAACGGCACCGGCGACACCCTCAACAACATTCCCTTCACGCGCCAGTCGCTGCAGGCGATGCTCGAGCGCCTGGGCGTCAACATCCGCGGCCAGGCGCTGCGCACCGGCAATGTCGCGGCCGTGATGGTGACCGCCAACCTGCCGGCCTTCGGCACCCAGGGCACCCGCATCGACGTGACGGTCTCGGCGCTCGGCGACTCCAAGAGCCTGCAGGGCGGGACGCTCCTGGTGACCCCGCTGCTCGGCGCCGACGGCAACGTCTATGCGGTCGCCCAGGGCTCGCTCGCGGTCGGCGGCTTCCAGGCCGAGGGTGCGGCCGCCAGCATCACCCGCGGCGTGCCGACCGTCGGCCGCATCGCCAACGGCGCCATCATCGAGCGCGAGATCGAGTTCGCACTCAACAAGCTGCCGCATCTGCGCCTTGCGCTGCGCAACTCCGACTTCACGACCGCGCGGCGCATCGCCTCGGCGATCAACGACTTCATCGGCGCGGCCTGCGCCGAGCCGATCGACCCCTCCACGGTGCAGCTCACGGTGCCGAAGGAGTTCCAGAACAACATGGTCGCCCTGCTCACCGAGATCGAGCAGCTGCAGATCGAGCCCGACCTGCCCGCCAAGATCGTGATCGACGAGCGCTCGGGCGTCATCGTCATGGGCCGCGACGTGCGCGTCTCGACGGTCGCGGTCGCCCAGGGCAACCTCACGGTCTCGATCAGCGAAGCCCCGCAAGTGAGCCAGCCGGCGCCGCTTTCGCAGGGCCGGACCGTCGTCGTGCCGCGCTCGCGCGTCGGCGTGCAGGAGGACGGCAAGGGCCTCGCGGTGGTGCGCGAGAGCGTCTCGCTGCAGCAGCTCGTCGACGGGCTCAATGCGCTGGGCATCGGCCCGCGCGACATGATCGCGATCCTGCAGGCGATCAAGGCCGCCGGCGCGATCCAGGCCGACATC
Source organism: Bradyrhizobiaceae bacterium (assembly GCA_003105195.1). Lineage (GTDB taxonomy): Bacteria > Pseudomonadota > Alphaproteobacteria > Rhizobiales > Xanthobacteraceae > FEB-22. The sequence continues at coordinate 4,045 of PQAH01000230.1, forward strand.
GAGGTGATGTGAGATGATCGACCCGCTCTCCCTCGCCTCGTCCGCGCTCGCCGCCGCCAAGGCGTTCGCGCCCGCCCCCGCCGCCGTCGGCGACGCCAAGGCCCGGGCGCGCGCCGCCGCGGAGGATTTCGAATCCGTGTTCCTGGGCACGATGTTCTCGCAGATGTTCACCGACACCGAGGGCGAAGGCCCGATGGGCGCCGGCGCCGGCACCGGCATCTGGCGCTCCTTCCTCACCGACGAGTATGCGAAGTCCTTCGCCCGGGCGGGCGGCATCGGGCTCGCCGACCACGTCGCCCGCGCCCTCATCGCCGAGCAGGAAGCGAGAGGCCGATGAGCCAGCCCACCTCCTCCCCACAGGCCGCCGCGCCGATCGACGGCGCTGACGACGCGCAGGCGCTGGTCGTGCATCTGCTGACGCTGATGGACGCCATGCTGCGCACCGTCGAGGAGGAGACCGCGCTGGTGCGCGCCGGCAAGCTCGGGGACGCGGCCGGCCTCGAGCCGCGCAAGTCGGAGCTCGCGCGCCGGTATCTCGCCGACACCAACCGCCTGAAGGCCAATGCCGGCGCCCTCACGCGCCACGTGCCGGAGCTGGTGGACGCGCTGCGCCGCCAGCACGAGAGCTTCCAGGCGATCCTGCAGATGAACCTCGCGGTGCTCGCCACCGCCCATGCGGTCTCCGAGGGCCTGATCCGCGGCGCCGCCGCCGAGGCCGCCCGCGAGACCGCGCCGCAGACCTACGGCCGGTCCGGCCGCACCAACACGCCGAGCCGCAACCTGCACCTGCCGGTCTCGCTCAACCGCACGACATGAGCCGGGGGCGTAGGGCGCCGGGTCATCCGTACGACTACGAAACCGGCGGCCGCGCGCGGCATGCGGCGCGACCCTCGCCGGCCACCTCCGTTAACGCGGCCGGCCCGAAGCGCGCCCCGGCAGAAATTGCCGGTTAACCAGATTCCCTAACGTGCCTTTAACGAGGGCCCCTTAGCCTCATCCGGTAAAACCCGGAAAAGGGATTGGCGCGGTAGAAGACCGCGAGGAGGCTTGCATGGATACCGGCCTGACCATGAGGCCGACCGGCGCAGCGGCCCAGCTGGGTCATGTGCGTCCCGAACCGGCCCCGACGCGACAGACGGTCGCGACCGAGCTCGCGCCGTCGCAGAGCGTGACGGCGAGCGCGGAAAGCGCGGCTTCGCGCAACGACCGCGCCGCCGCGGCGCTTCATGCGCCGACCTCGCGCGAGTTCGTGCTCGACGCCCAGAGCCGCGAGATGATCTTCCGCGTCGTCGACGTGCGCTCGGGCCGCGTCGTGCGCCAGGTGCCCGAGGAGGCCCTGCTCCGCCTGCGCGCCTACAACCGCGCGCTCGAGAGCGGCGCACACCCGGCCGAGTCGCACAGCGACCTCCAGGCCTGACCGGCCTCGCCGCCATCCGTCGACCGGATCCGCCGCCCCGCCCGGGCGGCGGTCGTATTTCATGGTTACGGCTTCCTGAATGCGCATGGTGAACGGACCGTGCATTTTCATGGTTACCGAAACGTGAATTAAGTATTGGCGGGAAATACACCTTCGTTCATCTGTAGTTCGACTCATATAAAGCTTTAGGTAACCACGTTTTTTCACGTCCCGTTAGAGCCCGTGGTGCGAGTGTCCCGCCCGTCGATCCGAACGATCGGCACGTCTCACGGCCAGTACGGCCGTTTCGGCCAGTACGGCAACACCAGAAAGGTCTCTACAAAATGGCTTCCAACATTACGCTCTCGGCAGGCGTTCGGCAGAACCTCCTCTCACTGCAGAACACCTCCGTGCTGATGGCGACGACGCAGAACCGCCTCGCCACCGGCAAGAAGGTCAACTCGGCCCTCGACAACCCGTCGAACTTCTTCACCTCCTCGTCGCTCTCGGCCCGCGCCTCGGACCTGAGCTCGCTGCTCGACTCGATGTCGAACGGCATCAAGACGCTGGAGACCGCCGACAACGGCCTGAAGTCCATCACCAAGACGGTCGAGTCCATGCAGGCCACCATCCGGCAGGCCCGCCAGGACAAGTCGTGGCAGGGCGCCTCCTACACGATTGACGACACCGCCATCGGCACCGCCGGCGTCAAGAACCTGACGATCAGCGGCGGCGCGGTGACCGGCTCGGTGGACGTCGCGCTCAACTCCGCGGCCAGCAACGGCACCCAGTCCTCGCTGTCGACCTCGGCCGCCTATGCGGCCCCGGTGGCGGCGCGGAAGGCTCTGTACACGGCTGAGAACGCCTACGCCGCTCCGCTCGCGCCGCAGGCGCTCGACATCACCTTCACGGGCAGCGACAGCGTCGCCAAGAGCGTGTCGGTCACCCTCGACACCACCGAAGGCACGCTGCAGGAGGCGATCGACAAGATCAATGCCGCGATCCTGCTCGACGCCGACACCAACGGTGTCATCAAGGCCGAGAACGCCGGCGGCAAGCTGCAGATCACGACCATCGAGGACGTCGACGGCAACATCACCGTGGGCGGCGCCGGTGAGGCGAACATCTTCGGCGCCCAGGTCACCCAGGCGGGTTCGGACGGCAAGACCGCCTTCTCGGTCAACGGGACCGACGTCGAGGTCGGCGTCAGCGACGGCGCCAACGTCGATGCGGCGGTGAACTCCATCAACCTCCAGCTCACCGCGGCGAGCAGCGCCTTCGAGGCCTTCAACGACTCCGGCAACCTCGGAATCCGCGAGAAGGTGGCGAACGGCGTGCAGCTGACCCTCGCGGGCGCCGATTCGGGCCTGTTCACGGGCCTGACCAACACCGGCACTGCCGGCTCCAACGGCTCCGTGCGCACGGTCGACCAGCTCGTGGCGACGATCAACGCCAACGGCACGCTCGCCGGCAAGGTGAAGGCCTCCAACGACGGCGGCAAGCTGCGCATCGAGAACATCTCGACCGCGGACCTCACCGTGGTCGGCGCCACCTCCACCGCGGTCAATGGCGGCACCGGCGGCTCGAACACCCAGACCATCAAGGGCAACGAGGTCCGCAGGAACCTGATCTCGCAGTTCAACGACCTGCGCGACCAGCTCGACAAGTTCGCCAACGACGCCTCGTTCAACGGCATCAACCTGCTCAAGGGCGACAAGCTGTCCATCGTCCTGAACGAGACCAACACGAGCTCGATCGAGATCCAGTCGACCAACACCAACGGCATCAGCGTCACGACGCTGAGCATCGATGCCGGCGACGCCACCGAGTTCCGCGACGATGCGAGCCTCGACGCCCGCCTCAACGCGCTCTCGACCTCGCTGACGACGCTGCGCTCGCAGTCGTCGACCTTCGGCTCGAACCTGTCGATCGTGCAGAACCGGCAGGACTTCACCAAGTCGATGATCTCGACCCTGCAGACCGGCGCCGACAATCTGGTGCTCGCGGACTCCAACGAGGAAGCCGCCAACCTGCTCGCCCTGCAGACCCGCCAGCAGCTGTCCTCGACGGCTCTGTCGCTCGCCTCGCAGGCCGACCAGGCCGTGCTGCGGCTGTTCTAGGATCGACCGGCCGCGAGGCCGCTCGGAGACGGCGGGGCGCGAGCCCCGCCGTTTTCTTTTGCGCGCATCGTCGGACGTGGCGACGTCCGCCCCGGATCTGGCCCGCCGTTAACCGGGCGTTAAGGTTAACAATTAACCACCTGTTAGGGTTACCAAGTCATTATCGCGGTCAACCGCTCCCCGGGAGCGAAGGCTCGAATCACGGACAGAGGACCCGCGTCATGAGTGGTAGCGACCCCGTGCTTTCCGCAGGCGTTCGCCAGAACCTGCTCTCGCTTCAGAGTACCGCGGCGCTGATGGCCAAGACGCAGAACCGTCTGGCGACCGGCCGCAAGGTTAACTCGGCGCTCGACAATCCGACCAACTTCTTCACCTCGCAGGCGCTCTCGTTCCGGGCGAGCGACCTCAACTCGCTGCTGGACGCCATCGGCCAGGGCCAGAAGGTGCTGGAGGCGGCCGACCAGGGCATCACGGCGATGACCCGGACGGTCGAATCCATGCAGGCGACCGTACGCCAGGCACGCCAGGACAAGTCCTGGCAGAGCGCCTCCTACGCGGTCGACACCAACCCGGCCGGCGCGATCGGCATCGCGGCCCCGAAGCAGATCTCGTTCTCGGGCGGCTCGATCACCGGCACCGTCGCCATCCCGATCAACAGCGTCGGCAACAACGGCACCGCGGGCTCGCTCGCGACCCAGGCCGCCTATGTGGCGCCGACCGCGGCCCAGCCCGCCCGCTACACGGCGCAGAACATCTATGCCGCGCCCGGCGCCGCCCAGGCGCTCGACATCAGCTTCACGGGCAGCGACGGCGTGCCGAAGACCGTATCGGTGACCATCGACACCACCGAAGGCACGCTGCAGGAGGCGATCGACAAGATCAACGCCGCGATCCTGCTCGACGCCGACACCAACGGCGTGATCCAGGCCGAGGATGACGGCACCGGCCGCTTGCGCATCACCACGGTCGGCAACCTCGACGGCACCATCACGGTGGGTGGCGCCGGCGAGGCCACGATCTTCGGCACCGAGACCACGCAGACGGGCTCGGACGGCCAGTGGCAGTTCACGGTCGGCGACGGCGTCACCGACACCACCGTGACGCTCACGACGGGCGACAGCCCGAGCCTGATCACCGCCATCAACACGGCGAACCTGCAGCTCACCGCGGCCGACAGCGAGTTCGAGGCCTACGACGCGGGCGGCGGCATGCTCGGTTTCCGCGAGCGCGTCGCCTCGGGCCGCAACGTGACCATCGGCGGCCCCGACGCCACCGCTCTGTTCGGCGCCGTGCTGACCAGCACCAATGCGGTCTCGGCCACCAACGGCACGATTCAGACCGTCGACCAGCTGGTCGACGCCATCAACGCCAATGTCGACCTCGTCGGCAAGGTGAAGGCCTCGAACGACGGCGGCCGGCTGCGCATCGAGAACCTGTCGACCGACGCGCTGACCGTCACGGGCGCCAGCGCGGCCGCGATCGACGGCAGCCTCTCGACCCGCACCATCGGCGGCAACGAGGCGCGCAAGAACCTGGTCACCCAGTTCAACCTGTTGCGCGACCAGCTCGACAAGCTCGCCAGCGACGCCTCCTACAACGGCGTCAACCTCCTGCGCGGCGACAAGCTCAAGCTCACCTTCAACGAGACCGGCACCAGCGCGGTCGAGATCCAGGCGGTGGATTCCAACGACAACCCGACCTCGATCAACGCCTCCAAGCTTCTGATCGACGTCGCCACCGGGACCGAGTTCGACGACGACTCCTCGCTCGACGCCCGCCTCGACCAGCTCGTGGCGTCGCTCACCACGCTGCGCTCGCACGCCTCCAAGTTCGGCTCCAACCAGACCATCGTCGAGACCCGCCTCGAGTTCACCAAGCAGCTGATCACGGTGCTGCAGACCGGCGCCGACCAGCTCGTCCTCGCCGACACCAACGAGGAGGGCGCCAACATGCTGGCGCTGCAGACCCGCCAGCAGCTCTCGACCACCGCCCTCTCGCTTTCCTCCCAGGCCGACCAGGCCGTGCTGCGGCTGTTCGGATAGGCCCTGCGGTAGACGTGAAATGCCGCGGCGGGGTTTCAACCCCGCCGCTCCTTTTTTTACCCTGGCCCCACTTCGATTCGGCCCCTCCGGTCCGGAAAACTACGGAGACCTCCATGGCCCTCAAGGTCGAGCTCAAGCCCGGCGAGCGTATCCTCATCGGCGACTGCGTGGTGACCAACGGCGACGCGCGCACCCGGCTCCTGATCGAGGGCGAGTCGCCGATCCTGCGCGAGAAGGACATCATGACGGCCGAGCGCGCCAATTCGCCGGCCAAGCGCATCTATCTGGCGGTCCAGCTGATGTACACCTCGCGCGACCCGCGGGCGCATCACGACATCTACTTCAAATTGATGCGCGACATCGTCCAGGCCGCGCCGAGCACCTGGGCCCACATAGAGAACATTAATAATCATATCTTAACAGGGGAAATGTATAAGGCCCTGAAAGACGCGAAGAAACTGGTCGCGTACGAGGAGGAGTTGCTCGCCCATGCATCACGCGGCTCAAGTCTACGGAAAGGTGGCAAAGCAAACCTCTAGCCCGCGCGATCTGGAAGCCAACCTCCTGCTCACGGCCGCCTCGCGGCTGCAGGCGATCCACGACGACTGGGACGGCAAGCGGTCCGAGCTCGACGACGCGCTCCTCTACAATCGCAAGCTCTGGTCGATCTTCCTCACCGCGGTGACCGCCGACCAGCACCCGCTCCCCGCCGAAGTGCGGCAGAACGTGGCCAATCTCGGCCTGTTCGTGATGAACCAGACCATGCGGATCATCAGCCAGCCCGCGCGCGAGCGGCTCCCCGCCCTCATCAGCATCAATCGCGAGCTCGCCGCCGGCCTCAAGGGCGGCGGCTGAGGACGCCGGGCGCCGGCGCCGCACCTCTTATGATGTAGGGTGCAATAGCGCGCCGCAGGCGCGCGTATTGCACCGAGGGCTTCTCCTTCCGCTCGAGCGCTCGGTGCACGGACGACGGTGCAATACGCCCGTTACGGGCTGTTGCACCCAACGGATTCGCTACAGGTAGTTCACGATGCTGATCTGGTAGAGCAGCGCGGTGGTGCGCAGCGAGGCTTCGAGCTGGGTCTGCATCGCGAGGATCTGCACCGCCACCTCCTCCTTCGGCGCGTCCTCGATGCTCGAGAGCAGGTTCTCCAGCGTGAGGCGTGTCTGCTGGTGGCGGTCGTTGGCGGCCGTCAGCGTGGTGTGCGCGCCGGCGAGCTCGGCCTCGATGTCGGCGATCGTCTGCACGCCCGCCGGCACGTCGAGGGCGGTGCCGACGCGCTGGTTGAGCGCCGTGAAGCGCGCCTGCGCGTTCGGATCGCCCGCCGAATAGGTGACGGTGGCGAACACCGCGACGTGCTCGATCATCCAGCGCACCCCTTCCTCGTTGGCGCGCGCGCCGTAGGAGACGGTCAGCGACTCGTCGACCCGCGCGACGGCGGTGCCGCGCGCGGCGTCCGTGGCCGAGACGCCGATCTCGCCGGTGTACCAGGTCACCGTGTCGGTCGGCGTGCCGGCGACGAGGGCGGTCGCGGTCGCGAAGGGCGGGCCCGCGACCCGCATGGGCGGCCGGTTGTAGCCGACGTCGAAGAAGTCGCGCGCCGCCGCGATCGACGAGGCGGCGGCGAGCGAGCTGTCGGCGAGCTTGCGCAGCCCGGCATCGAGCGCGGCCTGGAAGTTCGCGGCGGTCGCGGCCGGCGTGGCGCCGATCGTGAACTCGCCCTCCGCCGGCGGCGCCGCCGTGCCGGCGGTCAGCACCAGGTCCTCGCTCGATCCGTCCGGCAGCGAGAGCGTGAGCCGGATCTTCTCGCCGGCGACCGGGTTCGCGCCGATGTCCACCGTGACGGTCGGCGGCGCGCCGGCCGGGCCCGTGGCGGTGGTGCCGGTGAGGCCCGAATTGACGCTCGAAAGCTTGAAGCCGAAGGGATGGGCGAGCAGCGAATCCTCGGCGACCGCCACCGCGTTGGACGGCAGCGCCGCGGCGGACGCGAGGCCGAAGGTCGCGACAGCGGCCGTGCCCGTGATCGCGATGGCGTCGGTGAGGTTGCCGGCCGTGATCGTGACGTTGCCGCCGGCCCCGACCGAGGCGGTGCCGCCCGCCAGCGTGCCGAGCGCGGCATTGAGTTCCAGGAGCGTCGAGACCTCGCCGACATTGCTGCCGAAGGTGATGTCGAGCGGCGCGTTCGGCGGGTCGCTGCCGACCTGGATCGACATGGTCTGGCCGGCGAGGGCCGGGACCTGGGTCAGGAGATTGGTCGGGTCGGTCACCCCCGCGGTCAGGCCGAGCTCGCCCAGCACGGTGCTGGCCGCGCCGATATCGATCGCGGTGTCGGCATCCGCGCTGGTCAGCACGAGCTGGTTGAGGCCGTCCAGTGTCGCGGTCACGCCGGCGCCGGCGCCGTTGATCGCGGCCTGCACCGCGACCTCGTCGTCTCCGGCGCCGATCGGGATGTTCACGCCGTTGATGACCAGCGTGCCGCCGGCCGAGACCAGGCCGCTGAGGTCCTGGTTTCCGGCGGTCACCGCCGGCGCGTCGGCGAGGAGCGTCGCGCCCGCCCCCGCGAGCGTCGCCGGCCCGGCCGTGATCGCAGGCAGCGTCAGCCGGCCGAGGCCGTCGCCGAGGTCCGCCTGCCGGCGCTCGCTCATCACCTGCTTGAAGCCCGCGAGCGTACCGTAGCCGTTGAGGATGCGGTCGGTGCTCTCCACCGCCGGCGTGTCCACGGCGCGCCCGGAGAACAGGTAGCGGTCGCCGGCCTGCGCGTTGAGCAGGCCCAGCATCTCGTCGAGCTGCGTATAGGCCGTGCGCTGCAGCGTCGTCTGCCCGTTGATGTTGATCTCGAAGGCGCCGATCTGGGTCGCGCTCTTGACCGAACGTCCCACCTCGGCGATGCGGGTGAGCGCGGTCTGCTGCAGGTTGATCCGCACGTTCAGGTTGGTGATCGTGTCCTGGTAACCGGTGAGCGCCGCCAGGCTGCTGCGCAAGCCCACCGAGAGGCCGCGGCCGATGCCGAGTCCCGCATAGTCCGTCGCCTTCTTGCCGGTGCCGAGCTGCCGCTGCAGCTCGGTCATCTGCGCCCTGAGCGTGCCGATCGCCTGCACGGCGATGGCGGAACGTGATCCGACGCCCGTGATGGACATGGTCTCGACCTCACATCTGCATCAGGAGATCGAGCATCTCCTTGATGGTCGTCATGACGCGCGCATTGGCGCCGTACTGGTTCTGCAGGTTGAGGAGGTTCGCCATCTCCTCGTCGATGTTCACGGCGGAACCCGTGGAGAAGCGCTCGTTGAGCGAGTTGAAGACGATCTCCTGGCCGAGCGCGAGGCTCTCGGCCGCGCTCGCGGCCTCGCCCTGCTGGCTCACCACCTGTCGCATGTAGGACGGCAGCGAGCCGCTGAAGGGCGAGATCGCGGTGCCGATTCCGGCCTGCGGCGCATAGTCGAGCGTCCCCCGGGTGAGGCGATCGTAGAGGAAGTTGGGCCGCGTGACGTCGCCGGCGGGCGTCGGCGGCGTGGTCTGGTACACGACCAGCCTGGTGGGATCGGCGATCAGCGAGCGGTTCACCGCGATGCGGCCCGCGAGCCCGAGCGCCTGCGTGCCGAGCGAGGAGATCTCGCCGGTGTAGAGGTCGGTGCCGTCGAGGAAGAACGGCAGCTCGGGCCCGCCGCCGGCGAGCGAGCTCTCGGTCACGGTCGCGGCGAAGCTCGCGATGTCGATCTGGCCGACCGCGCCGTCGTCGAGCACCCGCAGGAGCCCGCCGGAATTGGAGAACTGCAGCCCGGCAGTACCGAGCGCGGTGCCGAGCTGCGAGACGATCGAGGCCATGCCGCCCGAGAAGTCCACGCCCACCACGGTGTCGTTCGGATTCGCGGTGGCGGCGGCGGCGAGCGGCAGCGCCGCCGGATCGTCGACGCGCACGATCGTGACGGTGCGCGTCGCGCCGCTTCCGTCCGTGTAGGTGAGATCGATGCCGTTGCCCGGCAGCATGGCCGCGATGTCGAGGTCGAACCCCTGCTGCGGCCCGGAGGTCACCGCGGTGCCCGCGACCGTCTTGTCGGAGAGCGCGCGCGCCATGGCGGCCGCGATCTCGTCGAGCTGCGCCTGCGCCTCCACCAGGACCCCGTCGCGCATCTCCAGGAGCGCCGCGATCCGGCCCGAGCGGAACGTGCCGTTGGCGACGAGGTCGACGCTCTCGCCGTTCGGCGTGAGCAGCGTGATGGTGCCGACCGCGCGGAGGGAGGGATCGCTGCTCCACTGCGCGGCGGGCGTCACCGAGCCCTTGGCGTCGAAGGCGAGCGCCGAGGCCTGGATGCCGACCAGCTGCGTGCCCGAATTGGTGAAGACGTTGACCTGGTCGTTGTTGGTCTCGACCACGCGGATGTCCATCAGCGAGGCGAGCTGATCGAGATACTTGTCGCGCTCGTCGAGCAGCGCCGCCTTGGTGGCGTCGTTCGAGGTCGAGGTGCCGAGCTGGCGGTTGATGCGCGCGATCTGCTGCATCGCCTGGTTCGCCTGCTGCACGGATTCGCCGAGGCCGAGCTCGGCGTCGGTGCGCAGCTCCTGCAGGTCGGCGGTCATGCCGTTGAGGTGCTGCGCCAGCACCTGCGCGCTGCTCAGCACCGCGTAGCGCGCCGAGTTGGAGTCCGGGCTGGTCGCGAGCGCCTGCAGCGCGCCCGTGAAGTTGTTGTAGATCGTCTCCAGCGCGCTCTCGCTCCCCGGTTGGCCGTAGAGCTGCTGGAGCCGTTGGTAGAACGAGGAGCGGGTGCTGGCGTAGGAATAGCCCGAGCCCTCGGTGCGCAGCTGGCGCTGCAGGTAGACGTCGAGCGCGCGGTCGACGCCCTGCAGCCGTACGCCGACGCCGAGGTCGCCCGCCGCGGTGGTGATCTGGACCGGCCGCTTGCGGACATAGCCCGGCGTCTCGGCATTGGCGACGTTGGAGGCCACCACGGCCATCGACGACTGCGTGACCCGCAGCCCGGAGACCGCCGTGTTGAGCGCCTGGGTGAGACTCATGACGAACCGCCTACTCGATCATCGCCCTGCGGCGCCCTACCGGATCATGTTCAGCAGGTCCTGCACCATCTCGTTCGCGGTGGTGACGATGCGCGTGTTGGCCGAATAGGCCTGCTGGGTCACGATCAGCTTGGTGAACTCGTCGGCGATGTCGGTGTTCGAGCCCTCGAGCGAGGCGCCGACGATCTTGCCGGGCGCGCCCAGGATGGCCGGGCCGGATTCGTCGGTCGCCTCGAAGGCGCCGCCGTCGAGGCGCTTGAGCGCGTTGGCACCGTTGAAGTTCGCGAGCGTGATCTCCGCGAGGTCGATGGTGCGGCCATTGGTGTAGGTGCCGACCACGCGGCCCTTCTCGCTCACCGCCACGGTCTCGAGCGAGCCCGCCGGGAAGCCGTTCTGCGAGAGCCGGTTCACCTGCGCGGTGCCGTTCGGATCCGAGAACTGGGTGATGCCGCCCGACCCGTGCACCAGCTGGAGGTTGCCGAGCGCGATGCCGTTGATGGTGACGTTGTTGAGGGTCACCTGGGCGATCAGCGGGTCCATCTGGCCGTTGGCGCCGAAGGCGTAGTTGACACCGACGTTGCGCCAGGCCGGCGTCGTGCCGGTCGCGGTCGAGTTCACCTGGTAGAACAGGTTCCAGGTGTCGGTGCCGCCATAGGTCGCGCCCGCGACCTTGGCCCAGCGCAGCTGGATGTTCACGGGCGAGCCCGAGACGTCGTAGGCCGTGATCGCACCGCCGCCGATCGACTGGTCGAGGAAGGCGGTGAGGTCGTTGGCGATCACGGTGCCGTTCGCGGGCAGCGCGGTCGTCGTGTAGAAGCCGAACAGCGAAGCCGCGGTGCCGCCGACCTCGAGCGTGTCGGCGGGCGAGGATGCCGTGATCGTGACCGCGCCGGTGCCGGTATTCACGGTGCTGATCACGCCCGTGTATTTCGGCAGGCCGTTCACCGCGTCGGACTGCAGCGCGGTGAGCGTCGGGATCTCGCCCGCGCCGGTACCGAAGGTGATGGTCTGCACCGCGCCGCTGCCGACCCGCAGCGTCAGCGTGTCGCCGTCCGAGATGCCCTGGGTGAGCAGGTTGGTCGGCTGGAACACGTTGGCGCCAGGCGCGAAGCCGACCTCGGTCGCCGCCGTGCCGCCGATCGTCAGCGTGTCGAGCAGGTTGTCCGAGATGATGCGGATGCGCCCGTCGGCCGAAAGGTTGGCGCTCACCGCCGCGGTGCCGCCGGCGATCGCCGTGATCAGGTCGTCGATGTCCTCGGTCGTGGCGTCCACCACCGTGTAGGTGTAGGTGGTGGTGCCGTCGTTCACCGTGATGGTGTCGCCGTTGCTGACGCCGAGGCCGTCGAGCGTGTCCGTGAGGTTGAGGCCGCTGATCGAGCCGAGCGCGGTCGCGGCCGCGTCGGGCTGGAAATTGCCGATGCTGGTGAGCTTGGCGACCGTCGGCGCGCCGGCGATCGGATTTGCCTGGAAGGTCGCCGGGTTGAGCAGCTCCGATCCCGGCACGTCCACGTCGCTGCTCGGCGTGCGCGGATAGCTCGCGAGGTTGGCGCGGTATTCGACCTGGGTGGTCGCCTGGGCGGGCAGGAAGTCGTTCTGGAACTTCAGCAGCTGCGGCACGCTGCCCGAGAGGTTGCCCGTGGTGGCATCGATCGGGATGCCCATCAGGTAGTAGCCGGCGCCGTTGACCAGGTAGCCGTCCTTGTTGGTCTGGAAGTCGCCGCGCCGCGTGTAGAGATCGGTGCCCGCGAACACCGGCTGGCCGTCGACGAAGGAATCCGGCTTCTGGACGATGAAGTAGCCGTCGCCGTTGATCGCCATGAAGGTGCTGATCGAGGCGTTCTGCAGGTCGCCCTGCACCGTGTTGGTGGCGCGCGAGTAGGACTGGACCGTGCCGCTGAGCTGCTTGCTCGGCGGGTTGTCCGGGATCAGGTCCGTGAAGCTGGTGTCGACGCGCTTGAAGGCGGTGGTCTGCGAGTTCGCGATGTTGCCCGAGATGTTCTCGAGCGCGAAGGACTGCGCCCGAAGTCCGGTCACCGCGGTGGTGAGCGCGCCGAAAATACCCATAACGAAGCTTCCTCCGGTCGATCCGCTGGCCGCCGCTGGCGCCTCACGCGCCGGCACGGCTCATCCGGACCTCCTCTCGCAAGCTTCGTGCCGGATAATTTATCGATATATATCAAATAATTAGGGCGCAACCGACCGGCCGCGCCCGGGAATCAATTGCCGCGCTGGGAAAGACTTGCCGGGCCGTTCGGGCCCCGGCGCGGCGTCTACGCGGCCCCTTCGGCCGGCACGAACTTCAGCGCCACGCCGTTCATGCAGTAGCGCTTGCCGGTCGGCGGCGGGCCGTCGTCGAAGACGTGGCCGAGATGGCCGCCGCAGCGGCGGCAGTGCACCTCGGTGCGGGTCATGAAGAAGGCGCGGTCGACCGAGGTGCCGATCGCGTTGTCGAGCGGCGCATGGAAGCTCGGCCAGCCGGTGCCGCTCTCGTACTTGGTCTCGGAGGAGAACAGCGGCAGCTCGCAGCCCGCGCAATGGTAGGTGCCCTTGCGCTTCTCGGCATTGAGCGGGCTGGTGCCGGCGCGCTCCGTCCCGTGCTTGCGCAGCACGTCGTATTGCGCGGGCGTGAGGATGCGGCGCCACTCGGCGTCGCTCCTGACCACCTCGAAGGCCTTCTCGGCGGCGGCGGCGGTCTCGCTCGCGCGCCACAGGCCGAGGCCCGCGAGGCCGGCCGCGGCGGTGGCGAGCAGTCCACGTCGATTGGTCATGATGCGGGTCCTTTCTCGGGCTTGCCCCACAGCTGCTCGAGCCGCCGGTCGCGGCCGCAATTCCACCGGTAGAAGCTGTAACGGCTGGGATTCTTCGTATAGTAGTCCTGGTGGTAGTCCTCGGCCGGGAAGAACTGGCCGGCCGCCACCACCTGCGTGTAGACCTGCCGCGGATTGAAGCGCTCGGCGACCTTCGCCTTGGTGGCTTCCGCCGCGCGCCGTTGCTCCTCCGTGTGGAAGAAGATCGCGCTGCGATACTGGTCGCCGGAATCGCAGAACTGCCGGTCCTGCGCGAGCGGATCGATGTTGCGCCAGAAGGTGTCGAGCAGCGTCTCGTAGGAGACCTTGGCCGGGTCGTAGACGATCCGCACCACCTCGGCATGGCCGGTCCCGCCGGCCGACACCTGGCGGTAGGTCGCCTTGGCGGGGTCGCCGCCCATGTAGCCGGAGGTGGTGCTGATCACCCCGTCGACCTTGTCGAAGTCCGCCTCCACGCACCAGAAGCAGCCGCCCGCGAAGGTCGCGACCGCCTGGGAGGCCTGGGCCGGCGCCGAGAGGAGCAGGACCACGAGAGAGAGCCAGAGCCGGTGCATGGGAGACCTCGTTGCGATCTGCTGTCACGCCAAGTTACGCCGGCAGGGCCCGGTTTGTTACAGCCGCCGGGTCACCTGGTCCTCACGATCGCGCGAGCCTTGCCCCGGGGCCGGCGGCTGCCTAGGGTGCCGCCGAACCGAAGAGGACATGGAATGCGTTTCGAAGGAACCAGCGGGTATGTGGCGACCGACGACCTGAAGGTCGCCGTCAACGCGGCGATCACCCTGGAGCGGCCGCTGCTCGTGAAGGGCGAGCCCGGCACCGGCAAGACCGTGCTGGCGCTCGAGGTCGCCAAGGCATTGGGCGCCCCCTTGCTGGAGTGGCATGTCAAGTCGACCACCAAGGCGCTTCAGGGGCTCTACGAGTACGACGCGGTCTCGCGCCTGCGCGACAGCCAGCTCGGCGACGAACGCGTCAAGGACATCCGCAACTACATCAAGCGCGGCAAGCTGTGGGAGGCCTTCGCGGCGGACGAGCGCCCGGTGCTGCTGATCGACGAGATCGACAAGGCCGACATCGAGTTCCCCAACGACCTGCTGCAGGAGCTCGATCGCATGGAGTTCTTCGTCTACGAGACCGGCGAGACCGTCCGCGCGCGCCGCCGGCCGATCGTGATGATCACCTCCAACAACGAGAAGGAGCTGCCCGACGCCTTCCTGCGCCGCTGCTTCTTCCACTACATCCGCTTCCCCGACCCCGACACCATGCGCGCGATCGTCGAGGTGCACTTCCCCGGCATCAAGCAGCGCCTGGTCGCCGAGGCGCTGCGGCTGTTCTACGACATCCGCGACGTTCCGGGCCTGAAGAAGAAGCCCTCCACCTCCGAGCTGCTCGACTGGCTCAAGCTCTTGATGGCCGAGGACATCGGCCCCGAGACCCTGCGCGAGCGCGACCCCAAGAAGCTGATCCCGCCGCTGCACGGCGCGCTGCTCAAGAACGAGCAGGACGTGCACCTGTTCGAGCGCCTCGCCTTCATGGCGCGGCGCGAGGGGCGCTGATCCGTAGGGTGGGCAAGATCGCGTTTGCGCTGCCACCATGTACAATCAGCGCGATACGATTTTGCCCACGCGTCCGCGTGGGCATCGCGCGGGAGAGTCCTTCGCTTGTCGCGCGGCCGCGTGCGCGCGACGCCCACCCTGCCCGTGAATAGGATCTGTCCATGCGCATCGCGGTCGGCGGCTTCCTGCACGAGAGCGGCACCTTCGTCGACACGCCGACGACCTGGGAGGACTTCGCGCGCACCGGCGCCTGGCCCGGGGCCTGCGAGGGCGAGGCCATGCTGGCGACGCTCGCGGGCCTCAATCTCGGCCTGCCGGCCTTCGTCGAGGAGGCGCGCGGCCACGAGATCGTGCCGGTCGCCTGGGCGATGGCGCAACCGGCCGGCCCGGTCACGGCCGCGGCCTTCGCGCGCATGTGCGACACGCTGGTCGCGGGCTATCGCGCGGCCCGCGCCGATATCGTCTTCGTCGAGCTGCACGGCGCCATGGTGGCGGAGGGCCACGACGACGCGGAGGGCGAGCTGCTGCGGCGCATCCGCGCCGCGGTCGGCCCCGACGTGCCGGTCGTCGGCACCCTCGACCTGCACGCCAACATGTCGACCCGCATGGTCGAGGCGACGAACCTGCTCTCCGCCTATCGCACCTATCCGCATGTCGACTGGGGCGACACCGGACGCCGCGTCGCGCACTGGCTCGACCGCGTGCGGACCTGGGGGCCGCGGCCGGCGCGCGCCTTCCGCCGCATCCCCTTCCTGGTTCCGGTCACGGCCGGCTGCACGCTGATCTCGCCGACCCGCGAGCTCTACGCGACCCTGGAAGCGATCGAGGCCGAGACCGGCGTGCACCTGAGCTTCACGCCCGGCTTTCCGCCCGCCGATATCGCGGACTGCGGACCGGCCGTGTTCGGCTACGGCGCCGAGGAGACGACCGTCGCGGCCGCGGTCGACCGGCTCGCCGCCGCCGTGGTCGCGGCCGAGCCCGCCTACGCGGCGCAGCGCGTGGTTCCGGTCGCCGAGGCGGTCGCGACCGCGATCGCGCTGTCGCGCAACGCCCGCCGCCCGATCGTGCTCGCCGACACCCAGGACAATCCGGGCGCCGCCGCGCCCTCGAACACGACCGGCATCATCGCCGAGCTCCTGCGCCAGGATGCGCGCGACGCGATCGTCGGCATCCTCCACGACCCGGCGAGCGCGCGCGCCGCGCATGCGGCCGGCCTCGGTGCACGCCTCGACACCGCGATCGGCGGCGGGCTCGCCGGCCCCGGCCAGGCGCCGCAGCCCGGACCCTGGACCGTGACGGCGCTGAGCGACGGCAGCTTCGAAGGGACCGCGCCGATGCTGCGCTCCAAGACCGTCGAGATGGGCCCGACCGCGATCGTCAGGCAGGGCGGCGTCGAGGTGCTTCTCGCCTCGATCCGCCAGCAGCCGATCCATCGCGAGACCTTCTCGCATCTCGGCGTCGATCCGCGCGCGCGCCGGATCGTGGCGCTCAAGAGCTCGGTGCATTTCCGCGCCGGCTTCCAGGAGATCGCCGAGGAGGTCATCACCTGCGCGGCGCCCGGCACCAACCTCGCCGACCCCGCCGACTTCGATTTCCGCAAGCTTCCGGCGCACATCCGCAGGCGGCCGATGGCGCCTTGAGGCCGGAACGTGGTCACGCGTCCGGCTTGCGGCGGTGCCCGTGGTGCTTCGGTTTCGCGCCCTCCTCGGTCGCGACGTCTTCCGCGGCTTGCGCCTCCGGCGCCGCGATCTCCTGCCGCAGGTCCTCCACCGCGGCATGCTGGCGCTCCACCCCGGGCGCGAACGGCGCGATCGATGTCTCCGCGGCGGGCCCGGCGGACGCGACCGGCTCGGCCGGTGCCGGAGCCGCCGTGGCCGGAGCGGCCGCAAGCCCCGCGACCTCCGCGGCGCGCGC
>PQAH01000231.1 GCA_003105195.1 Bradyrhizobiaceae bacterium
GCGCGCCCGCGCCTCGCCGTCGGGCGCCTGCAGCGTCTCGGCGATGAAGCCGGCCGCCTCGGCGCTGCCCGGCAGGTCGCGCGTCGCCCGCGCGAGGCCGCCCAGCACCGCCTCGGCGGCCTCCCCTTCGCGCGCAAGCGCGCGCAGCACGTCGAGGCACATCACGTTGCCGGATCCTTCCCAGATCGCGTTCACGGGCGCCTCGCGGAAGATGCGCGCGAGCGGCAGCTCCTCGACATAGCCGTTGCCGCCGAGGCACTCCATCGCCTCGTAGATGAAGCCCGGCGCGGCCTTGCAGATCCAGAACTTCACGGCCGGCGTGAGCAGGCGCGCGAACGCCGCCTCGGCCGGATCGGCGGCCGCGCGGTCGAGCGCCGCGCACAGCCGGATCATCAGCGTGGTCACGCCCTCCAACTCGAGCGCCATGTCGGCGAGGAGCTGGCGCATCATCGGCTGGTCGGCGAGCCGGCGCTGGAACACGGTGCGGTGGCGCGCGTGGTGCAGCGCCTGGCTCAGCGCCATGCGCATCATGCCGGCCGAGCCGATGCAGCAGTCGACGCGGGTGAGCTGCACCATCTCGATGATGGTGCGCACGCCGCGGCCCTCCTCGCCCACGCGCCAGGCGAAGGCCTCGACGAACTCCACCTCGGACGAGGCGTTCGAGCGGTTGCCGAGCTTGTCCTTGAGGCGCTGGAAGCGCAGCCCGTTCACCGACCCGTCCGGGCGGAAGCGCGGCATCAGGAAGCAGGTGAGCCCGCCGGGCGCCTGGGCGAGCACCAGGAAGGCATCGCACATCGGCGCCGACATGAACCACTTGTGCCCGGTGATGCGATAGCCCTCGCCGGCGGGCGCCGCGGTGGTCGTGTTGGTGCGCACGTCCGTGCCGCCCTGCTTCTCGGTCATGCCCATGCCGAGCGTGATCGCGCTCTTCTCCCACCAGGGCCGGAAGCTCGGGTCGTATTGCCGCGCCATGAGCTTCGGCGCGAGGCGGCCCAGCACGGCGTGCTCGACCGCGAGCGCGCCGACGCAGGCGCGCGTCATGGTGATCGGGCACTGATGTCCGTTCTCGACCTGCGCGACCATGTAATAGCGCGCCGCGCGCGCGACCTCGGCCGGCGCCGCCGCCCGCCTCCCCTCCGCGGTCCAGGTCGAGGCGTGCAGGCCGTCCGCCATGCTGGCCGCCATGAACTCGTGATAGGCCGGGTGGAATTCCACCGTGTCGCGCCGGAAGCCCTTGGTGTCGAACGACTTGAGCTTGGGCGTGTTCTCGTTGGCGAGCCGCGCCGCCTCGAACATCTCGGTCGCGCCCCAGCGGCGCCCGAAGTCGGACAGTCCGTCGGCCTCCGCGCCGGCCCCGTAGGCCGCGACCGCGTCCCGCAGCGGCCGGTCGTTGGCGAACAGGTCGACATTCTCGTAAGGGGGCGACTGGTTGAAGACGTCGTGCGTCTCGAACGGAGTCTGGATCGTCATGCGTGGCTCCCTGGGGGCTGGCGGATCATAGCACGGCCCCAGATCTGGCGCCGCGGACGCCCGTTGCCGCGGCGGCCCTGCCAGGCTGCGTTACTCGCTGACGACGCGAAGCCCGGTGGCGAGAGTCATAAATGCGAATGCCGCCAGCAGGAGGGCGAGTCCGGTCATCGTGGTTCTGCGATAGCGCCGATATCCACCCAGCCTCGAGGTCAGGAAATGATCGCGAATCTCACGCTCCGCGGCAATTTCTTCGGGCGTCTTCACGTGATCGGGGCGTTGCGCAGAGTAGCGTTGGAGGAAGTCGAGAAACGCTTCCCATTGGCGCCTCTCCCCGATCTCGGAGACCAATGGCGTTGCCAGGACGACGGAGCCGGCGATCCCCAGTATTCCGCCGATCAAATCGGCGTAGAGGATCATCCACGTCATCGGGGCATCATTCCGGCAGTTGGCGTCTGAGCAGCTCGAGCAGCTCGGGGTCGACCGGAGTGGAGGAATGCTTCAACAGCGCGTCGATATTGGCCTTGAGCGTCAGCTCTTTTGCGGGCGATGCGCCACCAACGGGCAACGGACGCGACTCGACGGCACGAGGGACCAGATCCTCGATTCGGGTGGCAAGGATTTTTCGGGCGTTCATGTCAGCCGTTCCACGCGGGTTTTGATTTCGGTGTCCCACCAGGTCTGAACGCCCCCGCCGGGAAAGCGGTAACAAAGGCCGAATGCCATCAGCCGAATCGAGCCGTCTTCCGTGCGCTGCGCTCCGAAGGCCAAGCATGGCTCATCGATGGTGCGGAACACTCTCCATCCGTTCTGCTCCTTCCAATGGCGTAATGTTTCCAAATGCTTGAGTAGAGCCGAAGGTTCCTTCGAGATCAAAAATCCCTGGAAGTGGTCGAGGAAAAGGCGGCGCACCGCAGCCTGACCGTCGTCGTCACGGGCCCGATGTGCCTCATTCATTGCTTTATTCAAGTCCAATAGAAATCCGACCACGACGCCATCGTGGCTTTTCAAGTAATACTCTACGATCAGTCTCACAATAACACGGACGTAGCTAATTTTTGGTTTACGGCCCCGATGTTTGGGCGCCCTCGCCCTCGCCGTGCGGACACCATTTCGGCCCCCTCCAGAGGTAATACGCGGAAAAATAGTATCTGGAAGGCATTCTAATCAAGCGTGATTGCGTGGTCGTGGATTGCCTTGCTCGCGCCTTGCCGCCCGCGCCCGACTCCGCCTATAGGGGTGGCTTTAATGAACATCGCCCCGAAAACCGCGTTCGTCTTCAGCCGGCGTCACCTGCTGGGGATCGAAGGGCTGTCGGAGGAGGAGATCACCGGCCTGCTCGACCTCGCCGAGGAGTTCGTCGAGCTCAACCGCCAGATCGAGAAGAAGCGCGCCTCGCTGCGCGGCCGCACCCAGATCAACCTGTTCTTCGAATCCTCGACCCGCACCCAGTCTTCCTTCGAGCTCGCCGGCAAGCGGCTCGGCGCCGATGTCATGAACATGTCGGTCTCCTCCTCGGCCATGCGCAAGGGCGAGACCCTGATCGACACTGCGGTCACGCTCAACGCCATGCATCCCGACATCCTGGTGGTGCGCCACCAGTCCTCGGGCGCGGTCGAACTGCTCGCGCGCAAGGTCGACGGCTCGGTGATCAATGCCGGCGACGGCGCCCACGAGCACCCGACCCAGGCGCTGCTCGACGCGCTCACCATCCGCCGCAACAAGGGCCGCATCGAGGGCCTGACGGTGGCGATCTGCGGCGACATCCTGCATTCGCGGGTCGCGCGCTCGAACATCATCCTGCTCAACACGCTCGGCGCGCGCGTGCGCGTGGTCGCGCCCTCGACCCTCTTGCCGCCGAGCGTCGAGCGCATGGGCGTCGAGGTGTTCCGCGACATGCGCGAGGGCCTCGCCGACGCCGACATCGTCATGATGCTGCGCCTGCAGCGCGAGCGCATGAACGGCTCCTTCGTGCCCTCGAGCCAGGAGTACTTCCACTATTACGGCCTCGACGCCAAGAAGCTCGCCTATGCGAGGCCCGATGCGCTGGTCATGCATCCCGGCCCCATGAACCGCGGCGTCGAGATCGACTCCGCCATCGCCGACGGCGCCCAGTCGCTGATCCGCGAGCAGGTCGAGATGGGGGTCGCGGTGCGCATGGCCGTGCTCGAGGCGCTGTCGCGGAACCTCCCCAACGCATGAAGAAACATGTTGTCTGACCGCCGCCCGATCCTGCTCACCAATGCCCGGATCGTCGATCCGTCGCGCGACCTCGATTTTCCCGGCGACCTCCTGATCGCCGACGGCGTGGTGCGCGACGCCAAGCAGGGCATCCGCGCCTCCGGCGTGCCCGAGGGCACCGAGGTGGTCGACTGCAAGGGCCGGCTGGTGGCGCCGGGCCTCATCGACATCCGGGCCTTCATCGGCGAGCCGGGCGCCGAGTACCGCGAGACGCTGGCGACCGCGAGCCAGGCGGCCGCCGCCGGCGGCGTCACCACGGTCGTGTGCCAGCCCGACACCAATCCGGTGATCGACGACCCCGCCATCGTCGACTTCGTGCTGCGCCGCGCGCGCGACACCGCGATCGTGCACGTGCACCCGATGGGCGCGCTCACCAAGGGGCTCGCCGGCCAGGAGATGGCCGAGATCGGCCTGCTCAAGGCGGCCGGCGCGGTCGCCTTCACGGACGGCGCGCGCAGCGTCACCAACGCCCAGGTGATGCGGCGCGTGCTGACCTACGCCAACGACTTCGACGCCGTGATCGTGCACCAGACCGAGGACCCGGACCTCGTCGGCGACGGCGTCATGAACGAGGGCGAGTTCGCGGCCCGTCTCGGCCTGCACGGCATCCCCACGGCGGCCGAGACCGTGATGCTGGAGCGCGACGTGCGCCTCGTGGCGCTCACCGGCGCGCGCTACCACGCGGCCTCGATCACTTGCGGCGAGTCGCTGGAGGTGCTGCGCCGCGCCAAGGATCGGGGGCTCCCGGTCTCGGCCTCGGCCTCGATCAACCACCTCACGCTGAACGAGGTCGACATCGCCTCCTACCGGACCTTCTTCAAGGTGGCGCCGCCCTTGCGCGCCGAGGAGGACCGCATCGCCCTCGTGCGGGCCCTCGCCGACGGCCTGCTCGACGTCGTGATGTCCGACCACAATCCGCAGGACGTCGAGACCAAGCGCCTGCCCTTCGCCGAGGCGGCGCCGGGCGCGATCGGCATCGAGACCATGTTCGCGGCGGGCCTGCGGCTCGTGCATGCGGGCGATCTGCGGCTCCCCACGCTGCTGCGCGCCGTGTCGACGCGCCCCGCCGAGCTGCTCGGGCTCCCCGGCGGCAGCCTCAAGCCCGGCAGCCCCGCCGACGTGATCGTCGCCGACCTCGAGTCCCCATGGGTGCTCGACCCCGACACTCTGAAATCGAAGTGCAAGAACACGCCCTTCGACGAGGCGCAGCTGCAGGGCCGCGTCACCCGCACCATCGTTGCCGGCCGCACCGTCTACGAGTACGTTTCGGGGTAGCGCACCGTCCCGCGTCATCCCGGCCAAGCGAGCGAAGCGAGCGCGAGCCGGGATGCATACTCCCGGTCCTTCCATGGAAGCACGGAACGCGTCGATGCAGGCCGCTCCACGCAAAGACCGGGGTCATGTTGGGGTGGACGGATCCCGGCTCTCGCTGCGCTCGGCCGGGATGACGCCGGGCTCGCGTCGCGGCTTGCGCATCCATTCCGCGGCAGCGGCGCGATAAGCCCCATGCTCCATCCGATCAACTGGCAGCTCGTGCTTCCCTACTACGCGGCGGCGCTCGCCTTCGGCTACCTGCTCGGATCGATCCCGTTCGGGCTGGTCCTCACGCGGCTCGCCGGCACCGAGGACATCCGCACCATCGGCTCGCGCAATATCGGCGCGACCAATGTGCTGCGCACCGGCCGCAAGGGCCTCGCCGCCGCGACCCTGCTCCTCGACATGCTCAAGGGCACGGCCGCGGTCATGATCGCCTACCGCTTCTACGGCCAGGACCTCGCGATCCTCGCCGGCCTCGGCGCCTTCCTCGGCCATCTCTTCCCGGTCTGGCTGCGCTTCAAGGGCGGCAAGGGGGTCGCGACCTATCTGGGCGTGCTGATCGGCTTCGCCTGGCCGGCGGCGCTCGGCTTCGCCGGCATCTGGCTCATGGTTGCCGCGCTCACGCGCTATTCCTCGCTCGCCGCGCTGATCGCGAGCCTCGCCACGCCCGCGATCCTGTGGTGGCTCGACTTCCGCCAGGAGGCAGAGCTGTTCGTCCTGCTGACCGCCCTGGTCATCTTCATGCACCGCGCCAACATCGCGCGGCTGCGGCACGGCACCGAGGGGCGGATCGGGCAGAAGTAGCGCCCCACCCGGGGCGCTGCTTGTCGAGCCCTGCCCGGCTGCGCCATTCTGCCCCGAGCCCGGGGGGAGCCGTGGACGACACGCGCAAGAGCCTGCGCCTCACCGATGCGGAGCGCCTCGACTGGCTGCGGCTGATCCGCAGCCAGAATGTCGGCCCGCGCACCTTCCACGAGCTGGTGCGTCACTGCGGCAGCGCCGGCGCCGCCCTCGAGGCCCT